>NZ_WXWI01000051.1:0-110024 GCF_009904895.1 Vibrio sp. V31_P5A7T61
GTATTCACTCTGTTTAAATTAATCCAATAAACATGCCAACTTTTCAAACGAACTCAATGAAAATTTTAAACCTTTATAATCAATAAGTTAATTTCAATTATTTACAAAACTCTCTTTCGTTCAGCACTGATAACATACCGTTGCCGCTTTTTTTGCCGCTCCGCCTGCTGTCGACTGGCAAAGGAAAGCCGACCGAAGACAAGATGAGATTTAAAGCAAAAAAACACCTCTCTTTTCGCACTGATGGCATAGCACATAAGGCACAAAGATAGGATTTATTAACCTTTCGAGGTTAAGCGTTGTTCGAGAGAAACAAGTTCTTGTCCCGAACTCAAACAACGACTTAATGATGCTGAGCAAGCGATTCTCACTAACCTCTAAAGGTAATTAAATAGGGTTAAATCTTTCGCTTTGCCAAACGCCAATTGAGAGGCTTGCAGCGCTCTCGAGTTTTCATTAAATTCAATCACTGCTTGCGAGTAATCGAGATCTTCAAACTGACTCTTCGAGCGAGCCAGACTGATTTTAAAATCTTCATGCTGATCTTCTTGTAGATCTAAGGTGCTCAATCGAGCACCGACATCCGAACGAACTTGGTTTAAATGAATAAAGGCAGTGTGTAATTCTTCGGTGATTTGATGAAGCTTGCCAGTGGTTGAAGCATCGGAAACAGAACCTTTCGAGTACTCAATGGCTTTTTTAAAACTATCAAATACTGTAAATGTTTTACGTGGATTCAGAGTGATGCTGTCTCCGGCTGTGATACTGCCTTTGATATTAATAGTGAGACCTTGATATTGAACCCCTGTTCTTGGATCAAAGTCATTAACCTCGACAACCTCACCATCACGCTCTAACTGATAAGCAAAGCCGCCATTGAGCATATCCACAAACGTTACCGTATAGCTGGCATTATCACCGTCATCACTGTTCGTTGCCCGCTCAAGCAATAATTCCGATCCTTCTTGTAATGCATACTCAGGTTCAAAATCACCAAATGGATTATTAATATCCATAAACATTTGGTTGCCTGGGGTATTGAAGGGCATTTCTAAATTATTGGAGATACGCATTTTTCGCTGATAATCATCACCGTAATAGGTCACGTTACCTTGATTATCTCGAAAAAAAGGTTGGTTCTTCGGCCGAGTTCCCGCAAAAATAAAATTACCCGTTTCGTCTTGTACATTGGCAAGATTCAAAAAGTTATTAGCAATTTCTTGAATTTGCCGCGCCTGAGTTTCACGATCTTCGGGAGATAATGAACCGTTGATCATTTCCATGACCATACGCTTGGCTTTATCGGTAAACTCTTCGGCATTAGAAATGATCACTTCTTGGTGCTCAAGACGATTACGAACCAGTACAATGGCATCTAAGTATTGGCGCAACTGCTCTTCTTGTTGTGTTACATTTTGAATGTAATGCGTCGCGAGTGGGTTATCTCCGGCAGACAAAAGCTTTTTTCCCGAAGCTAATTGCGCTTGGTTGTGATGAACTTTATTTTCTTGGCGACGTAAATCGTTTTGCACCGACTGATAGTTATGGAAGCTAGAAATTCGATTTAACATTTACTTGTCCCCCTACCTGAGCTGCAAAATGGTATTAAACGTGTCATTTGCAGCCTGCATGATGCGCGATGAGGCCATATAAGCATGCTGAAACTTCATCATATTTGCTGCTTCTTCATCCAAGTTAACTCCAGACACTGAGCCAATACGCGATTCCGCCGCCTCTTTTTCTAAACGAGCCACATCGGCTAAGCGAGTCGAAGTCGAGAGTTTTAAACCGAAATCGGTATTCAAGTTATGATACAAACCGATAATGGTTGACTCATTGTCATTCATTTTTTTGGTCGTTTGCAGATGAATCATCTTGCGTAAATTACCGTTATCACCTTCCGCCGGATTTAAATTGGCGGTAAATTTATCATTCTCAATCGCCCCTCGAGTCAGGGTAAAGACGGTCGGTTGACCACTCGCTTGTTGAGCAGGGATAACTATCGGTAACTTTGATTGGTCGTCATTAAATAAATAAGGTTGCGTTGCGAGCAACTGGCCATTTTTGTCCACCACACGAATTTGCATCTCATGATCGCCAGCACCTGTATTAGGGACAAGATAAGCTTCAAATTCTTTGATATCACCAACTTGGTCAATTTGAAATTGGGCACGCCCTTGAGCAAAAGAAGTCGAGGCTTGATAGCTTTGGGCGGCAATCTTTGTCGGATCATTGGTTGCCATCTGAATCTGAGCGGCGCCATCACGGGTTGGGCGAACGATGACTCGCTCACCAATTTCTGGTGGAGTATTGACCTGAATACGCAAGCCATCTAAATAAAGATTACCTTGATTAAGTGCGAGGATCTGTTGCTTGCCATCTGGTAACGTCGCCACATAATGACTGCCTGTATAAGACAGAGCAAACTCGCCACCTTTTAACTGACTAAGATCATCGATGTACACTCGAATATCAGCATTCGAATCACTGGCTGTGGCAATACGTGAACGAGCATTGACTTCAGAGTTAACATCGGAAAAAAGCAGCCCACCAACATTACCACGCAGATCTAAACCTTGGCTTTGTAACTCGTTGACCTGATGAGCAAAAGAAATTGATAAACGACCGATTTCATCCAGTAATCCAGGAATATGTTGATCACGCATTTCAAATAGCGCAGCCATCTTTCCGCCGATCTCTTTTTCAGAAATAGACTTTAATGTATTTCCTTCAACGACTGCCAAGCGACGCTGTTTGACATCTGGATAACCGTCAATCATTTTTAATTGACTCGCTTCCGTTCCCGAGACAAGGGTATGTCCGCTACCAATATGAATATTAAAACCTTCAGCACTGGTACGGGGTGTTACCGTTACTTTGGTATATTGGGAAAGTTCAGCGACTAATTTTTCATGCTCATCCATCAAATCATTATGTGGACCAGGCACACGCATCATTAGCCGCTGTAAATCACGTATTTCTAACGCTAACTGGTTGATTCGCTCTATACCAACGTCGAGTCCTTTATTAGTGATATCAAACTGACGTCGCACGGTTTCATGAAAATCATTCAAATTTTGAGTAACAAGATTCGCTTTTTCGAGCACAACTTTGCGCACCCCGACATCATTGGGGGTGTCGGCTAAACTTTTTACTGAATCAAACCATTCGTTAAGATTTTCGGGGATTTTCTTAGAGGCAACAGAAGAGAGTAACTTAGAGAGCATATCTAAGTTTTCTTCAGTATCGCTATTAAAAGCGTGGTTGGTTGTGGCAAGATTCAGCTCTTTAACGGCAAACTGATCCCAAGAGCGGCGAACATTTTCCACATGTACGCCCATCCCATAGGTTTGACCACCGAGTTGGCGAGGTGCATTGGTCCCTTGGATCACAGACTGACGGCTGTAACCCTCGGTATTAACATTCGCAATGTTATGACCCGTGGTATTGAGTTGTCTCTGAGCCGTTAATACGCTCTGCGCACCAAGATTCAGAAGATCAGACGCCATACTTGCCCCCAAAAAACCGATTAACGCCAGTCGTTACTGACCCCATTACTACTTATAAAAGCAATAACTATGCCAATGAATGAGATTAGTTAACTAGAGGAAATATAAAAGATAAAACTGAAGCGCTAGAAGAAACTGGTTGCGAGGCCAACCAGCCAAAGCCTATTTCTATATTCAATAAGGTACGAAATGAAAGGATGTTTATTGCGCTAAGTGAATGATCGCCAAGTCAGAAAAAATCCAATATACCCAAACGACTTGGAATTACAGGTAGGCAGCAAGTGAGTGAATCCCCATGAGCATTAGCTGTTATCCATTTGATCGATCTGCGCTTTTACTCGCAATACTTTATCTGCATAATGAGGATCGGTCGCATAGCCAGCTTGATGAATACCATGAATAAACGCTTCACTACTTCCACCATGCTCTAAGGCGGTGCTGTAGCGAGGATTATTTTCTAAAAAGCGTAAATAATCATCAAAACTGTCTTGGAAGCTTGGATAAGCGCGAAAAGCGGCTTTTTCCATAACCGGAGTTTGATCGTAATATTCTAAGGTTTGAGTGGCAACACGCTGCCCCTGCCAACTTCTATCAGCTTTAATATTAAATAAATTATTACTGCTTCCACGGCCATTACTGACCATTTTTTGTCCCCAACCGGTTTCTAAAGCAGCTTGAGCAAGCAGTAAAGAAGCATCAATACCTAACGCTTGTGCCGCTTTATCGGCGTAAGGTTTGAGTGATGTGACAAAAGATTGTGGTGAATCAAAACGGTATTCATGAGCCGGTGATGAAGATGCCGCCACTACGCTATTATTGGGCCGCTCAGCCGCCACCGATCGCGCTTGTTGGACGCGATTCATCGCCTCTTGGAAACGGTCGTTATCTTGATCGGTAGGGGCGACATTATCTGCCGCCGTCAGCTGTGCAACAATCATATCGGCCAAGCCTAACGAACCTGAGGCGCTTAACTGACTGACCATTTGCTCGTCTTGCATTTGTCGATAAAAATCTTCGTTATTACTGCTGAATAAATCCGATTTAAACGCTGAGTTCGCATCGCGCATCGACTTTAACATCATGGTGGTAAAAATAGCCTCAAACTGTCTTGCAGCGGCAGTCAGTGCCTCTTTTTCAGCGCCAGCATCACCATTGAGTGCTTGTTGACGTAATTTATCTAGGCTGGCGATATCATGAATAAAGCCGATATCATTGGGGTTATTCACCATCACGAACTCCTTAGATAATAATTAACTGACCTTGAATGGCACCAGCTTGTTTTAATGCTTGTAAAATTGCCATTAAATCTGACGGAGCAGCCCCGACTTCATTCACAGCCCGGACCAATTCATCTAAAGTCGTTCCGGTTTCTAACTTAAACATTTTTCCTTGCTGCTCAACGACTTCAATATCTGTATCGGGAATGATCGCCGTCTCTCCTCCAGCAAAAGGATTGGGTTGATCAACGCCCCAGTTTTCTTTGATCGCCACAGTCATACCGCCGTGAGTCACAGCGGCGGGTCTTAAACGTACATGCTGACCAATCACAATCGTTCCGGTTCGTGAATTGACGATAATCTTTGCCGCCATATCCGCAGGTTCAAACTCAAGGTTTTCTACGGCAGAAAGAAAAGCCACTCTTTGCGAGACTTCTCGAGGTGCACGAACGCGTACTGAAGTTGCATCAATGGCTGAGGCCATATCTGGGCCTAAAAATTGGTTTACGGTATCGGCCATTCGTTGTGCCGTCGTAAAATCCGATTGGAAAAGATTAAAAGTGATAAAATCACCACGACCAAAAGGCGTTGGAATTTCTCGCTCGACTATCGCCCCATTAGAAATCATACCAACCGTTGGGTTGTTGCCAACCAAACTTGACCCATCCGCTCCAGTCGCACTAAATCCACTGACCACTAAATTGCCTTGAGCCACAGCATACACTTGGCCATCCAGTCCTTTTAAGAAAGTTTGTGTCAATGTACCACCACGTAAACTGCTCGCTGAGCCTATCGACGATACGGTGACATCAATTGTCTGTCCTTGCTTCGTAAACGGAGGCAGTTCCGCCGTCAACATGACTGCGGCAACGTTTTTGGTATTGGTTCGTGTGCCAGGCGGCAATTGAATGCCAAAGTTTTGCAGCATGGCGCGAAAACTTTGATCAGTAAACGGGTTTGATTCTCCTGTACCGGGTAACCCCGTCACTAAACCATACCCGACTAATTGGTTACTACGCACACCGGCTACTTGTGCAACATCTTTAATTCGCGTGGCATGAGCACTGCTTGCCATGAACACCATTAAGAGCAATAAAATTTTTTTCATCATCGTTAACCTTCTCTCAATGTGGATACGCATCGCCATGTGATCATTTTATCGTGTCAAAAAATCGACTTATATTGACATACTATAAAGAGACATTAAAAAATCGTGCCAAGAATCCAGGCTCTTGCATATCTTGATTCGATCCGGTACTGGAGTATTGAATTCGAGTATTAGAGATACGATTAGACGCTATCGTATTGTCGTAACCAATATCATCTGGACGCACGGTGCCACTTAAACGAATGTATTCATCACCCGTGTTGAGCATTAACCACTTTTCGCCTCGAACCACTAAATTGCCGTTAGATAAAACATCAATGACTTCAACGGTAATCGAACCTTGTAAATTATTATTTTGGTTTGCTTGCGCACTACCCGAAAATTGATTGTTATTTTTCAAAGCGTAAGAGAAGTTGTAATCACCAATGGTCAGCTCCTGACCACCAACACTGAGTGGGTCCATCGATGCGTCATTATTTTTAGTTAATTTAGCATCCGCGCTTTTGGTTGCCTTGGTGTTTTCATTCAACGTCACAGTAATAATGTCGCCAATCCCTCGCGGCTTAGCATCACTGTATAAACTCACTGCTCGAGCGAGATTAAACAATGATCCCGTCTCAGCAGCATAATGCTCAGGCTTGGCTTTCGGATGAATAGGAGCCCAAGCAGGGTCGCCAGCAACAGGGTCATTTCGATTACGTAAGGTATCGAGTAACCCAGAACTACCGTCAGACGATCGATCCCCCTCAACCGCATCCACTACCGTTGTACCTTGCACCACATCTGCCGTTTCAAGTGGTGCTGGTAATAAACTGCATCCAGAAAGTAATGTCACGAAGGCTAAACTGAGTAAACGTTTCATCATCATAGTCTCTTAGTCAGTGATTAGAGTTGTTGATTAACAAAACTCATCATTTGATCCACAGAAGAGATCACTTTAGAGTTCATCTCATAGACTCGCTGTGCTTCAATCATATTAACCAGCTCTTCAGTCACATTAACGTTAGAGCTTTCCAACATGGATTGACGGATATTGCCAAGCCCATCCAAACCAGGAACGCCTTCTTGTGGATCGCCACTGGCACCCGTCGGTAAATATAGGTTTTGCCCAACAGGTTCTAAACCACCTGGGTTAATGAAATCCACGATAGTGATTTGTCCTAAGACTTGGTTCTCTTGCTGACCACGTAAACGCACCGAAACTTCACCGTCATTACCCACAGTGATCGAGATAGCATCTTCTGGAACAACGATTTCTGGTTGTACTAAATAACCAGCTCCAGAAGTCACGATCGCGCCTTCCGCATTCAACGTAAATTGACCGTTACGGCTATAGCCGATATTGCCATCCGGCATGAGGATCTGGAAAAAACCATCGCCTTCAATCATCATATCTAGGCTATTATTGGTGGTCTGGACATTACCGTTAGTGTGAACCTTCTGCGTTGCCACAACCTTCGCCCCAGCCCCTAGCATTAATCCGCTCGGTAACTCGGTATTTTGTGAAGACTGACCGCCAGGCTGATTAATATTTTGGTAAAACAAATCCTCAAACACCGCTCGGCTCTTTTTAAAACCCACCGTTGAAGCGTTAGCTAAGTTGTTTGAGATGGTGGCAATATTGGTCTGCTGGGCATCTAAACCCGTTTTACTTATCCATAATGCAGGTTGCATACTAAATTCCTCTCACTTAGCTCATACGCAGTAAAGAGTCAGACGCTTTGTCCATCTCTTCTGCCGTGCTCATCATTTTGACTTGCATTTCAAACTGACGCTGTAAATCAATCAGATTGGTCATCTCTCCCACTGCATTGACGTTGCTGCCCTCAAGAGCGCCAGTCAACACTTTCACTGTGGCATCGGCTACGTATTCTGCATTAGGATCTTTGGCTCGAAATAAGCCATTAATATCTTTAAATAGAGAACGATTATCAGGCTTGACCAATTTAATACGATCAACGATTTCCATCGCGTCTGCGGGCGCTCCCTGTGGGCGAACCGAGATAGTACCGTCATTACCTATCTCTACTTTATTCAATGGGATTGGCAAAGTAATCGGCGCACCCAATTCACCTAACACTAAATGACCATTACCATTAAGTAATAAGCCATTTTGATCAATGCGTAGATTACCGCTGCGCGTTAAACCTTCATTACCCGTTTTATCTAATACTGAAATCCAGCCATCACCTTGAATGGTAATATCGAGTTCTCGTCCTGTGGTGATCACGCTGCCTTGGTCAAAGCGGTGCCCAGGGCGCTCTGTCATGCTAAATACGCGACTAGGTAGCCCTTCACCATACGCTTGCATTGAACGAGCTTGTTCTAAATCAGCTCGAAAGCCCGTAGTACTGACGTTGGCAAGGTTATTGGCTCTTAGCTGCATCGCCTGCATATTTTGTTTAGCGCCACTCATGGCAAGGAACAGTGCGCGATCCATCAGACGTTCTCCACAATCATTAATTAATCATAAATAAGCAATTGGCGTGCCATTATTTTTACACTTATTAATCAGTAAGTTAAATAAGATAAAATGACAGCGGCGCAATGAAAAGCGGCAATTTAACGGCAAGAGAAGACAGAGGATGCCATGTGGCATGCCGTTCTACCTAAAGAACGAGTTAAGGTCGAACGAAGAGAAAAGACGAACAAAGAAGTACATGCCTAAGTAGACAAAGCAACTTAGGCATGTTGAATCGAATAAATCTAGAATTAACGGATTTGTAAAATCGTTTGTTGTAATCCAGTATGCACTTCTAAAGCCCGCGAGTTAGCCTGGAAGTTACGCTGTGCAGAAATAAGATCCACCAGCTCTTGGGTCATATCAATGTTTGACTGCTCAAGCACACCATTACTGATCGTACCAAATGAGCCTTTGCTTGATTCACCCCAAATTTTAACGCCAGATTGCTGAGTAGAATCCCATTGCGTGCCACCTTTTTTATCCAAACCTTGCTCATTAGCCACTCGAACCATCGCTACTCGACCTAAGGTCACATTTTGTCCATTTGAATAGGTGGCCAGTACACTACCGTACTCATCAAAATCGATTTTGGTCAAAAAGCCCGTGGTCGCACCATCTTGATCAAACTTCGTTAATTCAAATGGCGCAGCAAATTGTGTAGCCCCGTTGAGGTTAAAGGCTAAAGTCTGTGAACCATCCGCACCATTTAGATCAATTGGGTTATCACCCTCCCCAAATGCAGCAGAAACAATCGGGTTACCGTTATTAATGCTAGCTAACGTTCCGTCATTATTAAAGCGTAACGTATGGCCCACATGACCATTTGGAGAAACCGCATCTCCGCCAGCGATATTGAGTGGTTTTTCACCAGTTTTATCGGTAACGGTGTAGTAGGTATTCCACTTATTATTTTCATTTTGATCTTTTAAATAATAGGTGGTGAGCTTATAAGGTTGCCCCATTGAGTCATAAATGGTCGACGACGTGGTGCGGTTATAAGTATCAGGATCGGTAATATCAAATAGCGCAGGATCTTTTAAATCACCGTTCGCAGGTAAGTTAGCCGAGAGTTCGATATTGCCGGTTTGCTTTGGTTTACCAAACTGAGCAGGAATATTGATCGGCTTAGGCTCATACGATAAAACCTCTCCATTATCAGGATTTACTTCATAACCGAGTAAATATTGATCGTTTGAGGTGACCATATAGTTATTCTTATCAAGGTGAAATGCACCGTTACGAGTCAATTCATTTTGCTGAGGGATTAAGCGATCTTTAGCAACTGCAAAAAATCCGGTACCGGCAATACGCAAATCCATCGGGTTATTGGTATAAATACTCGACCCTTCATGAAATTGTTGCGCAACCTTACTCGCCTGAACACCTTGGCCTGGTGTAGTTTTTGAATTGGTAAATAGCGACGTTGAATACACATCACCAAACTCAGCCCGCGACTCTTTAAAGCCGTAGGTGTTCGCGTTGGCAATATTATTACTGCTGGTATTCAAATCTAATTGAGCAGCAGAAAGACCGCTTAACGATATATATGACATAACAAATTCTCCTGTTTGGCGAGCATAATTATGCTTTGCCAACTCCTAGTACTTCAGCAAGTCGCACTGGTGATTCAAAACCAGCAAGATTGAGCAGTACATTACCGTCGCCTTTACCGAGTAGAACACTATTGACATTCGCGTAGGTTGATACGCCAAATTCGGCATTTTCACCACCGAGCAAACCGGAGGCTCTGACTCTATATCGACCTTCAGGCAATGGATTTCCATTTTCATCATTACCATCCCATTCGACACGATTATCACCGCCAGGTTTTGCACCAACATCAAAAGTACGTACTAATTGGCCAGCTTCATTTTCAATGCGAATGAATAAGTTTTGTACTGCTTGAGGCAATTTGACCATTGCCGCCATACCGCCAACATCCGACTTCATTCCAGCAGAACCGGGAACCAGAACATCTCGTCCTACTAGCGACGAAGCCTGTAGCGCCTGATTAGAAGTCATTGCCGAGTTTAAACTTTCAAATTGACCGTTCATTTTGCCAATGCCATCAACGGTGGCAAAAGAGGCCATTTGAGCAATCATTTGATCGTTACTAACGGGTTTAAACGGATCTTGTTGTGCCAACTGTTTGGTCAATAACGAGAGAAAATCCTCTTGTTTCAACTCTTGTTGCCCAGTCGTCTCCGTGGGCTTTTTCTGCTCTTGCAGCGCTTTCAGTTGGTCGATATAGGACAAGCCGCTTTGACCAAGGTTATTAATGCCAGCCATTTGCTACCTCCTACCCTTATTGACCCATCTGCAGCGTACGCAGCAGCATCTGTTTACTTGCATCGGCCACTTGAACGTTTGTTTGATAAGAACGTGAAGCAGAAATCATATTGGCCATTTCTTCCATAACATTAACATTGGGCTTATAAATAAAGCCTTCATCGTTGGCCAAAGGATGATCGGGATTGTATTCCGCATTTAGCGGTTTATTACTTTCGACAATCCCTAACACTTTTACCGGAACATTCGGGTCACGATGATAACGGGCTTTATTTAACTCTGCACCGAACACCGCGTGACGGGCTTTATACGTTTCTTTCGCCGAACTACTAACACTGTCTGCGTTCGCTAAGTTACTGGATGTCGTATTTAGACGAACAGATTCAGCACTCATTGCAGAACCAGTCACATTGAATACATTAAATAAGCTCATCTAATTAATCCCCTTTAATCGCTTTTGATAGGTTCTTAAACTTACTGCCTAAAAACTCTAGAGAAGCTTGGTGGCGCAGTTGATTTTCCATAAAGAGGTTACGCTCTAAATCAACATCAACCGTATTGCCATCTCCGGTATCCGGTTGAGTCGGAATGCGGTAAAGCATTTCCCCTGTCACCGTTTTTGAGGCAGGAATATGCCGACCGTCCGTACGGCTAAGACTAATGCTTGCCCCTGAACTTGCCGCCTTTAATGCTCGATCAAAGTCCATTCCTTTTGCTTTAAAGCCCGGAGTGTTCGATTGTGCAATATTGGTCGCAATCACTTCTGCATTGCGTGCACGAACACCAACCGTATGTTGATGGATACCGAGTGCTTTATCAAAAGAAATAGTCATGTTTTGCCTCTTTGCTAAGAACCGACCGTTACTTGATTTAAAAAGCAAATTACGTACCAAGTTTTAGATGCTTTAGGAAATTAGTGGTTCATTACACGCTGGGGTACTTTAGTCTGTCTTACTATCATAGAACATGTTGCTAAAAGAAAAGGCCAACGATACGACTTTAGGTTAAAGCAAGAATTTAGCCATATTGAGCTTAATGATAAACAAAACCCGGCATACCGCCGGGTTTACGAAGATCACTCTGTTGTGTTTATTTTAGCTTATAAATAATACCGGGATTACAGCGAACCATATCAAAACGATCCGTCAGCCCAGTCAATGACTCTGAAGCTCCGAGCAATAAATAGCCGCCAGGATTTAAACTACTCGCCATCTGATTAAGTACTTTTGATTTCATATCCGGTGCAAAGTAGATCAGTACATTACGACAAAAAATAATATCGAACTTGCCCAAAAGAGCGTAACTTTCCATTAAGTTTTGAGGCCGAAAGTTAACCAATTTTTTTACGTTATCTTTGACTCGCATTCGACCATCACCGTTCTCTTCAAAGAAAGCTCGACGACGCTCTGGCGATAATCCTCTGCCGAGTGCTAGATTATCGTAAATACCCAATCGACACATATCTAGCATGCTGCTGGAAATATCGGTCGCCGTGATCGCCACACTCGGAAGCATACCTGGGCGCTTTTGCTGAACCTCTAAGACTGTCATCGCCATCGAGTAAGGCTCTTGACCTGAAGAACTCGCCGCAGACCAGATTTTAATCGGTCTTTTGCTTTTCGCAACTTCAGGCAATAAACGTTCAGCCAACACCGTGAAAGGGTATGAATCTCGAAACCACAAGGTTTCGTTCGTGGTCATTGCATCGACCGCAGCGACTCGCAATTCACGATTTCTGCCCGTCACGACATCGCGCAACAGATCAGACAATGAGCTGAGCTTAAACTTATTGACCAGTGGACTAAGACGACTTCTCACTAGGTATTGTTTACTGTCGCCCAGCACGATACCGCACTGAGACTCTAAAAACCGACAAAAATCGCGATACTCTTGATCGCTGATAGTAATAGCAGTCATGTAGTTCTCTTTATTCTACTAGCGCAGCTTTCACCGCGTTGCCAAGCTCATCGGGATTGAATTTAGCGATGAAAGAGTTGGCACCGACTCTTTCAACCATTGCTTGGTTAAATACCCCACTCAGTGACGAATGGAGAATAACATATAAATTTTTCAATTCATTATGACGTCGAATCTCTGCAGTTAAGGTATAGCCGTCCATCTCAGGCATTTCAATATCCGAAATCACTAAACAGATTTGCTCATAGATACTGCCCTCTTCAGCCATACTTAATAGTTTTTCATAAGCATCTTTGCCGTCTTTGGTGAGAATACACTCAAAACCAATCGACTCAATCGCTCTTTGCACCTGTTTGCGTGCCACACTTGAGTCATCAGCAATAAGAATTCGGCGTACAATCGGTTTTTCTTGCTCAGCATGAGCAATATCTTCCCCAATCGATGCATTCATAATTTCGTTGACCGGGGCGATTTCAGCGAGGATTTTTTCTACATCAAGAATTTCAACCAACTCATTATCGATATTGGTGACGGCTGTGAGGTAATTGCCTTTACCTGCCGCTTCAGGTGGTGGCAATATCGCTTCCCAACGCATATTGATGATTCGCTCAACGGAGCTAACTAAAAAAGCTTGAATCGAACGGTTAAACTCGGCGATAACTACAAAGCTTTTATCAATATCAACCGTTGGACGGCCCCCAACGGCTAAGCTAAGATCGATCACAGAGACCGTTTGGCCACGGATATGAGCAACACCTTTAACTAAGCGATGTAAGTTTGGCATGGCAGTGAGCTTCGGGCATTGCAGAACCTCTTTAACCTTAAATACGTTAATACCATAACGTTGACGCCCGTTAAGACGGAAAGTCAATAATTCTAGTCGGTTTTGACCAACAAGTTGCGTACGCTGATTCACAGAATCAAGAATACCCGTCATAAGCTCATCTCCATCTCAAACTTTTATAGGAAAAAAGTGGTAGTCTAAATCAGGCTATGAAGAAATCAGAGAAACGAACTATGAATTCGAAGACCCGTTTATTTTCCCATTCCCCAACTAAGTGTAGAGGGTTCTACCACTTTTTTTATAACTCTATCGGCTTTTTATTATTTTTCTTTAGTCTCTCGGTTTTTTCTGCAACGCCAGAGCAAATCGAACAGATTCAGCGAGCAGCCGAAAGTCATGTCATCAACACCGTCGATAAGCCGATAGGCGGTGAACTGGTCGTCAATGCGGCCAACATTGATCCTCGGATCTTTGCTACCGATTGTCCTAATGAGCTACAGACATCGTCCTCATCTCATAGCGGCTCTGCTAGTAATATCACTGTATTGGTTGAATGCCCAGCAGATAACTGGCGAATTTATGTTCCCGTGAGGCTGACGATGACCGTTCCTATGGTGACGGCTCTTAATGCTTTATCCAGAGGACAAACGATTACGCAAAATGATATTACTCTTAGTATGGTAGATCTGCTTCGCTTTCGACGGCAAGGATTTTCCTCACAAGATATGGTAATTGGAGCAAAAACGAAAAGAAACTTACAATTGGGTGACGTGATCAATCGTAATGATATTTGTGTCGTTTGTCGAAATGAAAGCGTGTTGATCAGAGCCGTTAGTAACGGGATGAATATCACAACTAGAGGCACCGCTCTCTCTGATGGTAACCTAGGAGAGCAGATAAAAGTGAAAAATGATCGTTCAAACCGTATAATAGATGCACAAGTGAGCGGAATGGGGGAAGTTACCGTACAATTTTAATCCCTTTACGATCATTTTTTTATCGATGAGTAAACAAAGCACTAAAGTTTTCTCTCTCTCCGTCGATATGACGGTACCTATAGATCAATTTTAAAGGCTCGTTTATGGCAGGTATTGATAACATACGCTCAGGTCAATCGTTGGTTACAACGAATCGTTCACCTGCTCGTTCAGACACAAATACAGCAGCATCATCAACATCGAGTGCCGCTCGCTCACAATCATCTCAACAAGATGCGGTATCTCTAAGTACCCAAGGCAGAGCGATTGGTGAAATGCACAGTGAAATGGCGGCAACGCCAAGCTTTGATACGGCAAAAGTAGCGGCGATTAAAGAAGCCATAGCAAATGGCTCTTATGTCGTTGATGCTGAAAAGCTCGCAGATAATATGATTAAGTTTGAGAAAGAGTTGGGCGGTTTTTAACCATCACCACACTTTCAAGTCAGACCGATGCATAAAGGTGGTTGATTTATGGCAGCATTAAACGATTTAGTTGCATTCCAATTGAAAAATGCTCAAGAGCTTTCAGCGGTATTGGAACAAGAAAAAATAGCTATTACTAGCCGCGTTTCTGCCGATATCGAGTCAACAGCGAAACAAAAGATAGCCTTAATTACTCGATTACAGCAAACCGATCAACGTATCGCGAGTCATCCCCATCTTAATCAGCTCACGGAAGATGAATATTTACATAGTACAATGACTCAAATTCGCTCCATTATTCACGATTGTCAGCAAGCCAACCTAGTGAATGGTGAAGCACTGGCAAGAGCACAAGTCAGTTTTAATAAGCTGAATAATTTGATGCAGCAAAGTCACGGCAAAATCGGCATGACTTACAATGCGACAGGTCAAACTCATACCGTTTCTACCTTAGGCACCAACCTTAAAGCTTGATGATCCCCGTTCCGTTTTTATCCGCTATTTTTTACTCGCCACTATTCTAAAGTCACTGATAGCTTGCCAACTCAAACCCACAGCATAAAAAAAGCGGCCACAGCATTTGCAGCCACTTTCGTATATTCTGGAGAAAGAAAAGAGTTAAAATAAGGTTTGCTGACGTTTTTCTGGGACCTGCTGAACTTCGCCATAACTACGTAATCGATCCATTTTACGGATATCTAACCGCAGTTCAGTTACATAGCTATCGCCAACTTTATAACTGCGAACAACCTCAGCCCCCCGAATCACACCATCTACAGCGCCGGAAGTGAGCTCAGTACCTAAACGTTGATCATGCAAATCAGCACGGCCACTGACCCGCATACCATAAACTTGTTCTGCTAATTCACGGTAAGCATCTATTTTAGAAGCACGCATTGCTCGCACTTGCTTTTCCTCATCATCACGGCCTCGTTGCTCACTGATGCTGGCATAACCGACTGCCGTCAACCAATCATCTTCACGCATCGCCTGCAATGGCTGGCAACCGCTGAGCAATATGACGATGGTCAGAAAAAAAAGTAATGGTGATTTCATCATATTCTCCTAAGGGCGCAAGATAACACTGTATGGACGAGTCATTGTCGGATCAGAACGAATAAGTACACCGTCTTGCGTACGAATGGTATTCAACGTATCTAAGTCACGTCCAATGCGATCAGCCGGCAAGAAACCTTGGGCAGTCGCAACCACGATTCTCGATTGCATACCAACCACTCGAGCATTAACCAATACCCCCCCTTCTTGACGGAGCATAGTACCCGTTAATACATATTGAATTTCTTGCTCTTGAGCCAAATCTTTCCAGTCTCGACTAAAAGCAAAGTCACCTTGACGAGTGACTTGAATTGTCCCTGTGGTTTTAAAATCTACCACTTTAAAGCCGCGACGCTGGAACTGATGAATTAATCCTTCAGATACAGAGTTACCTAACCAATTGGTGGTATCCATATCTTGTAGATCCACAAACGAAGTCACCGCGATCGGGGTACGAGCCGTCACACTGGTATTGGACTGAACGAGATCTTCTGTCAAACTATCAATAAAGAAATCCAACGTATGACGTGGACTTTCTATTAACATAAATTGTGAGCCAGAATACGGCTCTTTACCATTATAAATTGGCGCATAAGCACACGCCGTCAAAAAGACTACCGGTACTAAACCAAGCCATTTTTTCATTTTCTTCATCTCCAGATATACTAAGGCTATCGTCCCGTTCACCCGTTTTGACAAAACTGGAACGCTCTTTGCTTTTCTCAATCTGTCTTTGATTCAGAATTGCGCACCTACATCAGCTAACACTTACTAAGCAAGATTTATACCCAACTGGTAACTAATAATGAAAAAAAATGTTTATTTTTTAATCTCAATGCTTTTCATGGCTTTTTTTGCCACCAAAAGTCATGCCGCTTGGTACGAAGTGACTGGCACCGCAACGATCGTTTCCTCTGAAGAGGTCGCTAGATTGCATGCTCTGGAAGATGCGCTGTATAAGGCGGTGAATTTTGCCGGGGCAGATATTGGTAGTATTAGTCATTTAATGCCTTTACTCGAAACCGATAGAAAGGAATATTTGTTTAATAACCATGAAGTTCGTTATATCTCCGTTGAAAATCGTAAGGTTCGCGGCAATGTCATGAAGGTTACGGCTCGTATCGACATTTATCCATCGGCAAGGGCTTGCCACAAAGAACAATACAAAAAGACCTTTTTAGTCGGCAATATTGATCTTGCTTCGCCACAACAAGCGGTGATGGGACAAATTTACACCATCGGTGATGATTTTGCTGATGTCCTCGATAGACAAATCGCTCAGCAATCTCATAGCTTTGTCTCTGTTGGAACCACTGATTACGATATCAATTATCGCAACCCGACTCGCATACAAATGATCGCACAAGATACCGGGGCTCACTATATTATCGGTGGGGTGATTAATGATTTAACAGCAACGATTGAACAGAAGGTTTTGCGAGATGATGTTATTAATCGTCAGTTTGCTCTCGAAATGCAAGTCTTTGATGGCAAAACGGGCAGTGAAATCTTGAGAAGAAATTATCGAGAAGTTGCGAGCTGGCCGTTTGCAAAAACTAGCCAAGTCGATACTCGTAGCGCCCGTTTTTGGGCATCTACCTATGGTCAAATGTTGTTACGGGTGAGCCGGAACATTATGCTAGATCTCGAATCTGAAATCTCTTGTAAAATCACCTTACCAGAAGTCGTCGCCAAATTTGGGCAAACCGTCAGTATCGATCTAGGTCGTATTCATGGCGTGAAAGAAGGGGATAAATTACAACTTTGGCATACAGGATCGTTTATCGATCAGAACGGTTTGCCTCGTAATAAGGTGTCGCAAAGTGATATCACCTTAACCGTCTCGCGTGTCTATGAAAAAAATGCAGAGTTGACGGTTGATCAGCCTGAACTGGCGTCAAGCATTCAGATTGGTGATGTTATGCATAAACAAGTGTCATTTTTAGAATAATTTCGTGACTAACTGGTCATTCAACCAGCGAATACCATCAAAAAAATGCACAATTTGGCGTATTGATGAGATACAATTAATGCGCCAAATTAATCAAAGCTCCCGTAGCTCAGTAGGATAGAGCGGTCCCCTCCTAAGGGACAGGCCACTGGTTCGACTCCAGTCGGGAGCGCCAAGATTGTTCGTTGTTCCCTGCCATTTTTTCGCACAATGTTGACCTGACGTTGATGAAGCTTTTTTTTATTCCTCTAGACTAAATTGACTGTCTCTATTATTTTTGGCCTACTCTTATTATTAACAAAGAACTCTATAGCGTAATCGGCATGACAAAAAGTAATCTCCAAACGAATACTGGCCATCGCTTTATCTCAAAAGCGAAAACGGCTTATAAAGTTCACATCCACACTCCCGATGATACCGTGTTACACCGATCAGTCGGTTATATCCGTTTAGGGGAAGAAAAAGGCTTAAAAAAAGCCATTAAACTGCGTAATGAGCTAGGGCGTGAAATGTGGGGCAAACACTGGCGACGAATTCTCAAAGATCCGTACCTCATGACTCGATTGCCACATAGCCTGGAACCGAAAATTATTTATAAGCCAAGACCCACTAAAGAAAATCCAAACTATCGTGACGCTTGCTATATCGCCGCCTGGCGTGATTACAATGAGCAAGGTGAATGTACCTTTAGAAGTGTCGTTTGTTCAATCAGTAAACACGGTAAACTTGCCGCTTATACGAAGACCAAAAAAGCCTTATTGGATGCTTATAAAGATTGCCTTGATATTTTGATCTTTATGGGCCGCTTAAACAGTATCGACTTAAAATAAGAAAGCTCACCGAAGTGAGCTTTCTTGCTGTATTAATCAACTACATGATTATTGTTTAACTTGATAATCAAACTCTGGAATAGTGATGTCAACCCGACGGTTAAGCTCACGTCCTTCCGCTGTACTATTAGAAGCGATAGGATTCGTCTCCCCTTCTCCTCGCCAAGTCAAGCGAGATGGCTGGATACCCTGCTCAACTAACGCATCCGCAACGGCTTTCGCTCGTTTTTCTGATAACGTTTGGTTGTATGCTGCAGGACCAGTAGCGTCAGTGTGCCCAGTAATTACTACCTTAGCTTGCGGGTATTGATTTAAAAAACGAACCAGCTTAGTCAATTGCTGTTTACTTTCTTGATTTAAACTAACACTATCAAAAGCAAAACTGCTGCTATCAAGTCGTTGGAAGTCATAGGTTTTATTGACGAACACAGGTCCAGTTTCTACGATTTCTTCAACAACAATCACTTCTTCAATCACCGTGACGGGGCGACTTTCAACCACTTGAGTCGGTTGGGCTGCGGCACCAAAACGGTAACTCACACCAAGTGACACGGTGTTAGCTTCTGCTCTGGTTTGATCGTTATTGATATCCGTTAAAACTTGATATTCCGTGCGTAAGGAAACATTTGGGCTGACATTAAATTCTAGACCAGCAGCAGCAAGAAACGAGTAGTCACTTTCATCACCATAATCGACATAAGCACCACCGAGCTTAGCGTAAGCACCGACACTTGGTGATAAAGAAAGAGTAAACTTAGGCGCCAAAGTAATCGCTTTCACTCTATCATCGGCCAATCCGATACCAGTAAATTTGCCAAGCATGTCATAACCCGCTTCCACGGCTAACCATTCATTCAGGTTGTAACCAAGAAAAGCCCCCATGCTGGTATCTCTGTCTTCACAAACCTCACCAGCTCGACAGGAATCATTCAACCATGTTTGTCCTAATTTGCCGCCTAAATATACGTCTGCCATTGCAGAAGAAGACGCCGCCATTAAAGACGCTGATATCATCGCCACTAACTTTTTCATAATCCTTTCCTTTTGACTAATTATTATCATTAGCATGACCAAACCGGATTGTAACTAACCAACAACAAAACGCTAAGGCCTCCGTTACCAAACGGACCACTGCTGTATCTATTACTCATCGAGAGGTGCCGTTGAGTAACCCACGGTTTAATATCTATTAACCAAGGTCATTTATCAACCGCCAGATTCATAATACCTGAAGAATGTTAAACCAATGTCATGTGAATTAAAAATAAGCAATAACACACACAAAAAATAGAGATTAACCAAATTAAAAGGGGTTAATAATCGTTAATGCGCTGATAACAAACTTGCTCCATAAAAAAACCGCAGCTTCAATCGGCTGCGGTTTCAACACTATGGATTATTCTCAATCGTGTTATGCGTTTGCTTCACGCTCTGCAATAAAATCTAATGCCATTTGAATACGTTGTACTACACGCGCTTTACCAATTAAATGCATAACCACATCAACAGAAGGTGATTGCCCACCACCGGTGACCGCGACTCGTAGTGGCATACCAATTTTACCCATACCAATAGCCAGCTCTTCACACACTTGAGCAATCACTTGATGCAACGCGTCAACACTCCACTCTGGTAATGCGTTAATCTTGGTTAATGCCAATGCCAGTGGCTCTTTGGCAACACCGCGTAAATGTTTTTTCGCGGCATCGGCATCAAACTCAGTGAAATCTTGGTAGAAATAACGCGATTGTTCTGCCAGCTCAACCAAGGTATGGCAGCGCTCTCCAACTAATTTAACCACTTCAGATAGGACTGGACCTTGCTGCTTATCAATACCTTGCTGAGTAAAATGCCACTCTAAATGTTTAGCGACGTATTCAGGATCTGAGGTTTTAATGTAGTGATTATTCAACCATAACAACTTGTCGGTATTAAAAGCCGAAGCCGATTTAGAAATGGCATTAAGACTAAACAGATCGATCATCTCTTGACGAGAAAAAATCTCTTGGTCGCCATGTCCCCATCCTAAACGCACTAAATAGTTGATCAGCGCTTCTGGCAAATAACCTTCATCACGATATTGCATCACCGACACCGCACCATGGCGTTTGGATAATTTGGCTCCATCATCGCCCAAAATCATCGCACAGTGAGCAAATGTTGGAATCGTCGCTCCCATCGCCTGATAAATATTAATCTGACGAGGCGTGTTGTTGATATGGTCTTCACCGCGAATCACATGGGTAATCCCCATATCGACGTCATCTACCACGACACAGAAATTATACGTCGGTGAACCATCGGTACGACGAATAATTAAATCATCCAGTTGATCGTTACGAATTTCAATTCGGCCACGGATTTTATCATCAAAAATCACGCTGCCTTCTTTGGGATTTCGGAAACGAATCACGCATGGATCGCCCTCTTTTGCAGCTTCATTCACCGCTTTGATTTTAGGATGATTGGCATCATAACGAGGCATCTCTTTGTTCGATTCTTGCTCGGCACGAATCTCATCAAGCAGCTCTTTGGAGGCGTAACACTTATAAGCTTTATTCTCAGCCAATAGCTGTTCAACCACTTGGTTGTAACGGTCAAAACGCTTCGTTTGATAGTAAGGCCCCTCATCCCACTCGAGGCCCAGCCACGTCATCCCCTCAAGAATCGCATCGACTGCCGCTTGAGTAGAACGCTCGAGATCGGTATCTTCAATACGTAGAACAAATTCACCACCTTGACTCTTCGCATAGAGCCAAGAATATAGAGCGGTACGAGCGCCCCCTACGTGTAGATAGCCTGTTGGGCTTGGAGCAAAACGAGTTTTAACCGTCATTATTGATTACCTTTTTCATAAACTTCAGCCAAAGCTTGGCATGAGCGAAATTTTGCGCGCCATTCTATCACTCCCACTGCACAGACCCAAGAAACTTCAAAAAAGTCATGATCATTCGCTTGACCTTACCTTAAGGTCAAGGTTTATCCTACTTCCAATCAGTCAGGAGAGATAACAATGCATCATTACGCTTTATCTTTATCAGGGTTAAACTGTATGGGCTGCGCGCGCAAGCTAGAGAGCCAATTACACAGTGAGTTTACCCTGCACATCCATTCGTTGTCGCCCACATTCATTGAACTCGATGTAGACACCTCGCTTGATAATCTGCTGCGCTGTATCGAGTCTTTAGGTTATCAAGCGACATTAAGTCAGTCGCTAACAAAAGAGGAAGCCTCGATTACGACGCCAACAACCGTTGGTGACAGCGCAAAAGAACCTATCCCCCTCGAACCGACATCAGCGACAATTAGCACCTATTTATTGATTGAAGGAATGACTTGTGCCAGTTGTGTGGCTTCGGTAGAGAAGGCCCTCACTGCACTTCCCGGTGTTAATAAAGTACAAGTCAATTTAGCCGAGCAAAGTGCATTAGTACTCAGTCAGCAACCACTCACTGAGCAGTTATTAATCGCAGTAAAACAAGCAGGTTATCAAGCTCAATCGGTCGATGATCCTCTTGAACAGCAAACTAAACAGCAACAACAATTGACGATGATGCAACGATTACACCAACGCAACGCGATGATAGGCCTTGTACTTGGTGGCCCGATGATGCTGTGGGGGATGGCTGGCGGTAGCATGATGATCGATAATCGCTATGATCAACTAGGTTGGGGACTGATTGGCGTGGCATGCTTAGCAATGCTCGCTACTGCAGGACGTGTGTTTTTTGTCAATGCTTGGCAAGCACTACTCCACCGTCGAGCCACGATGGATAGCTTGGTTGCTTTAGGAACGGGAGCAGCATGGTTTTATTCGATGTTAGTGGTTGTCTTTCCTGAATGGTTTCCCGCCGCAGCGCGGTATGTCTATTTTGAAGCTTCAGCGATGATCATTGGTCTTATCTCTCTGGGTCATTATATTGAAACGAAAGCCAAATCAAGAACCACCCAATCGCTGCAAGCCTTAATCAATCTACAGCCACAACAAGCCATCTTGGTGACGGATCAAGGTGAACAAATCATGGCTATTGCTCACATACAGCAGGGTATGATGCTGCGTATTAAACCCGGAGCAAAAGTTCCAGTTGATGGTGTAGTGATCGACGGCGATTCTTATATTGATGAAGCGATGCTGACTGGTGAGCCGATTCCCGCCCATAAAATACCGGGCAATACCGTTTCCGCAGGTACCATCAATCAAGATGGCAGTTTATTAATTGAAGCCACAGGGATCGGTTCACAAACCATGTTGGCTCGTATTATTCAAATGGTACGTCAAGCACAAAGCAGCAAACCTGCCATTGCCAAACTGGCCGACCAAATTTCGGCCGTATTTGTCCCTATCGTGGTGGTGATAGCTTGTATTGCAGCGGCAATCTGGTTTTGGTTTGGTCCAGATCCTAAAGCCAGTTATATGCTCGTGGTCGCAACCACCGTGTTGATCATCGCTTGCCCCTGTGCCCTCGGTTTGGCAACACCACTTTCCGTTACGGTTGGTATCGGTAAAGCAGCAGAAATGGGCATACTGATTCGTGATGCCAACGTTTTACAATTAGCCAGTAACATCGATACTGTGGTTTTTGATAAAACGGGCACGTTAACGCAAGGCAAACCTAGCGTTCAACACGTCGTTAGCTTTGAAGATGACGAATCGGCATTGCTCAGTTTAGCCTTTGGCTTAGAGCAGTATTCAGAGCACCCACTGGCTAAAGCCATTTGCGAATACGCACAGCAGTACAGTGGAACGGCCGCAAATATTGCACAGTTTGAGAATCAGCGTGGTAAAGGCGTTCAAGCGTCTTATCAAGGTGATACGGTACATTTAGGCTCATTAAGCTACATGCAAGAGCTCGCTATCGATCTCAGTGTTGCGCAAAGTACCATTCAATATTTTGCGGATCAGGCATGGACTCCCGTCGCTATCGCTCGACACCAGCAGTTGATTGGGATGATAGCCATTGCTGACCCTATCAAAGCCAGCGCAGCCAAAGCCGTTAAAGCACTACAACAAATGGGGATTCATACGGTAATGCTGACTGGCGATCAGTACAGTGTTGCCGAGTCAATCGCCAAGCAACTAGGTATCGATCAAGTCATTGCCCAAGTCCTACCTGAACAAAAGGCGCAGCATATTGAGCAGTTACAGCATCAAGGCCGGCACGTAGCGATGGTTGGAGATGGCATCAATGATGCACCTGCTCTGGCACAGGCAAATATTGGTATCGCAATGGGCAGCGGCAGTGATGTGGCGATAGAAAGCGCACAAATGACATTACTGAACTCTTCACCGTTAGCCGTCGTTAATGCCATCGACCTGTCTAAAGCGACCTTAAGGAATATGCAACAAAATCTATTTGGTGCTTTCATTTATAATACGCTCGGTATCCCAATTGCGGCTGGAATACTCTATCCGGCATTTGGTTTTTTACTCAGTCCGGTCGTGGCTGGTGCCGCAATGGCTTTATCTTCAATTACTGTCGTAACCAATGCTAACCGCCTTCGTTTTAGCAAAGTACGCTACCATGATTGATGGCTAAACACTCAGAAGATAAAAAAAGCCTCTCGATAGAGAGGCTTGAGCGTATATCATTCGTTTATGACAGTAACCCGACTGAATCGCATTCCGCTTGCCGACGTCGAACGAAGCGCGACTTCGCCACTCACTTGAGGAGGATTGCTAGCATCAAAATCAGACCATTGCTGTCCATCCAATGAATATTGCAGGCTCACACCTGGAAATTGAACATTCATGGCTAAATAGCCATTATCGATACGTGCTCCCGGTACTGGTAGACGGTAATCGATACCCGCTTTTTCAAGCTTCGCCAATTCACGCTGACCCAGCACGTTGGCAAAGCGGTTGTAATCTTGGTTAAGCGCTGCTTGGTTAACAAGTTGGCTGTCTTGTGAATACTCAACCCCTACTTTGTAGTCATTTTCCCACTCAGCTCGGTGCCACGCACGTTCAGCCGCGGCTAATACGCGAGGGAATACCATGTACTCATATTGCTCATCATTGCGCACCGTCTCAGACCAAAGCTGTGCCGATAGACCATAGAAGGGTTTGCCTTGTACTTCACCTTTGCCCGTAAAACCATTCCCGTCGCGATCGAGTGAAGTTTCCGCATTTTGTGGCATGTTCTCAGGTGCGAAACTGAACATTTTACGCGTATCGGTAGCACGTGTAGCCCAATAGTAGCCGCGCTCTTTTGGATCGGCTTCATACGGCATATCCATATAAACGTAATCTGGGTTAGAAACAATCACGTCATAGCCTTGTTTGGCCCATTCGTAAACCGATGCGCTGCCGCCCCAATATAGAGTGTCCCAGAAGTTAACACGTTTATTCGTGGTGGCGAAAGCTTCTGGACCTTCACTGTACTTCAGACCATCTTGCCACGCTTGGAAGCTTGGGATGCCTTTCTCAGCGACAATTTTAGAGACTTGCTCTGCAAAGAAACTTGGCAGGTGACCAAAATCACTCACGGTACCGTCTGCAATCAGTATCTGACATTGTGGCGACTGTGCGAATGGCTTGTCTTGCTTAGCGAGATCTATCGTGCCTTTCCAGTCAACTTTATCTTGAGCGTTTACGTCTTGAAAGCCTGCGCCAAGCTTGATGTTTTTCGCTTCGTCGCCACCAAAGTGCCATGTGGTTAGCGGTGCACCTGCTTCGATGTGCATGGCGGCCACTTCAGAAATCACTTTATCGACAAAGCGCCTTGAGGATTCCATACAAGGGTTAATGAAGCTTTGTTTATCATAGAACTGAACCGTGGTCACATTTGAAGTATCTTGCGGATCCATCAAACGGTATTCATTCGCTTGTATTTGCTTACCTTGTGCCATTAGTCGCTCGTAACGTGCTTCCATTGAAACCACCGCTGCGCGAGCGTGCGCTGGCATATCAATTTCAGGAATGACTTCAATATGGCGCGCTTTGGCGTACTTAACAATATCGATATAGTCGGCTTTACTGAAATAACCAGAGCCAAAGTTATCCGATGTCGGTCCAGAGCCTAGCTGAGGCAACAAGCAATGCTTCTCTTCCAGATCAAAACAACGCTTAGCGCCTACCTCGGTCAATTCTGGCAAACCGGGGATTTCTAGACGCCACCCTTCATCATCGGTTAAATGAAGATGAAGTTTATTCATCTTGTACGCCGCCATTTGGTCTAGCGTAGCTAAAATGGCTTGTTTGGAATGAAAATTACGCGCGACATCAACCATTACGCCGCGATACTCAAAACGAGGAGCATCTTGAATAAACAACTTTGGTAAAGCATCAGGCTGTTGGCTGTCGATAAGACCAAAGATAGATTGTACTGCGTAAAAAGCACCCGCCTGGTCAAACGCTTTAATCACAATACCGTCGCCTTTGATGGTCAACTCATAAGCCCCTGATTTTGCTAATTCACCAGTGAAACCTGCAGGAACAACCGTAACGCTGACAGGAAGCTCACCACGAACATTTATCCCGATCACGGCTGCGCGATGTTGAATTGCGCTGTATTGGGTGGCATTGAATGCTTCTTTAGGCAACGCGATGCCTGCCGCAATATCCACCACGCCTTGACCTGCTTCAACGAGCATCGGGGTTGGGAGTAACGTAGTGGAAACCTCTTGTTTTGCTAGGTCGGCATTCTGCTCAAAACGCGATATCGCGTTGGCAAAAACGTTATTGTCTTCTGGAGTCCGTTTTAAATTATTACCGTCAATACCGCTCACAAACGAAGCAATATCTTCGGTATTCAGCGATGCAATAAGCCTAGGCTCTGCATTAGGAGCGACCACAAAAGCACCTGGCATAAAATCAGTGTCAAACAGCGTCCAATATTCACCGATGAGTGGTAAAACGACCTCTTCACCCGCCGCAAAACCGGCAAATTTCTCTGTTGGCTCTAGTTTATGTAAATCACCCGTCACGCGAGAAATTTTAAACTGGTCATTCTCCACATCCAAAATCAAGCGAATACTGTGAAAGTAGATAGCCCAGTCTTTCGACTTTATCGCCTCACCTTGATTAAGAAGCGTCATATTAACCTTATTACATGAAGCCCATTCTGCACCGAGAGCTTCACAAGCCAAGCCGTCATTAGCGCCGTGGTTTGTGACGACGTGATATTGAATACCCAAATTGCCCGCCAGTGAATTGACTAGCGCTTGATTAGACGTGCCCATCATTGAACATCCCGCTAATACTGCGGTGACTGAAATGGCGATTACACTCTTGTTCAACATAGAATTACCTTCTTTCGGTTGGAAATACAGGAAGGAGTAAACTCTTTTTCCTCCCTTGATGACGGCATTATCCGATGATTGCCATGATTCATCTTCCAACCATAACGCGAGTTATTTTGTGGCGTAAAATTAATCATACTAAGCAGTGATCACGTTCAAATTTTAGGTTTTATGAAAATAAAAAATCATTATTTATCATTAGGTTAAAGTTAACGTCAAAATCGACACTTCTATTTTGACGAGATTACTGCGATCTCAATCACATCAATGTCATAATCCTATCTACTTATTGAGATAATGATCACCTTTCGTAGCAGCAATCGCTGATCGTCAACTTAAAAATAAAAGTAAATTTGTGATTAAGATCTTAAGTTTATAGTCATTCTGATTATGTTATTTACGCTAGAGTATCTCTTTAACTCAAGTTTAAGGTGAACGCTATTTTGTTGAATTCTCGATTACTCTCTTATTTAGCCATTTTTTTCGCCTTAGGCCTTCATGCTGAGCCACTCTACTGGCAAGCAACAAAAGGAAATTTTTCTTTTGATATCGTTGGGTCTATCCATGTGGGTAAATCATCCATGTACCCCTTGCCGAGCACTTTGTATGAACGCCTCGCAACCAGCAATGGTTTAATTATTGAAGTCGACCTAAGTGATTTGAAGGCTATTACCTATCCAATCCCTTCCGTAACCAGTCAACAAATACTGACCACACAACAATATCGTCAGTTGGATAATATGGCGCAACGACTCAAACAAAACACAGATAGATTGGCCAATCTTCCACCATGGAGTAGCGCGCTACAACTGCAGTTTTTACATCTCCATCAGCTGGGTTATTCTGCAGAACAAGGGGTTGACCTACATTTTATTCGTCAAGCCAAGCAAATCGGTATAACGCTACTTCCTTTAGAGACCGCACAATATCAAATCGATGTGTTAACGAATTTACCTAATGACGGACAAGAGCTATTGATAGCGCTACTCGATGAATGGGAAAACCAACACAGCATGACTGAATGTCTGCTCGAAAGCTGGCAAAGTGGCGATAGCGTAAAGCTAGAACAGCTTTTAAAACAGACGAAGATGTCAGCTGAGATGGAAGATTCATTGATTATCAAGCGCAATCATCAATGGGTAGATAAGCTAATTTCGCCAGACTTTCTTCCTTCATCATCTGGCCATTATCTCGTTGTCGTGGGGACACTTCATTTGGTGGGGAAAGATAATGTATTAACGTTATTGCAAGACCAAGGTTTTGATCTCATTCAACGTAATCAAAGCCAACAAGCAACTTGTTTTCCAGCTAAGCAATAACGAAAAAGCCCCAGCACAATGGCTGAGGCCTTAAATATGGTCGGTGAAGAGGGATTCGAACCCCCGACCCTCTGGTCCCAAACCAGATGCGCTACCAAGCTGCGCTATTCACCGTTCTATGTTGGGTATGTTACCGATTCTTTTTTGTGAAGCAAGTCCTTTTCGACGCTTTTCAATTTTCCGGATGACGTTCGAACAAAACTTGAACAAAGCGAACAAAATGTGATTAAAGACACACAAACTTAAACATAAATGCAACCAATTAACTACATTTGATCTAGATCAGCGTCAAAACTTGGGCAGGGTTTTAAGGTGTCAGGGTCTTTAAACACTTTGTGAGAAACAGAGACGTCAGACCTAAGTAACGACTGGGTAATGCTATCCGCTTAATCTACAGACGGTCAGCCTCAGGCTACTTTTAGCCAGTTTAGTGGTTTACAAAGTGATCAAGGACAAATCTCCTCACTAGATCGCTTAGCTTCGATTGTTAAATAGTCTCACGCTATGCACCGAAGTAGATAATTTGTCTACTTCGGTTTTTTTTAATAACAAACTGATCAACGCTTTCTCTGCATCGGTATAATCAACTTACCAAGCCAATTGCGAATTTAAGGTGTGATGATGCCTAACGATGATTTAGAACTATTTCAGCAAATGATGGATGATGTGAAACCACTGGCTCACGATGTCGCACAACTTAACAAACCGCATACTATCACCGAAGCACAACTCGCCAAACGCCAAGCAGCCATCACGTTATCGACGCAAGAACCGGATTATCTTTCCATCGATTGTGCCGCCATGCTCAAACCTGATGACATCATTGAATATAAAAAAGCAGGTATTCAGGATGGGGTGTATAAGAAACTCCGCTTAGGTAAATACCCCTTACAAGCACGACTAGACTTACATCGAAAAACCCTCAAACAAGCTCGCGACGAAGTGATTCACTTTATCGCTCAATGCATAAAAATGGACTTGCGAACCGTGCTCATCGTCCATGGTCGAGGGGAGCGCTCTACCCCACAAGCGTTAATGAAAAGCTTTGTCGCCAACTGGTTAACTCAAATTGATGAAGTACAATGCGCACATAGTGCACAACGCTTTCACGGTGGAAGTGGTGCGGTTTATCTGCTGTTAAAGAAAAGTAAAAATCAGAAAAGTGAGAATCGAGAACGCCATCAAAAACGGCTTGGTTAAAGTGCAATAACTGGTAAAATGCTCCGTTCATCTACTTCATTTCATTTTTTCACCATTCCGTTGAGAAACGTCAGGAGTTTTCATGTCATCGTTAACCGAAAAACGCTTAAATAAATACATTAGTGAAACGGGCTTTTGTTCGCGCCGTGAGGCCGACAAACTGATTGAGCAAGGTCGTGTAACCATTAATGGGCAACTGCCACCAATGGGCAGCAAAGTCACTGAACACGACCAAGTATGCATTGATGGCAAACCGGTCGGCTATAAAGAAAAACCGATTTATATTGCGTTAAATAAACCGACTGGCATCACCTGTACCACCGAACGAGATGTCCCTGGTAATATTGTCGATTTTATTGGACACAGTAAACGTATATTCCCCATCGGTCGCCTCGATAAACCCTCTGATGGGTTGATTTTTTTGACTAATGACGGTGATATCGTTAATAAAATTTTACGTGCCGGTAATAACCACGAAAAGGAATACGTGGTACGGGTCAATAAACCGATTAGTGCAGAATTTATTCGTCAAATGTCTGCGGGGGTCAATATTCTTGATACCGTCACCCTACCGTGTAAAGTGGTTCAAGAGACCCAGTACTCATTTAGAATTATCCTTACCCAAGGATTAAATAGACAAATTCGTCGCATGTGTGAAGCACTGGGTTATGAAGTGTTTAAACTACGTCGTGTACGTATTATGAACATCACACTAGATGGCATACCGAATGGTCAATGGCGTTATTTAACCGATGCCGAAGTCAATGAGATCCTCGCGATGTGCGAAGGCTCAGTCAGTACTGAAGAGGCATCAAAAACCGATAGTTCAGGTAAACAGATCCGCAAAGCCACCGATGCAAAATTGTTTGATAGTCGATTGGCGCAATCCAAAACCACCTCCGAAACTCCCCACAAAACGTATCAGGGGCGTCAAGCCCATGAGTTTCGTCATGCGCCAAATTCAAAAAAAGGGCGAGAACAGCGCCAGCAGCACGGCGACGTTAAACGTAACGACAATACTGCTCGCTCTGCACGCCGTAATCCAACCCGGAAAGCCGGCACGCTGAGCTTGAAAAAATAGCAGACCTTGAAACATGATGAGGAGCCAAGGCTCCTCATCATGTTTGTATTATTTAGCGAATTAAAAAACGCCGTTATTTAGTACCAAAAATCTTATCGCCAGCATCTCCCAAACCAGGCACGATGTAGCCTTTGTCATTGAGTTTCTCATCAATGGCGGCGGTGTAAAGTTCAACATCTGGATGCACTTTTTTCAGTGCTTCAATGCCTTCTGGCGCTGCGACCAAGACTAGCACTTTTATTTGATTACATCCTTTCTCTTTTAGAAGATCAATCGTTGCAATCATCGAGCCACCAGTCGCCAACATAGGGTCAACCACCAGCGCAATACGCTCTTCAATGTTCGATGCCAGTTTATTAAAGTAAGGCACTGGCTCAAGTGTTTCTTCATCACGGTAGATGCCGACAACACTGATTCTTGCGCTAGGAATATGCTCTAGTACCCCATCCATCATACCAAGGCCCGCACGTAGAATCGGGACAACAGTGACCTTTTTACCTTTAATTTGATCAACAGCAACAGGACCATCCCAGCCTTCAATCGTCACTTTTTCTGTCTCAAAATCTGAAGTCGCTTCATAAGTTAATAAACTGGCAACCTCAGTCGCTAGCTCACGAAAACGTTTAGTGCTGATATCACCTTCTCGCATTAAACCCAGTTTATGTTTGACTAGAGGGTGTTTCACTTCAACAACTTTCATTTTCATCTCCGGCATAATTTAAATAAACTTTTCGATTATACACGCATTTCTACCTATTTTAAGCGTTTAAATCTGGATAAAAAAACTGACGCAAACGTTTTCCTTTTTGATTTAAGCCCTGTAGAATAGCGGCGTTTTCATATCCAATTAGATCGAGGACTTCCCCCGTGAGCGGTAACAACACTTCTCTTAGCTACAAAGATGCCGGTGTAGATATTGATGCAGGCAACGCACTGGTTGAACGAATTAAAGGCGCAGTAAAGCGTACTCGTCGTCCTGAAGTTATGGGTGGCCTTGGCGGCTTTGGTGCCCTGTGTGAACTTCCAAGTAAATACAAGCATCCGGTTTTGGTTTCTGGGACCGATGGCGTAGGGACAAAACTACGCTTAGCTTTGGATATGAAAAAACACGACACCATCGGCATCGATTTAGTGGCGATGTGCGTCAATGATTTGATCGTACAAGGTGCAGAACCGCTGTTTTTCCTTGATTACTATGCGACCGGAAAACTGGACGTCGATACAGCAGCGGATGTCGTCTCTGGGATTGCCGATGGCTGTGTCCAAGCGGGATGCGCGTTAATCGGCGGAGAAACAGCAGAGATGCCGGGAATGTACGAAGGCGAAGACTATGACGTCGCTGGGTTCTGTGTCGGTGTGGTTGAGAAAGAAGCGATTATCGATGGTTCCAAAGTGGCCGTGGGTGATGCACTCATCGCTGTCGGTTCCAGTGGTCCTCACTCTAATGGCTACTCACTGATCCGTAAAATTCTTGAAGTCTCGGGCGCTGATAAGAATGAACGATTGGCTGGTAAAACCATCGGTGAACATTTACTTGAACCAACCCGAATTTATATAAAATCTGGCTTAAAGCTGATTGCTGAACATGATATTCACGCCATTTCTCATATTACTGGCGGCGGTTTCTGGGAAAACATCCCACGAGTATTACCGCAAGGAACTAAAGCGGTGATTGATGGTAGCAGTTGGCAATGGCCAGCGATTTTCACTTGGCTACAAGAGAAAGGCAATGTAGCAACGCGTGAAATGTATCGTACGTTCAACTGTGGCGTCGGCTTAGTGATTGCCCTACCTCAAGCCCAAGCACAAGCGGCGGTTGAGCTGCTACAGCAAGAAGGTGAAACGGCATGGGTTATCGGTCAGATTGCTCAAGCACAAACCAATGAAGAGCAAGTAGAGATCAAATAATTCATGAAAAGTATTGTTGTTTTAGTTTCAGGAAATGGTTCTAATTTACAAGCGATCATCGATGCTTGTGAGACAAGTATCCATAATGGCAAAGTAACGGCTGTTTTTTCAAACAAAGCAACAGCATACGCTTTAGAGCGAGCGAAAAAAGCGGGAGCCGCAGCGCATTTTATTGATCCTAAGGCCTATGAAACTCGTGATGCATTTGACGCTGATTTAATGAAGTGGATGGATGAATATGCGCCAGATTTAGTGGTACTCGCTGGCTATATGCGTATCTTAAGTAGTGATTTTGTTCGCCATTATTTTGGTCGGATGATCAATATCCATCCCTCATTACTGCCTAAGTACCCAGGGTTAAACACTTATCAAAGAGCGATTCATGCTGGCGATGAAGAACACGGTACTAGCGTCCACTTTGTTACTGAGCAATTGGATGGCGGCCCGGTGATTTTACAAGCCAAAGTGCCTATTTTTGATAACGATACGGTAGAAAGCCTGACTGCTCGAGTACAATCTCAGGAGTATCGGATCTATCCCTTGGTCGTACAGTGGTTTGTCGAAGGACGCTTAACCATGACGAATGGCAAAGCCCTTTTGGATGGTCATATTTTAGGGATTCACGGCTACGCGGATCAGTAGCTCACGCCACGACATAACCAAGGGGAGTATCAACTCCCCTTGGTATTAATGAAACTTTTTAGCCTAACGGTTCAGTCGGGGCCTGATTACCCGGCTTGGCTTGGGCAAAGGCGACCGCAGTCAATTGGTCAACATTCGTCGCCACTCGCTCACCTAAGTGGAACAAATTAAACTCGCCTGGCTTCATACGTTGCCATATTTCATTTCCTGTCAAAGGTTGAGTAGCAATCACCGAGACTACATCATTAGGCGTCGTCTCTTCTTGAAAATTCACTTCAACATCTTCATCAATCAATGCCGCATGGCCAAAGGGGGCACGGCGAGTGATCCAGTACAGATGGTTAGTACAATAACTCATCAGATAATCGCCATCAGACAAAAGCATATTAAATACGCCTTTATCACGCAGTTGATCGCATAATTGACTCACATACTGGAAAACCGACAGCATATTGTCGGGGATCTGCGGGTAACGCTGCTCTAACTTATCCAGTAACCAACAAAATGCCGCTTCACTATCAGTTTGACCAACCGGGCGATGACGCCCTTGCGCCAAACGCTGATAATCAACCAGTTGACCATTATGCGCAAAAGTCCAATATCGCCCCCATAATTCACGCGTGAACGGGTGGGTATTTTCTAAGTTAACCGCCCCACGATTCGCTTGACGAATATGGCTAATCACTGCACAACTTTTTATCGGATAGTTCTGCACCAACTGAGCGATTTGTGACTGACAACTGGGCGCTGGATCTTTAAACGTCCGAAAACCACGACCTTCATAAAAGGTTATCCCCCATCCATCACGATGGGGACCCGTTTTACCGCCGCGTTGCATTAAACCCGTAAAGCTAAAGCAGATATCGGTCGGAACATTGGCACTCATACCGAGTAATTCACACATGGTTTATATCACTCCTAATAAACCCTCGGCGATTAGATTCACTCTCAGCAAATCCATCGTTCGATTTATGCCATCTCTTTTTCAATCAGTTGGATAACAATGTGAATGATTTTAATGTGCACCTCTTGGATGCGATCAGCATAACCAAAATGTGGGACGCGAATTTCTACATCAGCAAGGCCAGCCATTTTTCCACCATCTTTTCCGGTGAGGGCTATCGTCTTCATCCCTTTCGCCTTCGCCGCTTCAATCGCTTTTAAAATGTTGCCTGAATTACCCGAAGTAGAAAGACCAAACAGCACATCGCCTTTGCTTCCCACGGCTTCTACGTAGCGCGAAAAAACGTAGTCATAACCAAAATCATTACTTACACAAGAAAGATGGCTGGGATCTGAAATCGCAATTCCAGGATAACCCGGACGATTGTCACGATAACGACCCGTTAACTCTTCAGCAAAATGCATCGCATCACAATGCGAGCCGCCATTACCACAAGACAGTACTTTCCCACCCTGTTTAAAAGAATCAGCAATCATTTTTGCTGCAGCTTCAATTTGCGCAATATTGTGATCATCGCTTAAAAAGGCATTCAATACTTCGGCGGCTTCATTAAGTTCACTGCGAATTAAATCATGATACATAATCTGGTCTCTTGGTTATTCTGCTGACAGGTAAGTTTCAATTAGGGAAACTCAGGTATGTCATTGAGTTTACCCAAACGAGATTCTCTGTCGAGAGTCTGTTCTCAACAAATTGACCGAATCCGATGATATTTTCTATGCAAAATTGACGCTTGACGCACAATTTGCAGTTTTCTTTTCACTGAGATCACTTTTTGACCGGTTTGATGTTTTACATTTCATTAATATATTGATTACAATCCTACTGGTTAGACCACTTCACCCATCAGGTCTCATTGAGTCTGTAAAAGGAAATAATTATGGATATCTTGCTCTCTACACTCGGCATATTGCTGGTATTAAGCGCTTGCTTATACCATCGTACGTCGCTATTTACTGGATTAGTCGCTTTAACCCTAACCATGTTTGGCTTAACCCTGTTTGGCCCGATTGGTTTCTTTGGCTGGGTTATCTATCTAGCGGCAGTCGCTATTTTTGCCGTTCCATCCGTTCGCCAAAGCTTAATCAGCGGGAAAGCTCTACGGGTTTTTAAAAAAGTATTACCTGCCATGTCACAAACGGAAAAAGAAGCACTCGAAGCGGGTACCGTGTGGTGGGAAGCCGAGCTGTTTAAAGGTAAACCAGACTGGCAGCAACTGAAAAATATCAAAGCTCCAACACTGAGTGCGGAAGAACAGGCTTTCCTTGATGGCCCAGTTAACGAAGTCTGCGCGATGGTGAATGACTATCAAGTCACTCACGAGTTGGCCGACTTACCCCCTGAAGTCTGGCAATATCTTAAAGATCATAAATTTTTTGCGATGATCATTAAGAAAAAATACGGCGGTTTAGAATTTTCAGCTTATGCACAATCTCTGGTACTGCAAAAATTAACCGGCGTTTCTGGAGTGCTTTCCTCCACCGTTGGTGTTCCAAACTCTTTAGGCCCAGGTGAGCTGTTGCAACATTATGGTACTCAAGAGCAGAAAGACTACTATTTACCTCGCCTCGCGGAAGGTAAAGAGATCCCCTGTTTTGCACTCACTAGCCCAGAAGCGGGATCGGATGCTGGCTCTATTCCAGATTTTGGCGTGGTCTGCAAAGGCGAATGGGAAGGGAAAGAAGTGCTTGGTATGCGTCTCACCTGGAACAAGCGTTATATCACTTTAGCCCCCGTCGCTACCGTACTTGGCTTAGCTTTTAAACTGCGAGATCCTGATGGTCTACTAGGGGATACGCCTGAGCTGGGCATCACCTGTGCTTTGATACCCACTCACTTAAAAGGTGTTGAGATTGGTAATCGTCATTTCCCGCTCAATGTGCCTTTCCAAAATGGTCCAACCCGAGCGACCGATCTTTTTGTTCCCCTTGATTTCATCATTGGTGGGCCAAAAATGGCTGGGCAAGGCTGGCGTATGCTGGTTGAGTGTTTATCGGTTGGTCGTGGTATTACTCTTCCCTCCAACTCAACGGGTGGCCTAAAAACCGCCGCCCTAGCAACCGGAGCTTATGCGCGTATTCGCCGTCAGTTCAAGCAACCGATTGGTCAAATGGAAGGCATTGAAGAACCGCTCGCGCGTTTAGGGGGCAACGCTTATGTGATGGATGCAGCGAGTAATTTAACCGTAGCAGGCATCGATTTAGGCGAAAAACCGTCGGTTATTTCAGCGATAGTGAAGTACCACTGTACTCATCGTGGTCAACGTTCAATTATTGATGCGATGGACATCGTCGGCGGAAAAGGGATCTGCTTAGGCCCTGCCAACTTTTTAGCGCGTAGTTACCAAGGTTCACCGATTGCCATTACCGTTGAAGGGGCGAATATTTTAACTCGTTCCATGATCATCTTTGGTCAGGGAGCCATTCGCTGCCATCCTTATGTATTAAAAGAGATGGAAGCCGCTTACTCAGACCGTTCAGACGCTGTAGAGCAGTTTGACCAAGCTCTCGCTGGCCATGTTTCCTTTACTTTAAGTAACCTAGTGCGCAGTATTTGGTTTGGGATTACCGATGGCTATGGCTCGGCAGCGCCAAGCAAAGGCCCCACCAAGCGTTATTACCAAAAACTTAATCGTTACAGTGCCAACTTAGCATTACTGGCCGACATTTCGATGGCGGTATTGGGTGGTTCACTCAAACGTAGAGAGCGCTTATCCGCCCGCCTTGGAGACATATTAAGTCAATTGTACTTAAGCTCTGCGACTCTAAAACGCTTTGAAAATGATGGACGACCAAGTGAAGATTTACCATTCGTTCATTGGGGACTTCAAGATAGTTTGAAGCAAACTGAATTAGCGATTGATGAGTTCTTAGCTAACTTCCCTAATCCTGTTATTGGTAAGTTGCTTCGCGTTCTGATTATGCCTATTGGACGAGTTCGCAAAGCGCCCAATGACCATTTGGATAGTCAGGTTGCTCAGATCTTGCAAACCCCTAGTGCTGCACGTTCACGCTTAGGACGTAATCAATACTTACTGCCAACCGAACACAACCCAGCAGGTAAGATAGAACAAGCGTTGAGTATTATTCTCCAAGCTGAGCCAATCTTTACTAAGATGTGTGAGGCGCTCAATCAGCGTCGTCCTTTTACTCAATTGGATCAGCTAGCGAAAATCGGTTTAGAGAAGCAGTTGCTTACTCAGTGGGAAGCGGATCTATTGATTGAAGCTGAGGCCCATCGCCTATACACGATTAACGTTGATGATTTTGACCCGCAGGAACTTGCAGCAAAAAAGTCTCACCCCAAACTCGAAGAAGTCGCGTAACTTCAAACGAGAAAAAGGGGACCACTCAATCAGAAAAAACGAGCGTTTAGCGTTTGCTCAATAAACAAAAAGGAGGCTCGCCTCCTTTTTTGTTGCGGTTATTTTCTTTTCTTCACGATTGTGGTTTACGGTTTTTTCGGAATATTTAGATTCATCTCTTGTATGGCTACCGCTTTCGCTTTCAGCTTACGACGAATAAACCACCCAGCAAGCGCAACAATAATAACGAAAAAATTACCCAAAATAATGTACATCATCGTACGGCGGCGAGCTTGCTCTTGCATATGTTGAATGAGCTTTTCTTGCTCTAAACGACGAAGATTTTCTAACTCAGCTTCTTGCATACGCCGAGTCGTCGCTAAATCAATTTCGCTTACCACCCCATAGGTTTGCTCTCGAATAGGGAAGATGAGTGGTCTTTGGGTCGCTAAATCCGTCGCATAAACTTGCCCATTCCACGCAAAATTACCAAATTGCTTCTCATTAGGGACCATTAGAACAACACCTAAACCAGAGGGGTCGGCTTGCCCTTGGGCAAGAAATGGCGGTTGTCCTAACTCTCGATGCTCGATATGCGCAACCATAGAACCAGGCTCTATCATGCCTCGTTCACCATTAAAACTAATTTGATGAGCAACACCTTGAGTTCGTGACTGAATAAAGGTGGCCACAACTGGAGCGGGATAAACCAAAATTACCTGTTCTTGAGCACGTAAAAAGACACCATTGCCCGAAGTGATGCGCACACGGTACTTACCCGGTTCAGGGGTTATCGGTAAAGCGACGGTAAAAACACCATCACCCGGCTTTTCATCTAATCCTCGACCATCATCGGTAAATTGCCCAATTACTTCGGGAATTGGACGCATTTCTTGAGGTAACTGTTGTTCATCGTCGACATAACGAGTAAAGGTCACGGTAAGCTTAACCCGATCAAGGAAATCTCTTAATAACAGCGGCTCGCCGTCCGAGGTTAAACGCGCGGTAAATTTAATCGTTTCATCTTGATATAAGCGATGCGGTAATTGTTCGGTTTGAAGCTGCAAATGCGAAATCAAACGCACGTGGTTATTGGGCGAAATCTGGCCTATAGCTTGCCACGGCCCCGGCATCGGTTTATCAATCGAAACGATATCCATTGATGACTCTTGATACCAACGAACGTAATCAGGGTGACGAGAAGCATAATACTTAAAACCGTCTGGGCGAACTAATACCACAGGACGGGAGTTTTGCTCTCGATAAATGACAAAGGTGATTTGTGAAATCGTAGGATCCACCCGAAAACGGTTATCAAGCAAGGTAAGCGATGATTCATTGCTGGCAAAACTTCCTATACTGCATAACAAACTCAGTATCACTATTCCTAGCCGTAACATACTCTCTCCTACTGACGCCAGAGGCAAATTCCACTTTTTTCAACCACATCCAAACGTTGTTGGTGAGCTTCTATTTCATCGGCCGATGCACGTAAAACCTTAAGGTTTTTCCTCCCACCTTGTACGCGCTGCACAAAACTCCCAGCCGGCTCGCCACTTTGTGAACTAGCAGAAAACTGTAATGAAGTCTGCCCACCAGTCATTAATAAATAAACATCAGCGAGGATTTCCGCATCGAGCAAAGCGCCGTGCAAGGTTCGATGTGAATTATCTATCCCATAGCGATCACAAAGAATATCGAGGTTATTGCGCTTACCGGGGAAGATTTTCTTCGCCATCGCCAAGGTATCGGTAATTTTGCAATACTGCTCAGTTTTGCCAATCGCAGCGTTGACTTTGGCGAACTCATAATCCATAAAGCCGACGTCAAATGACGCGTTATGAGCCACTAACTCCGCCCCTTTGATAAAGTCTAAAAACTCCTGATGGACTTCTTTATATTGCGGCTTATCGACTAAGAAGGCATCGGTAATACCATGAACTTCAATTGCTTGCGGTTGAATCTCACGATCTGGTTTTAAATAAACATGGAAATGCCGTCCGGTTAATTTCCGATCGATAATTTCAACCGCGCCGATCTCAATGATCCGATGGCCTTCATAATGAGGTCCGCCTTCAAAGTTCATACCTGTCGTTTCGGTATCAAGTACCACAATACGATTGTGTTGCGAATTGCTGCTAGTATTCATAAGGATATCTATGTCAGACTATGCCAATTGTGTGAATAATCCAATAGTATCAAATCATGAACAAACAAGTGGAAATTTTCACTGATGGGTCGTGTTTAGGCAATCCTGGCCCGGGTGGCTATGGCGTAGTGTTACGCTATAAAAAAACTGAAAAGACCTTATCGAAGGGCTATCGCCTCACCACCAATAATCGAATGGAAATGCTCGCGGCGGTCATCGCTCTACAAAGCTTAAAAGAGCCCTGCGATGTCATCCTAACCACCGACAGCCAATATGTTCGTCAAGGCATCACTCAATGGATTCATAACTGGAAACAACGAGGCTGGAAAACGGCGGATAAAAAACCAGTGAAAAATGCCGACTTATGGCAAGCCTTAGAAAAAGAAACCGCGCGACATCAGGTCGATTGGCGCTGGGTAAAAGGGCATGCCGGTCACCGTGAAAATGAAATGTGTGATCAATTGGCACGTAGCGCGGCGGAAAACCCAACGGAAGACGATGTCGGTTATCAACCCTAAATTCATGACTATTAAGTCAACTTAGAGTGGCACATAGGCTCGCTATCGTCTGGTTCAACCAGCGCTTGGAAATATCATCAACTATTGATCTTCTGACTTGACCCGATAGTTAAAACCAACTGGCGAAAAACGTCGCTTCAAACGCCAGTGTGGTTTAATGGGTTTAAGTGGATAAGTTCGCTTGCGAGCAACAATAAAATATAAGCTTCCTAACGGACTTGCCCAGCCACCCATCGCATTTTCTAACCAGGCCCAAAGCGGACGATATTTCTGCATCGGAAAAAGCGCGTATTGATCACATTCTAAAACTTGATAGTTCAGCACACTGAGCCAATCTTTAATGCGGCTCGAAGTAAACATACGCCCACTCCAAGGAAGGTTATGTTTACGCCAAGGCATCGTACTGGCAAGGCCAGTTAAACTGATCGGATTAAAACCAGTAATAATCACATAACCGTCATCAATCAATACTCGGTCGACTTCACGCAAGATACGGTGCGGGTCGTTACAGTAATCTAATTGATGGGCAATAATCGCAACATCAATGCTCTTTTCTAAAAAGGGTAAATCATAAGCATCAGCGATGACCGTATGGAGCGGATTATGGATATCCAGATGAACTTGGTGTTGAATAGTACAATTACCGCTGGACAGCTCACAGCTCAAACCGCCCAATTTTAGCATGTGATAACCGAAAAGCTTTGGACACCACTCGTCAAGCCGGGTTTGAATAGACTCACACACCCACTGGCCATTTTTTAGTTGGGACCAAGAGTGAGGACTCTCAATTTTTTTTTGACTGCGTGCTGGTTTCATTGCTAAATCGCTTTACCACGTGACTGGAGATAACTCATGTTACACATCAAAAGCATACCCGCATTTAACGATAATTACATCTGGCTGATTGAAAATAGCGATCGCCGTTGTGCGGTGGTCGATCCGGGGGATGCTCAACCTGTTTTAGCTTACCTACGACAGCAGGAATTAACCTTAGAAGCTATTCTGATCACCCATCATCATCATGATCATATCGGTGGTGTCGCCGAATTAGTCCGCCAATATCCTCATGTGGATGTTGTGGGGCCAGCTCAAGAACCCATTCCCACCCTCACTCATCCCGTTGAAGATGGTGATCAAATTGAATTATTTGACGAACGTTTTATGGTCTTAGGACTTCCTGGACACACTTTAGGCCATATTGGTTATGTCGGTGACAGTAAGCTTTTTTGTGGCGATGTGCTGTTTTCTGCAGGCTGTGGGCGGGTATTTGAAGGCACGATGGAACAAATGTTTTCCTCACTCAATAAATTATTAGCATTACCTGAGGAAACCGAAATCTATTGCGCTCATGAATACACCGCCAGTAACGTCGCTTTTGCGATGGCCGTTGAACCTGATAACGAACAGTTACAAATTTATCGCGACACCGTGATTCGCATGCGTGCACAAGGTCAAGCAACACTCCCCACCACCTTACAACGTGAAAAATGGGTCAATCCCTTCTTGCGTACCGGGGTTCCGAGCGTGATTAAGTCAGTAGCCAATCGTACTGAACAACATGATCCACTCGCTATTTTTAGCGCTTTACGTGAGTGGAAGAATGAATTTTAACGATTTGCTACTTGTCATCCGCTTAATACGACAAGTATTATCAGCAGCCAATTTATGACAAGGCTGTGTGATATGCGAGTACAATTCAGCTGGGTAATTGCACTGCTATTAGCAGGTTGCCAGCTTACCCAGCCAGAGATCGAGACCAGTTCAGAAACCAATCAACGCAAGGTAAAGCCAACCGATCAGCAGGTTCAAGTACAAAAGTCACCCAAAAAAACCGCTAAACCTCACGTCGTGGCGCCTAAAATTGACGTCCGCTCACCACAAGAGCAAGAGGATGTCTGGCAACGTATCGCGATGCAGCTAAGCATGCCGATTGCTGACGATCCTACGGTCGATTATTACCGTAACTGGTATCTCAATCATCCCAATCATCTCGCCACTGTTGCCAAACGTGCCGAACCGTTTCTGTACTTAATTACTGAAAAGATTGAACAACGCGAACTGCCGTTAGAGCTCGCTTTACTGCCAATCGTAGAAAGCTCCTTTGATGCCTTTGCTTACTCTCATGGCCAAGCCGCAGGGTTATGGCAGTTCGTACCAGCGACGGGCAACATGTTTGGTTTGGAGCAAAATTTTTGGTATGACGGCCGTCGAGATGTGGTTGCCGCCACTGATGCTGCGCTCGAATATTTAACCCGTTTGAATCAGCGTTTTGACGGCGACTGGTATTTGGCCATTGCGGCCTATAATAGTGGTGGCGGCCGGGTCTCGAGTGCAATAAGAAAAAATACTCGACTCGGTAAAGAGACAGACTTCTTCTCTTTAGATCTGCCCAAAGAAACCAGCAGTTATGTGCCTAAACTTCTCGCACTGGCAGATATTGTCGCCAATCAAGAACAGTATGGGATTTCCATTCCTAGTATTAGTAATCAACCCGTATTAGCCTTGGTTGATCCTCAAGAGCAGTTAGATTTAGCTATCGCGGCCAATTATGCGGGGATCAGCGTTAAAGAGTTACAAAGTTACAACCCTGCCTATAATCAATGGGCGACCGCCCCAGAAGGCCCGCATCAACTGTTAATACCCGTCGATAGAGTCGATGAGTTTAGTGAACAAGTTGAATCAAACCGTGGTCAAGGGATGAAGTTGGTTCGCTATCAAGTACAAGCCGGCGATAGCTTGAGTGTGATTGCTCAGCGGCATAATACCACCACGCAAATCATTCAAACCGCTAATAACCTCACTAGCCATACCATTCGTGTCGGACAACATTTAATGATCCCAACCTCTGTCACCGATGAAGAGGCTTATGCATTAAGTGCTAATAATCGCCTAGCAAGAACACAGTCGTTAGCACGAGGTCAATACCAACTTAACCACACCGTACGCAGTGGGGAAAGCCTATGGACCATTGCTCGCGCGCACAATGTCTCTTACCAAGCTTTGGCGCGTTGGAATGCGATGAGCCCGCAAGATACGCTACGAGTCGGTCAACAACTGGTCATTTGGAAACAAAGTAGTGAAGGCGCAATTATTCGCACCGTGTTTTATCAAGTACGCAGTGGCGATACCTTAAGCGATATCGCTTCGCGTTTTAAAGTCAACACCCAAGATATCGTCAAGTGGAATGAGCTTGCTAATCAACGATATCTACAACCGGGACAACGCTTAAAACTGTACGTGGATGTAACGCAAGTAAGCGTGTGAATGGGTTCAGAGAGTGATACGTAACGTATCACTCTTTTTTTGTAGATTAAAAAGACAAACACTTACCTTGTGATGATTGACCCCAAAATAGAAACCTTGGTGTCAACCAGCCTACTTCGAGTATCGATAACTTTCTCATCAGCTGTGCTAAATTAACTACTCGTCTTTATCTTGAGTATGCCTATCAACGTACGGCCAATAGTGATGTCCTGCACGAATGAGCAGCGTCGCTGCCGCTAAAATAAATGCCGCGAAAGAGAGCCAAACAACGGGGACTGCATCCAAATCTTTCATACCGAGGGTAATATAGCGGGCGATGGCCATCATCGCGATGTAGATAGGATAACGCACAGGAATTTTGCCATTAACCACAAATTGCTGCACCATCGCCAACACTTCGAGATAAATGAACATCAACAGAATATCGGTCAGTAATACTTGTTTTTCAACAAAAACATGTATGAACTCGTGTCCAATTGCATATACCGTTGCCAAAGTAATAGCAATAAGTAGTACCGCTTCCAGTAGATGAAACATTTTTAAAAATGGACGGCTAAACGATTTAGGTAAATTTGACGGCATAGTGGCTTATCCAAGCAAATCAAAATAGATAGGTGTTGAGTTTATCATGCCTAAGCGCAGATTGATTAAGGGATTAGAGAAGAACTTAAGCATCCTTTCCCGCTCAACCCTAGGTCACGTTCTCAGTCGTTCTTCAATATTTTCATTTAACCACACCTCATTTTTTGAGCAGTTCAAAACTAAGTTGTGAACGAACAACGCAAGTAGTAGACTTGCCATCGGATATGCCACTAGTTTTCAATATGTTATCGTTAACTAACTAAATCTTACTAAGCTTTCCTCAATAAAAATAATTAAATAAACCTAGGCTAGGTTCTCTCGATGCAACTAATATCATCTTTACGCTCACTGTTGACGAGCACTCTTCCGGTCGACCAAAAACAGCAAATGCTCATCGCGTTAGTGATCAACACCTATCCATCGCAACAGCGTGCTGACCTTTTCCTCTCGGTGACAGACTACCGTAAACAACAATTAGTCGATCTTTTCCCTGAACATCACAATACAAGTTTCTCGGTATTATTTGAGCTGATCGACTATCGCGAACTCATTCAACGCTATCCGAATACCCTGTCCGAGGAGATAGCACTACTTGAGCAAATCGTCGGCGAGTGTTATTCACATTGGCTGGACTTTTGGTGTGAATGTGAGATAGCCACCATCAAAGCGAACTCCGTCATTGATACTGCCGCCGGTGAGATTGAGCTACCACTGGAAGATCAGGCTTACTATGGCTTATTGATCGATAACATAGAAAATTCCGATCTTCTAGTCACTACGCCTAGTCACCCGCAAAAAATGCTCATCAAAGAGGCCATCACTTTAAGCAATCTTGAGCTGTTTATCCAAGGTGAAAAGTGGTACGAGATGCTGCCCCTCTTGTCATTATCACAAATGGGTAAACACTTTGTGTTGCTCAAATACCCCAATAATGGCAAGGTGCCCACCCTAGTCGCTTCAATGTTAGTACAAGATTGGGCATCGAATCAGACTTGGCTCAGTTATGCACCGCAGTTTAGTAATCCACAGTGGCAATTCTGCTTGCCCGCACAGGGTTATGATGTTTTCTCGACCTTATCGATTTTCCAACCAGCGCTGTCAAAATGCGACTCTCTACCAGAATTCGATCAGCAATTTAGGTTACGATTATCCGCTAAAAATAGGGTCTGTGAAGTACTACGCTTTACCGTCAGTGGTAATACTCAGCAAAAACTCTATTTCCTCTATCTTGCGCAAAAAGAGCTGATGAGTGTGATGCATCAGTTTGGATACAAAATTGGTTTTACTATTATTGAACAACCTTTCATGCTTAAATTTTATCAAGCAGTTGATTCAAAAGCATATTTCCACTCTGGGTGTTGTGATTTAAATAATAACGGCACAAAGACTTACCGAGGATTCTGGAATTTCGAAGTCATCAATAAAGTATTCAAAGAGACTAATTATCGCGATTATAAACAAGCAGTTCGTCAAACTAGACTGCACGCTGTAATCAAAAAGGAAGAGTATGCTTGATATCAATTTAGGCGCCATTCTCTACGCTAAAGCGATTGCGCTTCTTGCTACCGTAGCGATGGTGTTGGCTTGGCTCACCTACTATTGCTATCGTCTGAAGCAAAAAAACGCGTTAATTTGGGGAACGTATCATGTTCCTTATATTGCATACTCAATATGTATTATCGCGTGGATAAGCAGTAACGCTTACTTTCACACCGATTTGCTCCCCGAACTTGGCGCTTCAGTGGCAGTATTAGTTGCAAAATTAGCCAATCTTGCCTCACTCTTTGCCTTCGCCTTTGCTTATTACTTTTCTTGCCAGCTCGCCGCCGAACAGCGCAATGGTAAAATCCATCTGTGGCAAAAAATCATTTTTGTCACACTGTCGGTCTATTCTCTCTTTATTAATCTAAGACCAGAACTGACGGTTGAACATGTAGAAATCTCAGGTCCAAGCCAATTCATCATCGAATTTGGTCCTCATACCTCACATTTCTTTATTGTCTTAGTGATATTTATTGTGCTGACTCTGACCAACCTAGTCCTGATGCGAGCGAATAGCAGTCGAGTCACATTAGCCAGAACCAACTATATGATTGCAGGTATTTTGGTATTCATGATCTCTACTGCAACCATTCACCTTGGTATTACTTACTTCATGGGTGACTTTTCACTCACTTGGCTACCACCAGCACTCTCGATCAGTGAAATGTTATTCGTGGGTTATGCCCTATTGACATCACGCTTCTACAGTGTGGAATATCTTGCTTATCTATGCCTCAATACCCTGTTGGTGTGTGGCGTGTTAACTATCCCTTTAGGCATGGTCTTCATGCCTCTTACTGACAACAGTCAGTGGCTGTTTGTTATCCCATTTTGTGCGCTGATCGGTGTGACTTGGGCCCCACTCTATAAAAGCGTGAGTCGTTACGCCGCGTTACTGATTTACGGTAATCGACAAACTCCCGTTGAACAAATTCTCGCTTTGGAGGAAGACTTCAAGTTATCCATCGATGATGCGATGCGCCGTTTAGGTGAGTTATTACAAATACCAAGTGATAAGCTGCGCCTCGTGAGCAGTAATCACAGCGAAGCGGTTTATGCACGTTACCTTTCCTCTAAACAAACGGCTCTGGTTTTTGATGAACTGTTTGAAAAACTGGATAGTAAAGTCACTGAAAAAAGCTCAGTCAAAGCACTTTATGACAAGATGAGCGCCAACAATACCGCATTAGTGATGCCACTATTCGGTCACGGAAAATCGGTGACGCATTTATTGATATCGCCACACAAAATCAACAATCAGATGTTTTCTCATGAAGAAATCTCGGCTCTTCAAACCTTGCTAACCCGAATACAAAGTATTATTGAGGCAGATCGCCGTATCCATCAAAGCCGAGCACTGGCCAATTCGATTGCTCACGAAATGCGTAATCCACTGTCTCAAGTTCAGTTGTGTTTTGAGATGTTAAAAAAACACGTTGAACATCAAGCACCAGCCCAGCAAATAAAGCAAGATATTGAGAGCGGCCAAGCGGCCATTCAACGTGGGCGTCAATTAATTGATATTATCTTACGTGAAGTAAGCGATAGTTCACCAGAACACGAACCCGTTACGATGACCTCGATTCATAAAGCGGTCGATCAAGCTGTCAGTCAGTATGGTTTTGAGAACGAAAAAGTCGTTGAGCGAATTCATTTACCACAACAAGATGACTTTGTTGTTAAGCTCAATGAAACCTTATTTAATTTTGTCATTTTCAATCTCATTCGTAATGCCATCTATTATTTCGACTCTTATCCCAACAGCCAAATTAAGATCACAACCCAAACGGGTACTTATGAAAACATATTGATATTCAAAGATACCGGTCCAGGGATTGATGAGACTATTGCTGATAAGATCTTCGATGATTTCTTCTCTTATCAAAAAAGTGGAGGCAGCGGTTTAGGGCTCGGTTATTGTCAACGTGTTATGCGCTCCTTTGGCGGCCGAATTGAATGCAAGTCTAGGCTGGGGGAATTTACCGAATTCCACCTATCCTTTCCTATTGTGCCCAATGCCCCACAAGCAGACTCGCTTCGCACGCCTTATTTCGACGATTGGCAATCGAATCAAACCGCTACGGAAGATAACTCCTTTCCTTCACCGGTTGTCAATTCATTATCAAGCCATAATTCAACGCCCACCGTACTCATTGTTGATGATAAAGAAATACAGCGTACATTGGTTAAACTGTATTTAGATCAACTTGGCATTAGTAGCTTACAAGCCAACAACGGCGAGAGTGCGGTAAATATCGTTAAAGCTCATTCTATCGATTTGATTTTGATGGATATCCAGATGCCAGTCATGAATGGGTTTGAAGCGAGTAAAATCATCAAAGCACATTTCCCCGCCATTCCGATCATTGCACTATCGGGAGAATCAGGGAACCATGAGCTCAAAATGATCAGTCTATTGATGGATGGCCGCCTAGAAAAACCGACTTCCTTACCGGCATTACAAGATCTGATTCGCCATTGGTTTAGTAAAAATGTGCTATCGAATACTGAGTATCAATAATCCAACCATAACCAAGCTACAATCAACAGGCTGACACTGCGAGGTACAAGCAAGCTGTATTACGGCTTACAATATCTATTAATCAAGGCCTATAAACGAAAAGATACCAACATTGGATTATGATCAGAAGCATCGGATTCCGGCGCTTGAGCTTGCTCTAAGGTTAATCCTTTATAGAATACATGATCCAGAGGTAACCCCGTCATAAATCTCAACCGTTGATCGGGAGTAAATTCGACTTCTTTCATTTGTAGTGACAACAGTGCCGACTTTAAAAACCGTGCTCGCTGTTGATTCCAACTATTAAAATCGCCGGCAACAATCATCGGCCCATTGTGTTTTCTTAACGCACTAAGCAGGGATTCAAGTTGCTCACGATAGGCTTTTTGTCCATAGGTAAAATTAACCGCATGCAAATTAACCACGGCTAAGGTTTGGCCATCACTCAGCGCATAATGAGCAAAAATACCCGATTTAGGTAAACGTAACCAAGGCTCTAGTTGAGTATAAGCACAGGCTAAGCGAGGCATACGATAACTAAGGTTGAGCACCCCAGAAGAAGCGCCAAAGACGCGAAACGCATCCACATAAGCTCCGTCCCAAGCTTGTTGACTGATCCACTGGCGTAGCTCAGCAGTCATATTCGCTTCTTGCAATAAAAGTAACTGAGCATGCTCGCTGTATCGGGTCAATTCACTTGCCCAATTGTCACGGTTTTGTTTGTAGATATTCCACACCAATACCGTTAATTGACCGTCATTATCAATCGGCTCTGCGTCAGGGTTCTGATAGCAGACTAAATCTCTCCCTAGTGTATCTTGACCTAAGGTGAGCAGTTGTGGCTGTTTCGAGATCGAAAATATAAGATGAAAAATAATCGTGACCGTAAGCGTTATAATAACTGGTAAAAGTAAAAGATAGCGTTTTTTCATTAGACTCACCAGCATAGAAAACTAACGCTTTCACTTCTTATCATCTGACACCTAAGAAGCGAAAACCGTCTTTACAATCTCATCAAACAATGATTAGATCGCATCTTCATCTTCTTCACCAGTACGGATACGCACCACTCGTTGAATATCACTGACGAAGATTTTACCATCACCGATTTTACCGGTTTGCGCCGTTTCAATGATGGTATCAACACATTGATCGGCCATTTCTTCACTGACGACAATTTCTAATTTCACTTTTGGTAAAAAATCCACCATATATTCCGCACCGCGATAGAGCTCAGTATGCCCCTTCTGGCGACCAAATCCTTTCACCTCAGAGACCGTCATCCCTGTGATCCCCACCTCAGCCAGCGCTTCACGGACATCATCCAATTTGAATGGTTTGATAATCGCTTCAATTTTCTTCATGTTCATCCCTTACACGGTTTCGTTCTCAGAGTTTTATTCGGGTAATCCAAACGCAATCTTGAATACCTTTAATTTATGCTGCGTATTATCGGTTAGCGATGGGTAACAATCAATACAAAGCCTAAGCATTACCCTGCTTGCGCTCATTTCCATCCAAAGCCGTGATCGGCGACTTATCCCACAAAAACCGGCACTCTTGCCCTGAAAAATCACGATCGACAAATAAATCGGCGATAGCGACGACCCTATCGTGCTCGAGTAAAATCGGCATACGACGCCGTTGCCAACTAGGAATCGCGTATTCTTGAAACAGCTTTTTCAGTTTCCGAGAGCCTGCCCGCCCCACTGGACAAGCGCTTAGTCCTGTCGGATCAAAGATCACTTGCAAAGCCTCAGGCTCCTCCGGCAAACGGATATTACCTTGTCGATCTAACGACAAGGTTAACTTACCAAGCTGATCGGGTAGTACGAGTGGGGTATCTAAGCGGATCTCTTGCCGCCACTCACTGATATCGGCAACGGAAGTAACACAAAAAAGAAGATCATTAAAACGACGAATATCATACGCTTTGAGATGTAAAATCGGGTTAGCGCCCGCCTCTGCCAGCGCCACTTGACTCCAGATCATCTCGGTATGCTGACGACTGGGTAGCACACGCTGCTGCTGGGTTAACCATGCACGGATCAGTTGTCGCCGCATGGCATCGCTACACTCTTTTAGTCCTTGAATCGATAACGCACCATCAGAGTTAATCATATTCGCCAGTTTTTCCGCCAGCAACTCTTCAATTAACGTTTCTTGTTCAGCACATAATTCGGCACTGCGTTGCACCGCCTGACGAAAAGAGGGCCAGCGCTGAGTAAGGATTGGCGCAACTTGATGCCGTAAAAAGTTACGGTCATAGCGTAAATCGGCATTGCTTTCATCATTGACTGACGATAATTGATGACATTGGGCAAACTGCTCAATCTGTTGTCGAGTGACGGCTAACAGTGGCCGAAGTAATTGCCCCTGACTAAAGGAAGCACAGGCAGCCATAGCCGATAATCCCTTAGGGCCACTCCCTCGCTTCAAAGCCAAGAGAAAAGTCTCTAGTTGATCATCAGCATGATGACCCAATAGCAAGGTGTCTTGCTGATTGACGTATTGTGCTAATACCCGATAACGTGCATCGCGTGCTAATTTTTCAATACTTTCGCCGCTATCGCGCTCAAGTGCGACGTATTCAACATCAAAGGAGATATGGCTTTGATTACACCAAGTTCGGCATTGCTCAACCCAATGATCGGCATTACGACTCAATCCATGATGGACATGCACCGCACGCACGTTAACCGTATTCTGGTCCCGATATTGGGCCAGTAAATGCAGCAGCACTCGTGAGTCGACACCACCACTGAGTGCCAAAACCAAGTCTTTTGTATCGTGGGCTTGCAGTTGATGAGAAAAATGCCGGTACAAATCCATACTGATCTTCTTAGGTCGAGATAAATAATCCTCAGTGTATCGCTAGAGACATCAAAGCAAAAGGGCTGGATTCTCTCCAGCCCTTTCAATTCAATGGCAGATAACTAAACGTTTTGCCACAGCAATCAGCCTGATTGCTTAGCAGTAACCATAGCTCATCAAACGCTGATAACGACGAGCCAACAAAGCATCATGCTCTAAACCTTGTAGATCGGCGAGCTGGCGAAGCAAAGTGGCCTTCAGATTATTAGCCATTTGTAGAGGATTACGATGCGCACCGCCAAGAGGCTCTTCAACCACTTCATCAATCAAAGCTAATTCTTTTAAGCGAGGCGCAGTTAAGCCCATCGCATCAGCCGCTTGCGGCGCTTTATCAGAATCGCGCCATAAAATTGAAGCGCACCCTTCAGGAGAAATCACCGAATAAGTTGAATACTGTAGCATATTCACATAATCACCAACGCCGATGGCTAACGCACCACCAGAGCCACCTTCGCCAACAACGTTACAAATGATCGGTACTTTTAAACCCGACATCACTTTCAAGTTAGTCGCAATCGCTTCTGACTGACCACGCTCCTCAGCCCCAACGCCTGGGTAAGCACCGGCCGTATCAATAAAAGTGATGATAGGCATATTGAAACGCTCTGCCATTTCCATTAAACGCAGCGCTTTACGATAACCTTCTGGCTTTGGCATACCAAAGTTACGTCTAACTTTTTCGCGTGTTTCACGACCTTTTTGATGGCCAATGATCATCACAGGTTGATCATCCAAACGGGCAATACCCCCGACAATAGCTTTGTCATCGGCAAAGGCTCTGTCACCCGCCAACTCATCGAATTCAGTAAAGATATGATTGACATAATCAAGGGTATAAGGACGCTGAGGATGGCGTGCCAATTGAGCAACTTGCCATGCGCCTAAATCACCAAAAATTTTCTTTTTTAGTTCTAAACTTTTCTTCTCTAATTGTTCGATCTCTTTTTCAAGATCAACCGAAGAACTTGCACCATGACGAGAGACATCGCGTAGCGCCTGAATTTTCGCTTCAAGCTCGACAATAGGTTTTTCAAAATCTAAAAAATTTAGGCTCATCTACCGATCCTTTTTTACTCAGCTCGTCAATTGCGCAGCTGAATTTAGTTAAATTCGAGTTCTACTTGGTCTTTACCAAGTAACTGTTGTAATTCATCTAGCAATGTATCACTCGGCGTTACCCGCCATTCCGTACCCAACGTTAAACGCGCCCTCGCATCTGAGCGTTGATAGTATACATTGACAGGAACAGTGCCTGCTCGGTGAGGCTCTAAGATTTGACTAAAGCGCTCAAAAAATTGCTCATCGATTTGCGATTGTGCAATCGATACCGATAAACCACGGGCATATTTTTCACGCGCGCTACCCAAGTCCATGACTTCGCGCGCAGACATTTTAAGGCCACCGTTGAAGTCATCAAAGCTGACCTGTCCGGAAATCACCAGAATTCTATCTTTTTCTAACAATTCTGCATACCTATCTAAGGCATCAGAATAAAGCATGACCTCAATACGTCCGGAGCGATCATCTAAAGTCATTAAGCCAATCCGGCTTCCGCGCTTGGTGGTCATCACTCGAGCGGCAATCACCAAACCCGCTAATGTTAACGATTGATCACGCCGTGTCGGCGTGGCTTCATTTAAGCGACAACTGGTGTATTTAGGTAATTCTTTTAAATACTGGTTAATCGGGTGACCCGTTAAGTACAACCCTAATGTTTCTCGCTCCCCTTCAAGCCAGACCTTTTCCGGCCAAGGAGGAACTTGAGTATACTTTTGCTCAACCTCTTCGGGAGCATCGGTCAAGACACCAAACATATCCGCTTGGCCAAAGGCCTCCGCTTGATGATGTTGACTGGCCGCTTTTACTGCATCGTCTAACGAGGCCATCATCGCCGCACGATGGGGACCTAACCTATCCAATGCCCCCGCAAGGATCAATTTCTCAATCACCCGTTTATTGACTTTTTTAAGGTCGATCCGCGCACAAAAATCAAACAAGTCTTTAAAATAGCCGTTTTTACTGCGCGAGTCTAAAATCGCTTCGATAGGCCCTTCACCAACGCCTTTGATCGCCCCGATACCGTACACAATCGCCCCGTTCTCATCAACATTAAAACGGTATAAACCAGAGTTAATGTCAGGCGGTAATACGGTTAAGCCCATACGTTGGCACTCATCCACCAAACCAACCACTTTCTCGGTGTTATCCATATCTGCGGTCATCACCGCCGCCATAAATTCAGCAGGATAATGGGTTTTTAACCATAAGGTTTGATAAGACACTAAAGCATAGGCCGCAGAGTGGGACTTGTTAAATCCATAACCGGCAAATTTCTCTACCAAGTCAAAGATTTTCATCGCCAACTCGCCATCTACACCGTTGTTTTCAGCCCCTTCTTTAAATATGGCACGCTGTTTAGCCATCTCTTCCGGTTTTTTCTTACCCATCGCACGACGCAGCATATCCGCGCCACCTAAGGTATAACCTGCTAGCACCTGAGCAATCTGCATGACTTGCTCTTGATAGAGGATGATGCCGTAAGTCGGTTCTAAAATTTCTTTTAATGACTCATGTTGCCATTTTTCATCTGGATAAGAGATCACTTCACGGCCATGTTTACGATCAATAAAGTTATCCACCATGCCTGACTGCAAAGGCCCAGGACGAAATAGCGCTACCAAGGCGATAATATCTTCAAAACAGTCCGGTTTTAGACGCTTGATAAGCTCTTTCATTCCGCGCGATTCCAGCTGGAATACGGCGGTCGTTTCAGATTTTTGTAGTAATCGGAATGAAGCTTCATCTTGCAGCGGAATCGCTTCAATTCGCAACGGCTCTTCACCAAGAGCGGTGCGGCGCGGATTAATTAAACCCAATGCCCAATCAATGATGGTTAACGTGCGCAGACCTAAGAAGTCGAATTTCACTAATCCAGCGTATTCAACATCGTTTTTATCAAATTGAGTAACTGGATGATGACCTTCTGCATCGCAATACAGCGGCGCAAAATCGGTGATCGTGGTCGGCGAAATCACCACGCCGCCGGCATGTTTACCGGCATTTCGAGTACATCCTTCAAGAATACGACACTTATCGATCAGCTCTTTGACTTCTTCATCGGCGTCATACAACTCTTGCAGCGCAGGCTCCGCTTTAAAGGCTTTTTCGAGCGTCATGCCGGGATCGGGTGGGATCAACTTAGAAATACGATCAACAAATCCGAAAGGATGCCCCAATACCCGCCCGACGTCACGAATCACCGCTTTTGCCGCCATGGTACCAAAAGTAATGATCTGGGATACCGCATCACGACCGTATAATTCAGCCACGTGATCAATCACCTGATCTCGCTTATCCATACAAAAGTCGACATCAAAGTCAGGCATCGAGACCCGCTCTGGGTTAAGAAAGCGCTCAAACAGTAGGTCATATTCAAGGGGATCAAGATCAGTGATTTTCAGCGCATAAGCCACCAAAGAACCGGCACCAGACCCACGACCAGGACCCACTGGTATATCATTATCTTTTGACCATTGAATAAACTCCATAACGATCAAAAAGTAACCCGGGAATCCCATCTGGTTGATCACTTGTAGCTCAATATCCAAACGTTCATCGTATTCAGGGCGACGCTCGGCACGAACTTGTGGATCGGGGAACAAAAATTCTAGACGCTCTTCCAATCCTTGTTTGGATTTCACGACCAAAAATTCTTCAATTGCTAACCCGCCCGTCGGAAAATTAGGTAGGAAATACTCACCTAAACGCACGGTCACATTACAACGTTTAGCAATTTCAACACTATTTTCTAGCGCTTGCGGAATATCCGCAAACAGCTCACACATCTCTTGCTCGGTGCGTAAATATTGCTGAGGGCTGTAATTTTTAGGTCGTCTTGGATCCTCTAAAGTATAACCATCGTGAATAGCAACGCGAATTTCATGGGCATCAAACTGCTCTGCGTTTAAGAAAACCACTTCATTGGTCGCCACAACCGGTAATTGCGTTTGTTCTGCTAAGTCGAGAGCAAAATGTAAATAGCTCTCTTCATCCGCTCGCCCTGTGCGCACCAGCTCTAAATAGAAATGATCGGCGAAATACGTTTGATAAAACTCTACGCACTTTTCCGCTAACGCTTGGTTGCCTTTTAATAACGCTCGGCCGATTTCACCATTTTTACCACCAGAAAGTATGATCAAACCTTCGGCGTGTTTCACCAACCACTGTTTATCAATCACTGGTTGATGCTGAACATGACCGCGCAAATACGCTTCTGAAATCAATAAGGTGAGATTTTTATAACCAATATTATTTTTGGCTAAAATAGTGATTTTGGTCAGTTCATCAGCAAACTCATCGGAACGAAGCGTAAAATCAGCACCAATAATCGGCTTAATCCCGCAACTATGCGCGGTGCCATAAAATTTCACCAATCCACATAAGTTTGTAAAATCGGTCAGGGCCATGGCTGGCATCCCCATCGCCGCCACTTGCTTAACCAGAGGGGGGACTTTGGACAAACCGTCCACCATGGAGTAATCACTATGCACACGTAAGTGGATAAACTTTGGGTCTGACATTCAATTGAATCCTAGGTGTTTCGAAGGGGCTAGATCGTGCAATAGCGCTATTCTACGTTAAACCGCAAGCGCATAAAACCATCAGGGGAAACCTGACGCTATAAACCCAATGCACGCTTGACGGGGGAAAAACTGCGCCGATGCTGATCGATCACGCCATGCTGCTCGATGGCGGCAAAATGCGCTTTGGTCGGGTAGCCCTTATGCTGCGCAAAACCAAACTGCGGGTAAAGCAGATCGAGTTCGGCCATCTCTTGATCGCGCACGACCTTAGCAATGATCGAGGCCGCGCTGATCTGCGCGACTCGTAAATCGCCCTTCACCACGGCTTCAGCGGCCATCGGCAACTTAGGCACTTTATTACCGTCGACCAAGACTAAATCAGGTTGAATGGCTAAGCCCGCTACGGCACGCTGCATGGCGAGCATCGTCGCTTGAAAAATATTCAGTTGATCAATTTCACTTGGTGAGCAGCGACCTACTGACCATGCTAACGCTTTCGCTTGAATTTCTGGTAGTAACGCAAGGCGTTTCTTTTCTGACAATTTTTTAGAGTCATTCAAACCGTTAATCGGTTGCACTGGGTCTAAAATCACCGCAGCAGTGACCACATCCCCAACCAGCGGCCCACGTCCAACTTCATCGACCCCTGCAATCCAGTGATAGCCAGTCGGAAGAATAAAAGGGGGCAGATCGTTATTGGCTTTTATGGTCACGCGGTTATTTTCCTATTAATGTCAGTACCGCTTGCGCGGCTTGTTGATCCGCATCTTTGCGGATCCAATGATGCATCTCTGTGAATTTATCTAATAATGCTTGGTTATCGCTTTGCAATAATCGAGTTAACTCGTGATACAGGTTATCAACACTGCACTCTTGTTGTATAAACTCTTTCACCAGCTCTTGCCCTGCTAAAATATTCGGCAGCGAAACATAAGGTATTTTAACTAATCGTCTCGCTAAAAAAGCGGTAATCGCATTGACTTTATAACCGACCACCATCGGCCGTTTGAGTAACATGCACTCCAATGCGACGGTGCCAGAAGCCAGCATCACCACATCCGATGCCGTAATCACATGACGAGCGGTATCATCGATTAAGGTAAAATCCAGCTCTGGGGCTACTTGCTGCCAAACCGCTTCAAACTGCTCGCGCCGCTGTGAGTTAACCAGCGCGACGACAAATCCTAACTCTGGGTAGGTTTGATGCAGTCGTTGGCACGTTTCAATAAACGGCTTAGCTAGCAGCTTCATTTCTCCGCTACGACTGCCTGGCAAAACCGCAAGCCAGCGCTTTTTCTCATCTAACCCTAATAAACGCTGAGCCGCTTGCTTATCGGGCTGAAGTGGTAAAGCATCGGCCAAGGTATGGCCAATAAACTCACACGGTACGTTAAACCGATCATAAAACGCTTTTTCAAACGGTAAAAAAGCGAGCACGAGATCCGTTGCCGCGGCAATTTTAAAAATTCGCTTCTGACGCCAAGCCCATACTGAAGGGCTGACATAATGCACCGTTTTAATTCCCGCTTGCTTTAAATCTCGCTCCAAGCGTAAATTAAAATCCGGCGCATCAATTCCGATAAAGACATCCGGTGGATTTTGCGTAAAATGCTGTACTAACTCGGCTTTAACTTTGAGCAAACGAGGCAAACGTCCTAGCACTTCCACCAAGCCCATGACGGCTAATTCTTCCATATCAAACAGAGAATGGCAGCCTTGATCAATCATTTTCGGGCCGCCAATCCCGACAAACTCAGCATTAGGATAACGGGTTTTGATCGCTTTAATAAAGCCTTCACCGAGGGTATCCCCCGACAATTCACCCGCAACAATACCAATACGTAAAGGTTGTTGTTCCATTTCTCAATGCCTCTTGATAGGTAATCGCCATAAAATGCAAAAGATCGCCGATAAATGGCGATCTTTTGTCTAACGCCAAGTCTAAAACTAACGGATGATACCGCGAGCCGAGTTAGCTAAGAAATCAAGAAAACGTTGGACCGCAGGGAAACTTGCCGCTTCTTTAGCGATTTCCACTTTGGCTTCTTCCAAAGTGAGTCCATTACGATACAAGGCCTTATAAGCACGGCGAATCGCATGTATTTCCGCTTTCTCAAAACCACGACGCTTTAAGCCTTCAACATTAATGCCAAAAGGGGCACAGTGGTTACCTTGCGCCATGACAAAAGGAGGCACATCTTGTACAACGATCGATCCACCGCCCAGCATACAATGATCGCCAATGTGGCAGAATTGATGAATGGCTGACATACCACCAATGATGGCTTGATTGCCCACCTTGACATGCCCAGCTAAGGTTGCGTTATTGGCAAAAATACAACGATCACCAATCACACAATCATGAGCAACGTGTGCATTAATCATAAATAAGTTATCACTGCCAACAATGGTGATGCCTTTATCTTGCACGGTACCACGATGCATAGTGACACTTTCACGAATGGTATTGCGATCACCGACAATCAGTTGAGTATCTTCACCCGCGTATTTTAGATCCTGACAGGCTTCACCAATTGAGGCGAATTGGAAGATGCGGTTGTCTTTACCAAGCTTAGTTGGCCCTTTGACAACAACGTGCGATAACAGCTCAGTGCCGTCACCAATCTCCACTTTGCCATCAACATAACAAAATGGACCAATCTTAACATTTGCGCCAATCACTGCGCCGTCTTCGACCACCGCGGTTGGGTGGATTTGTGCCGTTGGATGAATCATATTAAAACTCTCTGCGTGCACATTTTAGAACCGCGGAGCAAACTACGTCACCATCGACTTTTGCCACTCCGTTAAAAAGAGCAATGCCTCGGCGCTCTTTGATAAATTCCACTTCAATCATTAATTGATCGCCAGGGCCAACTGGTTTACGAAACTTTGCATTATCAATGCTTGCAAAATAGTACAGCTCGTTTTCTTTTGGTGCACCGAAAGTTTTAAATGCCAACAACCCAGTCGCTTGAGCCATGGCTTCTAAAATAAGCACGCCAGGGAAAACCGGCAACTGAGGGAAATGACCAGTAAACTGAGGTTCATTCACCGAAACATTCTTTAGCCCAACAAGGTATTTACCTTCTTCATAATCAGTCACACGATCGATCAATAAAAAAGGATAACGGTGCGGAAGCAGGCTCTGAATTTCAGTGATATTCATCATTTTCTTTTCAGTAGTCAAAGTCATATTCCTATCAATAAATAGATTAAATGCGATACCCTGCTCTCAAAGACAGGGAAAACTGTCGCCGCTTAAATCATCACGAAAACAGGCCCAGAGCAGAGCAAATAAGTTGGCTGATATTATATACTCAAACCGCTGAGAGTGGCAGGCAGCAGGTTAATCAATCTGACTGAGGTTCTCGTCAGAAAACACCAAACTAGCGTCGCCGACACGCGATACTAACCATCAACAAACCAGAGATAGAGATAAAAAAGACTCGCGTACGGCGAGCCTTTTTAGCAAATCAAACCATTATGAGTGACTGATTTGCTCAAATTGCTTTTCTAAGGCTTTTAATCGTTTGTTCATCTCTTCAATTCGATGCACCCGTGCGGCGGTTTTACGCCACTCTTTATTCGGCTGCAGTGGAATACCAGATGAATAGATACCTTTCTCTTCAATACTGCGCATCACCATGCCCATGCCGGTAATGGTAACCCCATCAGCAATAGTAATGTGACCATTAATGACTGTCGCACCGCCAATAATGCAGTATTTACCAATATGAGTACTGCCAGCAATCACTGTACCACCAGCAATCGCGGTGCCATATCCGATGTGTACGTTATGCGCAATCTGCAATTGATTATCCATGATCACATTATCTTCAATCACGGTATCATCTAACGCGCCACGATCAATGGTTGTCGAGGCACCAATTTCAACGCGATTGCCAATCCGCACCGTGCCCACCTGAGGGATTTTTACCCATTCACCACGTTCATTGGCATAGCCAAAACCGTCAGAGCCGATCACGGTGCCAGATTGGATCAAACAATCATCACCAATCTGTACGCCATGGTACACGGTGACATTCGCCCACAGCTTAGTGTTATGACCTAATTGTGCGTTATGGCCGATAAAGCATCCAGCGCCGACCACCACGTTATCACCGAGAACCACTCCCGACTCAATCACCGCATTTGCGCCAATCGCCACATTTTTACCCAATTGGACATCTGTCGCAACAACCGCACTCGGTGCGATCCCGACCAACGCTGGTTTAGGTGTTTTATCTAATGCCTGAGCTACCTTAGCAAACGCAATGTAAGGGTCAGCGACCACTAATACATTCGATGGACACAACTCTCGTTCCGATTCTTTCACCATCACTACTGACGCTTGGCACAACTTAAGGTGTTTAGCGTATTTAGTATTAGAAAGAAAGGTGACATCCCCTTCCTTGGCCCTATCCATTGGCGCGACCGCGCTTACTTTCACGTTAGCATCACCATATAGGGTGCCGCCGGTTATGGTTGCCAAATCGGCTAAAGTTAGTGTCATCATAGTCATCGAATATTATTTAATTGCTTTAATTACTTGCTCAGAAATATTGTACTGTGGTTTACCGTATTGCATAGCGCTAACATCAACAATCAAGTCATAACCTTCTTTTTCCGCGACTTTTTGTACAGCGTCTTGGATAATTTTAAACAATTTTTGTTTTTCTTCTGCTTCACGACGTGCAGAAGCCCGCTCCAGAGCTTGGGCTTTCATCTGGTACATATTATCCAACTGCCCAATTTCCATACGCAATTTTTCAACGTCATCTTGGCTCATCAGCTCAGCATCACGTCTTAATTTTTCAATTTTCGTCTTAGCTTGAGCTTGAAGACTTTGTAGCTCTGCAGCTTTGTCTTTAAACTCGTCCTGCATTTTCTGCAAAACCACTTCACGTTGTGGTAACGCTTGAAATACTTGTGCGGTGTTAATAAAGCCTACTTTTTGCGCAGCCTCAGCAGCATTGGCAAAAAAAGCAGAACTAAGAATGATCAGGCTAACACTGGCCGCTTTAACGGTATTTTTTAACATACTTTCCTCTATTTAGAAGGTTCGTCCGATAGTAAAAGTGAAGAACTCTTCATTATCACCATCGTATTTTTTAATAGGTTTCGCCAACGAAAAGACTAAGGGCCCCATCGGTGACATCCATTGCAGTGCGACACCATAAGATGCGCGATATTTGCTTGGGTCGGAGTAATCGTAGTAGTACTGATTACCAAACGAGGCATTAGAGCGATAATCAAACTCAGTATCCCATACACTAGCGACATCAACAAAAACACTGGTGCGGACTTGACTACGTGCTTCATCGGATGCGAAAGGCGTCGGCACAATTAATTCTAAGCTGGCCAGGGCAATTGCGTTACCACCGACTGAATCTTTGGTCGCCGTATCTTGACCATTGCTTGAGCTAGAGTAGTCTCGATATACCGCTTTAGGACCCGCCGAGTTAGAGCCAAACCCACGTAAGGTGGTAAAACCACCGGCATAAAAGTTTTCATAAAACGGATAAAGGTTATCTTTACCGTCCGTTTGACCATAACCGTTACCATAACCCAAACGACCACGCAGTAGCAGAGTAAACTCATGTTTTCTGGTTAATGGGAAGTACTGACGCACATCGTATTGGAGCTTGAAAAACTGTGCATCGGACCCCGGAGTGGTCATTTTCGCAAACGCACGCTGATGGTTACCGGCGGTTGGGAAAAAACCTCGGTTAAGGTTATTTCGAGTCCAAGCAACGTTGACATCAAAATCATCGGTGATCAACTCTTTCGGATCACAATCACCTAAGTTGCACAGGAACTGCTCAACTTGTAAATAAGGCGATAAGTTACCAATTTTGTTATGGGTATAGCCAACACCGAATTCAAAACGATTGAGTTCATCAAACGGGAATCCCCAAGTCAAACTGGTGCCATAACTTTGGTTGGTATAATCAACAATCCCTGCTTCTGAAGCTTCAAACTTGTTGTAGAAAACGCGGCCGCCAAGACTTACACCATCAATGTTCCAATAAGGATCACGGTATTCAAGTGTAATATTTTGTTGATAGTCGTTAGTGGTTGCTGTGACACCGACACGGTTACCGGTTCCTAAGAAGTTATCTTGGGTTAATCCGACAGTAAAACTCACCCCCGATTCGGTACCATAACCAACACCAAAGTTAATACTTCCCGAGTTAGCCTCTTTGACGGTATAGACCAAATCAACTTGATCGTCTGAACCAGGAACACGAACCGTTTGTACATCAACCGTTTCAAAAAAGCCCAAGCGGTTTAAGCGCGTTTTTCCGGTATCAATCGCACGCGAATTCAACCAACTGCCTTCCATTTGACGCATTTCGCGGCGTAGGACTTCATCACGAGTGGCGTTGTTACCGATAAAACGAATATCACGGACATAAATACGTTTACCGGCTTCAACATGCACGATGAGAGAAACTTGTTGGGTTTCATCATCAAACTCCGGAATGGTCCGGACTTGAGGATAGGCATAACCGGCCTCACCTAGGACGCGTTTGACACTTTCTTCCAATTGCGTCACCGCCGAGCCCTGATAAGTCTCACCTAACTCAAAGGGAATCTGGGCCTTAAACTCATCTTCTTTGCCAATCAACTCGCCACGAAATTGAACCTCTTTTACCGTATACGGTAAACCTTCATTCAAATTCAGGGTGATGTAGACACCTTTTTTATCTGGAGAGATAGAGACGTGGGTCGATTCAACTTGGAACTTCAAATAGCCTCGGTCCAAGTAAAAAGTACGTAGTGCTTCAATATCTGCTGCTAGTACCTGCTTTTGATACTTATCATCAGAGAGGAAGTTCCACCACGATAGATCGACATTCAGGTTGAAGCGAGATAAAAGATCTTCATTACTGAACACTTCATTACCGATAAAGTTAATCTGTTGAATTTTTGCCGAAACACCCTCGGTAAAAATAAACTTCAAATCAGCTCGATTGCGCGGTAAGGGCGTAACCACTGCTTTTACGCTAGCGTTATATTTACCGACGCTGTAATAAAAATCTTCTAAGCCTTTTTCGATATTGCTCAGTTTAGTACGATCCAAAGCCTCACCAACTCGAATACCAGAAGCTTCAAGATTTTGTTGCAGTTGTTCTTGTTTAATCGCTTTGTTGCCAGAGAAAGAGACACTCGCAATGGTTGGACGCTCTTGAACTTGTACGATCAACGCGGAACCATCGCGCAGAACTTTCACGTTTTCAAAGTTACCCGAGGCATACAACGCTTGGATAATTTGTGCAACATCTTGAGAATCAACGGTATCGCCAATTCGCACAGGCATTCTCAATAACGCAGCCCCGAGAGCCACTCGCTGCAGTCCTTGAATCTGAATGTCCTGCACTACAAAATTTTCGGCACCACTAACGGATACGCTTGTTGCGAGCAGTGTCGCGAACAGGATTTTTTTCATCGCCATATTTGTTTTAGTTAGTCCTTACTACAACCATTGCCTAATGCGAATCAATCACAGGCGAGTAAAATCGTTAAATATCGCTACCGCCATTAAGGAGAAAATGATCACTCCTCCGAGTCGATAGCCAATTTCTTGTATTTTTTCCGGAACAGGGCGTCGAATCACCGCTTCAATCGCGAAGAACAGTAAGTGCCCACCATCAAGCATTGGCAGAGGAACCAAATTAATAATCCCCAAGTTTATACTGATCAAGGCCAAGAAACCGAGAAAATAAACTAAGCCATAATCAGCCGTTGTCCCTGCACCTTTAGCAATAGAGATCGGCCCACTAAGATTATTCAGTCCCACATCACCGACAATCAGCTTTTTCAGCATACTGATGGTTAAGTCGATCACTTGGCCTGTCTTTGCAAACGCTTTACCGATCGAGTCGATCACGCCAAACTGTAACTCAAAGCGATACCCCGGCGGCCATTCAGCCATTTGCGGAGCGATACCAGCAAACCCTATCGTTTGTCCAGATACGCTTCGTGCATCAGGAACCAAAGTAAGCGTTAACCGTTGCTGATCACGTTCGATCCCTATCTCTAACGTTTGATTAGGATGTGCTTGAATTTCCGTAACCGCCTGTTGCCAAGAGGAAACCGCTTGACCGTTAATGTGCGTTAAGCGATCGCCTACTTGCAGTCCCGCTTTAGATCCAGCACTACCAGCAGAAATCGTCGCTAATACCGTCGATACTTCAGGTACAAAAGGTTTAAATCCTAGCGCTCCCATAGCAGACTCTGTTTCTGGGTTAAAGTTCCATGACGCTAGGTCAAAAGTCTTGATTTGCTCGATGCCAATGTCATCTGGAGAAGCGACGGTCAAGGTTAGGCTCTGGTTACCAATATGGCGAATTAATCCCATATTGACTGACTCCCAATCCAGCGTCTTCACGCCTGATACGGCCTTAATTTCCATACCAGGCTTTACTCCGGCCTCTGCAGCAATCGAGTATGGCGCGACGTCACCAATCACCGGTTTGACCGCAGGTACACCAATAATAAAAACCAACCAGTAAGCGAAAAGAGCGAACAAAAAGTTAAAAGCTGGCCCCGCAGCAACAATCGCTGTGCGTTGCCATAATGATTTTTTATCAAAAGCGAATGGATACTGCTCGCGGGGAATATCGTCTACTCGGCTATCGAGCATTTTGACGTAGCCACCGAGTGGAATAACCGAAATACTGTATTCAGTTCCGTCTTTACCCATACGTTTCCAAATCGCTCTTCCAAAGCCAATTGAAAACTTTTCTACTTTAACGCCGCACTTTCTTGCCACCCAAAAATGCCCGTACTCATGGACGGCGACTAAAATGCCTAAGGCGACAATAAAGGCAACGAAGTTCCATAAAATGCCACTCATAACATACGCTCTTTCAAGTGTTGATTAGCCAGACTGCGCGCCATTGTATCTAGCTCGAGTAGGCTTTCCAAGTGATAGGAATGTAAAGGACTGTTTGCCCCGCACACGGTCGACAATACCTTTTCATTAATCACAGCAATATCAGTAAAACGAATCTGCCCTCGTAAAAAGGCCTCAACGGCCACTTCATTCGCCGCATTGAGCGACGTAGTGGCATGCTGGCCGAGATAACACGCGTCTATCGCCAATTGCAAACAAGGGTAACGCTGATAATCAACCTCCATAAAGGTCAACTCACTTAAACGAGTAAAGTCTAGCGGTTCAACGCCTGCACTGACCCGCTGAGGATAGGCCAGCGTTTGTGCAATTGGCGTCGCCATATCTGGCTCGCCGAGCTGTGCAATCACCGAACCATCCCGATATTGGACCATTGAATGGATCACTGATTGAGGGTGGATCAAAACCTTAAGCTGTTCACGAGATGCGTTAAATAGCCACTTAGCCTCAATATACTCAAGCCCTTTGTTCATCATGGTTGCAGAATCAACCGATATTTTGGGCCCCATCGACCAATTAGGGTGAGCAATCGCTTGTTCTGGAGTCACTTGAGCTAAAGTCTCAATATCGGCATAACGAAATGGCCCGCCGGACCCCGTCAGCAGAATATGGGAAACGCCCTGCTCTTGTAAATTACAGCGTCCGAGCTGAGTTTGAATATCAACGGGTAAACATTGAAAAATCGCATTATGTTCACTGTCGACGGGCAATAATTCAGCCCCATAGTGCTCAACCGCATCAATAAATAACTGCCCAGACATAACCAAGGCTTCTTTGTTAGCTAAGAGAACTCGCTTCCCGGCTTTAACCGCGGCCATCGTCGGTAACAGACCTGCGGCACCGACAATCGCCGCCATCACAGTATCAACATCATCGCTAGCAGCAACATGACACATTGCCTCTTGGCCATACAACACTTCGGTTGGCAGTGAAAGTCCAGCCAATTGGGAGGATAACAACTGTGCCGCTTGTGGCGTCGCCATTACGGCATACTTAGGTCGCCATGTTTGGCAAAGCTCGCGCATTTTGTTGACATTACTACCCGCCACCAAAGCAACCACACTAAAGTGATCAGGATTCTCGTCCACCACTTTAAGGGTGCTCGCACCAATAGAGCCAGTGGCTCCGAGAATGGTTAATTTACGCATCACAAAAACCGTCATGGTTTATGCTGATGAAGGCGTGCTTCACCAGCATTAAAATAAGAAATAGCATAAAGCAAATACAGGGAAAGCAGCCGTCAGACTATCCACTCGGTCTAAAATACCACCGTGACCAGGAATGATTTTACTGCTGTCTTTAATGCCAGATACCCGCTTAAACATACTTTCCACCAAATCGCCCAAGACTGAGATCACTACGGTAACCAAAATGGTCAATAGCATGATAGTGGTAGACGCAAATTGAATATTAAACCAACTGGCGCATAACCAACCCACCAACATGGCAGCAATAACCCCACCGACTAAGCCTTCAATAGTTTTATTCGGACTGACAGCTGGAGCCATTTTACGCTTGCCAAAACTTTTGCCGGAAAAGTAAGCCCCACTGTCCGCAGCCCACACAATCAAACAGACATAAAGTACCAATTTCGCCCCGTGATAACTGTCGGAGACAATATGTTCAGAGCGTAAAAAAATCACACTCCAAAAGAAAGGCAATAATGTCAGTACGCCAAAGAGATGACGCACAGCATTGGAATTTTCCCAGCAAGCTCGTGATTTAGGATAGGTAATGGCTAAACCACTAGCGACAATCCACCATAGTGAGCCGATCACTAAGATGCCATAATGCATCGGTTGCAAGGCACTTAATACCGAAAGCTGAGGTACAAGCAGCCAATAACTTATGGCACCAACCACCAGACCGGGTAATAAGGCAAGATAACGAGAGGAAGAAGAAACGAATTGCGTCCATTCCCATAAGCCCAATAACGTTACTACGCCCAACGCCAAAATAAAGCCAGATTGCGGGAGCCAAAAAATGCCAGCAATCACTAAAGGGGCAAGTAAAAGCGCAGTAATAATTCTTTGCTTCAAACTGAGAAGTCCTATTTTATGGTGTCATTAACGCTTTGACTTGCTCACCGGTACAACCAAATCGGCGCTCACGATTAACAAACCAAGTCACAGCTTCAATTAAACTTTCTTCACCAAACTCAGGCCAATAAACAGGAGTAAAATACATTTCTGCATAAGCCAACTGCCAAAGAAGGAAGTTACTGATCCGGCATTCACCACTGGTGCGAATCAGTAAATCCACTTCAGGAAGATCAGCCATCGTTAAATGTTCAGCGATCAATGTCTCGTTAATATCCGTGACACTGAGTTCATCACGACTGATTTTAAGAGCAATATGGCGCATCGCCTGAGTGATATCCCATTTTCCACCGTAATTCGCCGCAATATTAATCACCATGCCCGTATTATGCTGAGTCAGCGCTTCAGCTTGGGCGATTTTACTTTGTAACCGCTCACTGAATCGACTGGTATCACCAATAATACGTAAACGCAGGTTATTTTTGTGCAGTTTTTTGACCTCGGTCGATAAGACACGAAGAAATAACTCCATCAACACGCCGACCTCTTCCTCAGGACGTCGCCAATTTTCACTGCTAAAGGCAAATAAAGTCACGGCTCTTATCCCCAGTTTTGCTGCGGTAGAAACCGTTTTACGCACCGCAGCAACCCCGTTTTTGTGACCAAAGATCCGAGGTTTACCTTGTGCTTTTGCCCAACGACCATTGCCATCCATAATAATGGCGATATGCTGAGGGAGAACATCTAACGAGAGCTGCGAATTTTGCATAGAAACGTAATAAAGAAAAAAGATGGTGAAGAGTAGCATAAAAAAACGCTGTGCTGTGAGCACAGCGTTTTCCTGTTAAGGTTTTGTAGAAATTAAACTTCCATGAGTTCTTTTTCTTTAACCGCTAAGATGTCATCAATTTTCTTGACAGCCGCATCGGTCAGTTTTTGAATTTCATCTTGAGCCTTACGCTCTTCATCTTCTGAAATTTCTTTATCTTTCAATAACGCTTTTAGATCGTTGTTGGCGTCACGACGAATGTTGCGCACGGCTACTCGACCACCTTCCGCTTCACCACGGACGATTTTAACAAGATCACGACGACGCTCTTCCGTTAATGGTGGCAGTGGAACACGAATCACGGTTCCTGCTGACATTGGGTTTAACCCTAAATCAGACATAAGAATCGCTTTTTCAACTTTTGGCGTAAGTTCTTTATCAAATACCGTAATCGCTAATGTACGTGCATCTTCAGCAATCACGTTGGCAATTTGGCTTAGAGGTGTTGACGCACCGTAGTACTCAACAGAGAGGCCAGATAGTAGGCTTGGGTGAGCGCGACCAGTACGAATCTTTGATAGATTGTTCTTTAGCGCTTCTACACTTTTATCCATACGCTCTTGAGCGTCTTTTTTGATCTCATTAATCACAATATCACCTTAATTCTTATTTCATTTCGAGAGTGATTATACAGCGGAGCTGATCAGCGTACCTTCCGCTTCACCCATAACCACACGGCGTAATGCGCCAGGCTTGTTCATATTAAAGACACGGATTGGCATGTTGTGATCGCGAGCCAGAGTAAAGGCCGCCAAATCCATCACTTTAAGTTCTTTATCCAGTACATCGTTGTAACCCAGCTTATCATACAGTTGCGCATCTGGATTGGCTACAGGGTCAGCACTGTAGACACCGTCTACTTTTGTCGCTTTGAGAACCACGTCAGCTTCAATTTCGATACCACGTAAACAAGCGGCAGAATCGGTTGTGAAAAACGGGTTACCCGTACCAGCAGAAAAAATTACTACACGACCTTGACGTAATTGACTGATCGCGTCAGCCCAATTGTAGTCGTCACATACCCCTTTAAGTGGGATAGCAGACATCACGCGCGCATTCACGTAAGCTCGATGTAGGGCGTCACGCATTGCAAGGCCATTCATCACTGTCGCCAACATGCCCATATGGTCACCCACAACACGGTTCATTCCCGCTGCCGCTAAGCCTGCACCACGGAATAAGTTGCCACCACCAATGACGACACCCACTTGAACACCTAATTCGACCAATTCTTTTACTTCTTGTGCCATACGATCAAGCACGGTCGGATCGATACCAAAACCTTCTTCACCTTGAAGCGCTTCACCGCTCAATTTTAATAAAATACGTTGATATGCGGGTTTAGGGTTTGTTGTCATGGACTTTACCTTTCAAAAAGTATCGTTAGTTAACAGTCATAAATAAACTTACTGCGTAAATGTATTGATGATCATTACCATCGTGAGTTCGAAAACCGCTCTCTTTAACCGTCGAGGGAGTGATATTCGTAAAAAGACCGCAGCCATGGCCACGGTCTTTATCTTGGTCATCAAAAAGGCAATTAACCTTTCTGAGCCATAGCCACTTCTTCAGCGAAGCTCAGGCCTTCTTGTTTTTCGATACCTTCACCTACTTCTAGGCGAACGAAAGTCGATACTGAAGCGCCTTTCTCTTTCAAAATTTCACCAACAGTTTTCTTTGGCTCCATAACGAAAGGTTGACCAGTTAGAGAAACTTCACCGGTGAATTTCTTCATACGGCCTTCAACCATTTTCTCTGCGATCTCTTTTGGCTTGCCTTCGTTCATTGCGATTTCAACTTGAACTTCACGCTCTTTCGCAACAACATCAGCCGGTACATCTTCAGGATTAACGTATTCAGGGCGAGAAGCCGCTACGTGCATCGCGATGTGTTTTAGAGTTTCTGCATCGGCATCACCAGCAACCACAACACCAATACGAGAACCGTGGCTGTATGCAGCCAAAGCTTTACCTTCAGCGTATTGAACGCGACGGATATTGATGTTTTCGCCGATTTTAGCAATAAGAGTAACACGAGCATCTTCAAACTGTGCTTGTAGCTCTTCTAGGCTTAGTTTTGATGCTAACGCTGCTTCAGCGACTTCGTTAGCGAATGCTAGGAAGTTGCCATCTTTAGCAACGAAATCGGTTTGACAGTTGATTTCAACCAAAGCGGCAGAACCTTCTGCTTCTTTGATGATGATCGCGCCTTCAGCAGCGATATTACCTGCTTTTTTAGCCGCTTTTGCAGCACCGCTTTTACGCATATTTTCGATGGCAAGTTCGATGTCACCATTGGTTTCAACGAGTGCTTTCTTACATTCCATCATACCTGCGCCAGTACGTTCACGCAGTTCTTTTACTAGAGCAGCAGTAACAGCCATTCTCTATTCCTCAGTTGATTCAGGATTAAAAATTGGGGGCCTAATGATTTGGCCCCCAATACTAACTATGACTTAGCCCATGTAGTATTCTACAGAAGGCTAAGTAAGACTAAGAGCCGCTATTATTCCGCTTCTACAAAGCCGTCTTTTTCAGCAACTGCCGCTACGTCTTTGTTACGACCTTCGTTTACTGATTCAGCTGCAGCGTTCAGGTATAGTTGAACGGCACGGATCGCATCGTCGTTACCTGGGATGATGTAATCAATACCATCTGGGTTAGAGTTAGTATCAACAACAGCAAACACTGGAATGCCTAGGTTGTTTGCTTCTTTAACTGCAATGTGCTCGTGATCAGCGTCGATAACGAATAGAGCGTCAGGTAAACCGCCCATATCTTTGATACCACCAAGAGATTTCTCAAGCTTGTCCATTTCACGAGTACGCATTAGCGCTTCTTTCTTGGTTAGCTTGTCGAAAGTGCCATCAGTCGCTTGAACTTCAAGTTCTTTTAGACGCTTGATTGATTGACGAACGGTTTTCCAGTTAGTTAGCATACCACCTAACCAACGGTTGTTTACGTAGTATTGATTGCTTGCAATCGCTGCTTCTTTTACTGCTTCAGAGGCTGCGCGCTTAGTACCTACGAAAAGTACTTTACCTTTTTTGTCGCCGATTTTCACTAGCTCAGCCAGTGCTTCGTTGAACATTGGTACGGTTTTTTCTAGGTTGATGATATGAACTTTGTTACGAGCGCCAAAAATGAATGGTTTCATTTTTGGGTTCCAGTAACGAGTCTGGTGACCGAAGTGAACACCAGCTTTTAGCATATCGCGCATTGATACAGTTGCCATGAAATAATCCTCTATGGGGTTAGGCCTCCACATCCCCCATGTCTCCGACTCCTCAACGTTTATAACGCTGGAAGCACCCCGGAACATGTGTCGGAATGTGTGTGATTTAAAGATAAATGTGTGTGGACTCGGGCAGTTTCGCCGTTACGAAGAAATCAGGCCGATGTTCCGGCGCGTTTTATATCATATTTAGCACTAATCTGACTAGCAAAAATTGTGGCGTAGGTGCTTGGATTGAACCAGCGAGAGCGATGATAAGCAAGAAAATCCATCTTACTATCGATCATCAGGAGATGCGTCATTTAACCTAGCTAACCATCGCGCTTAATCATTCTTATTTACACCGCTTCTTGCGCTTCCTTTTCTCACTGTTACAATATTGCGATTAGCACCCAGTGCCTAAAATTTGAATAGAGAAAGCCGATGTCTGTAAAAATTAAAAATGCTCAAGAAATAGAAAAAATGCGTGTAGCGGGGCGATTGGCTGCGCAAGTTTTAGAAATGATTGAACCTCACGTCAAAGCTGGCGTGACCACTGAACACCTTAACCAACTTTGCCACGATTATATTACCGAAGTTCAAGGCGCTATTCCTGCCCCTCTTAACTATCATGGCTTCCCAAAATCGATTTGCACATCGATTAACCATATCGTGTGCCATGGCATTCCGGCTGAACAAGACACGCAATTTGGTCAACTGCTTCGCCCTGCCGTCTTAAAAGAGGGTGACATTATGAACATCGATATTACCGTCATTAAAGATGGTTATCATGGTGATACCTCAAAGATGTTCTTAATTGGTGATGTGCAGCCAGCCGACAAACGTTTATGTCTAGTCGCTCAAGAGTGTCTCTATTTGGCCTTAAAAAAAGTGAAACCAGGCGTACAACTCGGCGAAATTGGTACCGCGATAGAGAAATACATCAAAACCAATAATAAAAATAACCCGCGTTCAAAATTCTCGATTGTTCGTGACTACTGTGGTCATGGTATCGGCGCAGAGTTTCATGAAGAGCCACAAGTAGTGCACTACAAAAATAGTGACCGCACACTGCTTCGTGAAGGGATGATTTTTACCATTGAGCCGATGATCAATGCGGGTAAATTTGGTTGTCGCTTGGATGATGAAGATAACTGGACCGTCTATACCGCCGATAGTAAGAACTCGGCTCAATGGGAGCACACCATTTTGGTTACCGCAGATGGCTGTGAAATTCTCACGCTACGTGAAGAAGAGACCATCCCACGTATTTTCCACAATGCTTAATCCTGCCCGATAGTCGGTAAAGGGAGCTTGAGCTCAGCGCTTGATTTCTGTTAGATTGAGCATTCACACTGAGTTCACTCCCTGGCATGGACCGCACTGTTATGGCTTATTTATCCCCGCTGAATTACACCGATCAACAGCTCACGGTTGAGCAATTAAAACAGCAACTCGACCTTTTTTCTGCCTACCAGCGCCAAGCGTTTCTCTCTCGCCATCCGGTCAGTGATCTCGTGGTTGGCCGTGCCGATTATATGGATATGCTCCTGAATCGTCTTTGGCAATATTTTGGGTTTGATAAACTCAATGACCTCTGTCTGGCCGCTGTTGGCGGATACGGAAGAGCTGAATTACATCCCTTATCAGATATTGATATTTTAGTCGTCTCTACGACCCGATTAGCCGATGATATTGGCAGTAAAGTCAGCCAATTCATTACCTTATTATGGGACTTGCGCCTAGAAGTCGGCCATGCTGTACGTACTGTAGAAGAGTGTATTGAGATTGGTAAAGCGGATTTAACCGTGGCCACCAATTTGCAAGAGGCACGCTTGTTGTGCGGCAGTGACCGTATTTTCCAACGTTTACAATCAGCCATTCATAGCGAATCTTTTTGGCCAAGTGAATGCTTCTACCAAGCTAAAATAAAAGAGCAACGTGAGCGTCATGCCCGTTATCACGATACGGCCTATAATCTTGAGCCCGACATTAAATCAACGCCTGGCGGTCTAAGAGATATTCATACCTTAAGCTGGGTTGCTCGTCGCCACTTTGGGGCGACATCACTCTATGAAATGAGCCGCTTCGGCTTTCTTACTGACGCTGAATTTCGTGAACTGGCCGAATGCCAAGATTTTTTGTGGCGAGTTCGCTTCGCTCTGCATCTTGAACTAAAACGTTATGACAATCGACTCGGTTTTGCTCATCAAGCTCAAGTCGCCGAACATCTTGGATTTACTGGCGAAGGCAACCGAGCGGTCGAAAAAATGATGAAGGAGTTCTATCGCACCTTACGCCGCGTATCTGAACTCAATAAAATGCTCTTGAAGTTGTTTGATCAAGCGATCTTAAACCGTGGTGAAGAAGTCAAAGCAGAGATCATTAATCACGACTTTCAGCGTCGTGGTTCATTAATTGAAGCTCGAAAGCCCGCTCTGTTTCAAGCTCGACCTGAAACCATTCTCGATATATTTTTGCTCATGGCCAATGACTCGAGCATTGATGGGGTTGCCCCTTCTACGATGCGTCAATTAAGAACCGCACGGCGACGATTGAACAAATTTTTGCATACGATTCCTGCTGCGCGTGAAAAGTTTCTCGCGCTGACCCGTCACCCTAATGCGCTTCACAAAGCGTTTGGACAAATGCATAAATTGGGCGTATTGGCCGCTTATTTACCGCAATGGAGTCAGATAGTTGGGCAGATGCAATTTGACTTGTTTCATGTTTATACCGTTGATGAGCACAGCATTCGTCTACTAAAACATATCCATCTGTTTAATGACCCGAAAAACCATCAACGTCATCCTATTTGCTGTGAGATTTTCCCGAAAATACAAAAAAAAGAACTGCTGATCCTCGCGGCCATTTTCCATGATATTGCCAAAGGCCGCGGCGGCGATCATTCAGAAATAGGTGCGAGTGAAGCTTACGATTTTTGTATCGAACACGGCCTCTCTAAGCCAGAAGCAAAACTGGTGGCTTGGTTAGTCCAAAATCACTTATTAATGTCCGTCACGGCTCAACGGCGCGATATTTATGATCCAGACGTGATCATCGAATTTGCTAAAAAAGTCCGCGATGAAGAGTATCTGGAATACTTGGTCTGTTTAACGGTGGCTGATATTTGCGCCACTAATCCAGACCTATGGAACAGTTGGAAACGAACCTTACTGGCGGAACTCTTTTACTCAACGCAAAGAGCCTTAAGACGCGGGCTTGAACACCCTGTTGATGTTCGAGAACGAATTCGTCATAACCAACAAATGGCGTCGGCACAGCTACGTAAAGAAGGCTTCCATAGCCGTGAAATCGAGCAATTGTGGCAACGATTTAAAGCCGATTACTTTTTACGCCATACTCACAAACAAATAGCATGGCATGGTATGCACATTTTAACGCACTCATCGCCTACTGAACCTTTGGTCTTAATCAGTAAAAAAGCCACGCGCGGTGGCACCGAAGTGTTTGTGTATACCAAAGATCAGCCCGCATTGTTTGCAACGGTGGTCGCAGAATTAGACCGTCGAAACCTGAATGTTCATGACGCGCAAATCATGACCAGTAAAGATGGCTATGTTTTAGATACCTTTATGGTCTTAGATCACAACGGCCAAGCAATTGAAGAAAACCGTCATCATGCGTTAATTAAGCATTTAACTCATGTATTGACCGATGGCCGTCCAACAAGACTCAAAACGCGCCGTATCCCACGTAATCTGCAACATTTCACGGTTCGAACTCAGGTCGATTTCTTACCAACAAAAAGCAAAAAACGCACTTTAATGGAGCTGGTTGCTCTCGATACGCCGGGATTACTGGCCACCATAGGAGCGACGTTTGCCGAATTAAACTTAGATTTACATGGGGCAAAAATCACTACCTTAGGAGAGCGCGCAGAAGACTTATTTATTTTAACCAATCAACAAGGGGCTAAACTCACAGACCAAGAGCAAAGTACCCTACGTGAACGATTAATTGATACTATTGCTCAGCTCTCTTCTTCTCACCAAGAAGCTTTATCGCCTTAATCACTCAAAACAATGCAGAGGATGCTTATGTTTCCACAACTCACCAGCTTGGGAATCGATCAACCCCATACGATTGAACGTTACTCATTGCGCCAAGAAGCGCAAAAAGATGTGCTAAAAATCTATTTCAAGAAACAGAAAGGTGAGTTTTTTGCTAAAAGTGTCAAATTTAAATACCCAAGACAGATCAAAACGGTTTTGGTCGATGGCGGTACTCACCAATACCGAGAAATCAGCGAAATCAATCGTACTCTTACTTTAGTCATTGATGAATTGAACCAACTCACACGTAATGAGAACGCCGGAGATAACGGCGGTGAGGTGGACGTTAAACAAAAAATATTGAGTGATTTACGTCACTTAGAGAAAGTAGTGGCCAGCAAAATTGCTGAAATTGAAGCCGATCTGAACAAACTTTAGTTTGGCTTACCCATAAGGGAGCCTCTGCTCCCTTATGGGTGACTGATCAACACGACGTAACTGTGCTTAGTTTAGCCATCCCGCCCACTGCCCAACAAAAAACAGCATGATAGCCGCCATGATACCCGCGACGATATCATCGAGCATAATTCCTACGCCACCTTCGACTTGTTTATCTAGCCATCCAATTGGCCATGGTTTGACCATATCAAAAAAACGAAAGAACACGAATCCCGTAACAATCCATTGCCAATCAAAGATTGGCAATTGCAGTAACGGAACAATAGACATGGTGATCCAAAAACCAGCAAACTCATCCCAAACAATCGAACCATGATCGTGAACTTGCATATCTGTTGACGTCACTTGGCAAATTTTCACACCGAGAATACACGCCATTAAGACGACGAAAAGATAGGCAAATAAGGGCAGTTGCACTAGAAGTAGATACAGAGGAATAGAAGCTAATGTCCCCATTGTGCCAGGTATGATCGGCGATAAACCACTGCCAAATCCGGTCGCCAGTAGATGCCAAGGATTGCGTAGTGAAAGACGAGAAAGAGGATGGCTCATGCGGATTCCTTAAAATGATCATAACCAGTCAACGACCAGTCGACTTTTTGCCCATGGTTGAGTAAGTCAAACACGCCATGAGGACGAATTTGACCAATGCAGGTGATAGGCGTCGCAGTATGTGCCAAAGCACTTGCTAACGATCCTTTATTCTCTTCAGGCACCGTAAAGCAGAGTTCGTACTCTTCACCACTGGTTAATGCATACTGCTGCGCAATAAGCGGATCACCCGTGTACTGCACTAACGCTTCAGACAACGGCAAAGTATGCAAATCAAGACTCGCTCCCACTTGAGAAGCACTTAAAATATGGTTTAAATCCGCGACTAGGCCATCAGAAATATCAATCGCTGATGAGGCTAAATTGAGCAAGGCTTGTCCAGCGAGAACTCGTGGGGTCGATACGTAATGACGTGACTCTAACACTGATGCACAAGGTAGAGCACGTTTACTCGCATCGAGTACCACCTCAAGTCCCGCTTTACTGTCGCCGAGTTGACCTGTGACATAAATCCAATCCCCGACTTTTGCACCAGAACGTAACAAGGCTTTATCTTGCGGTACAAAACCTTGCACGGTGAGAGTGATACTCAACGGACCTTTGGTGGTATCACCACCAATCAATTGTACATTGTAGTAGTTCGCTAAATCAAAAAAGGCGTCACAAAATGGAGTAAGCCAATTGGGGTTAATCTCAGGTAAAGTAAGTGCCATCGAGACCCAAGCAGGGGTTGCCCCCATCGCGGCTAAATCACTGATATTAGAAGCAAGGGCTTTATGTGCCACCCATGCTGGATTAGCATTAGCCAGAAAATGAGTCCCTGCAACTAAGGTATCGGTACTGATAGCCAGCCGAACATTCTCTGGTACATTGACGATTGCACAATCATCCCCCAGAGCTAAATGGACATCTTTACGCTGTGGTTGACGTGCCGCCAAATAGTGTTCAATAAAGTTAAATTCACCTAACATGGATGATTCTCTAGCCAGACCAACGAATCCACCGAATGATTCATTCATACGATGTAAATGCGGTTAGTAAAACTAAGCCCATCAATAACACTCGCTCAACCGTTGTAGATGGACTCATTGGTCGATTTTATCTATAAAAAAGGCCAGCGAATGCTGACCTTTTATGCCAAAACTGATTACGCTTTTTTGCGTACATGAGGGGCTGCTTTATCAAGCACGCCATTCACAAACTTATGGCTATCTTCTGCTGCAAACACTTTTGCTAGCTCAATGGCCTCGTTAATCACGACCTTATAAGGAACATCTTCGCGTCGAGTCATTTCATACATCGCTAGACGAAGTAGCGCAAGTTCCATCATATCCAAATCTTGCATCGGACGAGAAACAAAAGGACGTAGTTTGCTATCTAGCTCGGTATGATTGAGCACAACGCCGACAAGCAGATCACGGAAATAGGTCACATCGGTTTGTGGAGCCGATAGCGCAGGCTCTGCTGCATGATGTTCTTCTTCATCATACTTACCACCGGATAAGAACTGCTCTTCAATAGTCGCCACATTCTCTTTAGTAATTTGCCACGAATAAATAGCTTGTAGCGCAAATTGACGTGCATTACGACGTGCGGCTGGTTTCACACTGGCCCCCATTAGGAATCGATTTCAGAAAGAACGTTTATCATCTCAAGTGCGCTAAGTGCTGCTTCTGCACCTTTATTACCAGCCTTGGTTCCTGCGCGTTCAATAGCTTGATCGATAGTATCAACAGTTAATACACCAAACGCGACAGGAATACTGAATTCCATCGACACTTGGGCTAACCCTTTATTCATTTCACTGCAAACATAGTCAAAGTGTGGTGTACCACCACGAATAACCGAACCCAGTGACACTATCGCATCAAATTTGCCTGTTTTGGCAACGCGCTGAGCCACCAGTGGCAGCTCAACCGCACCAGGACAACGAACAACGGTAATATTCTCGTCGCTAACTTGACCATGACGCTTTAAAGTATCGATGGCACCAGACAGCAGACTTTCGTTAATAAAACTGTTGAAACGAGAAATCACAATCGCAACTTTGGCATGGGGGGCTGGGAAACCACCTTCGATCACTTTCATAAGCTTTCCTTTAACTCTGTTCATCAAGTGAGAATCGCCGGATTCTAGCACAAATTTGTGAACGATATCTAATAGTAATTTGCCGCCACAAGGGCGGCCTATCATGCAGACTTAACGAGCCGAACGTAGAATAACTGGCTTACTCGCTGATATACTCGACAACATTTAAGCCAAATCCACCCAAGGCGTGGTATTTCTTATTCGCTGAAGAGAGCAAACGCATATCACTGACGCCTAAATCGGCAAGGATCTGTGAGCCAACCCCGACCCGTCGAGATGTCCCTTGCTTTTTCGCCATCGTTGGGGCTGCGCCTTTATCTTGTTGCTCAAACATTTTAACGCGATGGATAAGCAGATCAGTGGACTCTTCATTACTAAGAATCACCAAAACGCCCCCTTCTTGACCAATACGTTGCATGGCTTTATCCAAAGTCCAACTACGATCGGCACTGCGATCGCTACGTAATAAATCAGTGAAAGTATCTTGTAAATGAACACGCACTAAAGGCGCTTGCTGACTCACGCTCTCTTTGCGCAAAGCAAAATGAATTTGGTTATCAATAATATCGCGATACGTCACCAGCTCAAATTCACCGAATTCGGTTGGCAATTGGCATTGCGCGACCCGTTCGATAGTGGTTTCTGTATTATTACGATACTCAATTAAATCGGCAATGGTACCTAATTTGATGTCGTGTTTTTTAGCAAAAACTTCCAGATCGGGACGACGAGCCATACTGCCATCGTCATTGAGGATCTCGACAATCACTGACGCAGGCTCAAGCCCAGCGAGACGCGCTAAATCGCAGCCCGCTTCGGTATGACCTGCGCGGGTGAGCACCCCGCCATCTTGCGCTGCTAATGGGAAAATATGCCCAGGTTGGACTAAATCAGCCGCTTTGGCCTCTTTTGCCACGGCAGCTTGCACCGTACGTGCGCGATCGGCCGCTGATATCCCCGTCGTCACGCCTTCTGCTGCTTCAATCGATACCGTAAAGTTGGTGGTATATTGTGCGTTATTGTCTTGCACCATCGGGGCTAGCCCTAAGTGCTGACAACGGCTTTTGGTCATGGTTAAACAAATCAACCCACGCCCATGAGTCGCCATAAAATTGATCGCTTCTGGTGTGATATGCTCAGCGGCCATGATTAAATCGCCTTCATTTTCGCGATCTTCATCGTCCATCAAGATAACCATTTTGCCTAAGCGAATATCTTCGATAATGTCTTGTGGGGTACTAATTGACATGACTCTTGTCCTATATTTTGTCTTATTGCGTCACGTATGATTACGCAAAACCATTTTGTTGTAAGAATTCCATTGTCATTCGAGAAGGTGATTCGGACTCATTCTGACCACCGACCAATAAACGTTCTAAATATCGAGCAAGCACATCCACTTCGAGGTTCACCTTGCGACCAGGTTGAAAGCCGTCAATGGTCGTTTCTAACGAGGTATGCGGCACGATGGTCAGCTTAAAGGCATTTTTTCGTAACCCATTGACGGTTAAGCTAATCCCATCAATAGTGATCGAGCCTTTTTCAGCAACATACCGAGTTAACTCATTCGGTAAGCTCACCCACAATTCAATCGCACGCCCCACCCATTGGCGTTCAATAATTTCACCAATCCCATCAACGTGTCCCGACACAATATGCCCACCAAAACGCGTCGTCGGAAGCATGGCTTTTTCTAAGTTGAGTTTTTCTCCGACTTGATAGTGAGCAAACGCTGATTTATTGAGTGTTTCTAATGAGAGATCGGCACAGTAATGTTGAGAACTGACATCAATAACGGTTAAACACACACCGTTAGTAGCAATGCTATCGCCGAGTTTAACATCACTCATATCAAGTTTTCCCGTAGCAACGGTAATGGTGACGTCTTCACCTTGGCGAGTCATCTCAACCAAGGAGCCCACAGCTTCTATAATTCCGGTAAACATAATCAGTTATCTTATTGGGTTGAGGTGAGAGTTGCGGTTAGGCGAAGATCTGGGCCGACCATTCGACAATCTTGAATGACTAATCCTAATGCTTGATCCATATGAGTAAAACCTAAGGCGCCTAATAAACCACGGCCGTCACTGCCCATGATTTTTGGCGCAAGGTAGATGATTAGTTCATCTACCAGTTGCTGCTCAAGCAAGCTTTTGGCCAATGTTGGCCCAGCTTCTACCCAAAGATGATTGATCTGATACTGTTCAGCCAAACTGGTTAAAGTATCACGCAGATCGAGCTGTTGATGTTCATTCAATGGCACACACAGTTCCGCGTCTTGTTCTGCTACACGAATTACCGGTGAAGCGGTGGCATAAAGAGCCAGTGATTGGTGCAATTGATGCTGGCGGTCAAGTATCACACGAGTTGGCTGGCGAAGTTCAGCATGAGGGTATTGCTGTTGCACATCGGCTGGTAATTCAGACCAACGCACCGCTAATGAGGCGTTATCGGCGACCACCGTTTGACTGGTTGATAACACCGCTCCTGCTTGCGCTCGATATACTTGAACATCTTGCCGTGCTTGAGCTGAGGTTATCCATTGACTTTCACCATTAGCCAGTGCCGTTTGTCCATCTAGACTGGCCGCTAATTTTAGCTGAACATAAGGCATTCCGGTTTGCATCCGTTTAATAAACGCCGGATTGAGCGCCTTGGCGTCCGCTTCTAATAAACCAACTTCCACCTCAATTCCTGCTTCTCGCAACATAGCAATGCCGCGTCCAGAAACTTGTGGATTAGGATCTTGCATCGCGCAAATCACCTTTGCTACTCCGGCTTGAATTAACCCTTCAGCACAAGGAGGCGTTCGTCCGTAGTGAGAACAAGGCTCTAGTGTCACATAAGCGGTCGCACCACGAGCGTGCTCTTTAGCCATCCGCAAAGCGTGCACCTCGGCATGTGGTTGACCAGCTCGATAATGGAAACCTTCGCCAACAATGCGGCCTTGTTGAGTAATCACACACCCAACCTTTGGATTCGGCGCCGTGGTAAAGCGTCCGCGCTGAGCAAGTTGAATGGCTCGCGCCATCATTTGATAATCGACAGCAGAAAAGTTTGACATCATCGGACTCACGTTCAATTTTCTAATTTAGCAATCTCTTCACCAAATTCGCGAATATCTTCAAAACTACGATAAACCGAAGCAAAGCGAATGTATGCCACCTTATCTAACTCTTTTAGTTGTTCCATCACTAAATTACCGATCAATTCACTCGGAACTTCCCGCTCGCCGGTGGCGCGTAATTTAGATTTAATGGTACTGATCGCTAACTCAATCGCATCGGCGCTAACCGGGCGTTTTTCTAAAGCGCGTAGCATCCCACCGATCATTTTTTCTTCATCAAACGGCTCTCGATTACCGTTGGATTTGATGACTCTTGGCATCACTAGCTCTGCGGTTTCAAACGTGGTGAAACGTTCGCTACAAGTCAAACATTGCCGACGACGGCGCACTTGGTGACCATCAGCCACTAGACGAGAATCGATAACTTTTGTTTCGTTTTCAGAGCAAAAAGGACAATGCATATTACCTCCCTAGCAAGGTGATCAGTGTACCGGAAATGGGCATATGAACAAAAGGAAAAGGGGCCAACAAGCCCCTTTTCCTGATTGATTTAGTCAAATTTGTTAAGCGCCTCTATCGATAAACAGCAGCTCATCATATTCAGTAGTTAAATGGCTTTAACTGCGTAATAAATAATTTCCTTTACCAACCCATTTGTAACTGGTCAACTCTTCAAGTCCCATTGGGCCTCGAGCATGCAGTTTTTGGGTCGACACAGCGACTTCTGCCCCTAAACCAAATTGCGCACCATCGGTAAAACGAGTCGAAGCATTGACATAAACCGCAGCAGAACCCGCGGTATTAACAAACCGCTCAGCATTGAACAGATCGTTAGTCATGATAGCATCGGAATGGCTGGCATTATGCTCACGCATATGATCGATCGCCTGCTCAACACCACTAACGACTTTAACACCTAAGGTATAACTTAACCATTCGGTATCAAAATCTCCCGCTTGTGCGAGGCGAATATTGTTTGCCTCGGGAAGCAGTGCTTTGGCATGTTCATCGACAACTAACGTCAGTTTATCGTGCAATTGATGCTGCAGTTTTTCTAACAAAGGTTGAGCGATCGCTTGATGAACCAGTAAGGTATCTAATGCGTTGCAGGCTGATGGACGTTGCATTTTGGCGTTTTCAATCACCGCAAGCGACTTATCAAGGTCGGCACTCTCATCAACAAAAATATGGCTGATACCAAAACCGCCAATGATCACTGGAATGGTGCTGTTTTCCTTACACATTTTATGCAGCCCAGCACCACCACGCGGAATGATCATATCGACATACTGATCCATTGTTAATAATTGAGTAACGTATTCACGCTCGGGTTGACTGATATATTGAACGGAAGCCATAGGGAGTTCAGCTTTGCTCAAAGCTAACTGAATCACTTTAACTAACTCAAGATTGGAGAAAAAAGTCTCTTTACCACCACGTAATATCGCAGCATTACCGGTCTTTAAACATAACGCGGCAATATCAATCGTAACATTAGGGCGAGCTTCGTAAATAACGCCCACCACACCAAGGGGAACACGACGACGAGCTAATGACATGCCATTTTCAAGGACTTTACTGTCAATTTCACTGCCGACAGGATCAGGCAAACTGATGACATTACGCACATCATGGGCGATGGCCTGTAAGCGTGATTCATTAAGCAGAAGTCTATCGAGCAACGCTTCACTTAAACCTGACGCTTGCCCTAAAGCAATATCCTTGGCATTCGCCGCTAAAATAGCGTCCATATTCGCTTCTAATTCATCCGCAATTATCGCGAGTGCTTGGTTTTTCTGCGCAGTTGAAGCGGTAGCAAGTTGAAACGAGGCCGATTTTGCCGCCTTACCCATTTCGATTAAATCCACGATTCTTCTCCCTATTCTTGAATTACAACCATATTATCACGGTGAATGACTTCAGCGCCGTAATCATAACCAAGAATATCAATGATCATGGTGCTGTGTTGTCCGGCAATTTTACTCAAGTCGCGACTGGAATACGTACTGATACCACGGGCAATCAGATGCTGATGTTGATCTTTCACGCAAATGACCTCGCCGCGCGCAAACTCCCCCGCGACTTTAATAACCCCTTTAGCCAACAAACTGCTGCCTTTACCAAGTAAGGCATTAACCGCGCCTTGATCAATGTACACATCGCCAGCAGCAGCAGGCCCCGCTAAAATCCAACGTTTACGATTTTCTAGTGCTTCTTCAAGAGCTAAAAAGCGTGTGCCTTGTGGCGTGTCGCTTAACGCATCAAAAATGACATTGGGCGCTCGGCCAGCAGCAATAATCACTTCAATCCCAGCTCGACGAGCAATATCGGCCGCTTGCAGCTTAGTCGCCATGCCTCCGGTGCCTAATGTTGTGCCACTTCCACCCGCGATTTTTCGCAACGTATCATCAATGGTTTTAACCTCTTTGATTAACTCAGCATTGGGGTCTTTACGCGGATCGGCGGTGAACAAACCTTTTTGATCGGTTAATAATAAAAGCTTATCCGCTGCACACAAAATACCGACTAAGGCCGAGAGATTATCGTTATCACCGACTTTAATTTCATTGGTTGCAACAGCATCGTTTTCATTGACCACTGGAATAATGCCGTGTTCGATCAGCGCATTAATCGTATCTCGCGCATTCAAAAAGCGCTCTCGATCTTCCAAATCAGCACGAGTTAACAGCATTTGACCAATTTTTATGCCGTAAAGCGCAAATAACGACTCCCACGCTTGAATCAACTGGCTTTGACCAACGGCAGCCAATAACTGTTTACTCGATATGGCTTGGGGCAATGCGGGATAACCTAGATGCTCTCGACCCGCAGCAATCGCTCCTGAAGAGACAATCACCACACTGTGGCCTTGTTTTTTTAATTCAGCACATTGACGGACTAACTCAACCATATGTGCACGATCAAGTGCTAACGTTCCACCGGTAAGAACACTGGTTCCTAGCTTCACAACGATGGTTTGTAACGCTGTTTGGCTCTGTTGATTCATTGTCATGATTTTGTCTGTTGAAGAAAACATTTAAGAGGTGATGTTTTAGCAATCCAGCGCCTCTTACACAAGCAGAAAAGGTGCTAAAGAGCACCTTTTTTTAGTGGGAATTATTTCTTACTCTGCTAAGCACTCAATGAGCAGTAAAGGAAGTGCTCTTATTAACACGATAAAATGCAACAACCCAATCATTAAGTGATAACGCGGTCATGATGAAAAAGCAGGCAACCTATAATTAAGCAAATTCAGCCGACTGTTGATGGAGCGATAAACTTAATTCAAAACGTTGCTGCAAAGTTTGAGCTAACTTTTTATGGAAATCCTCTTGGGTACGAATCACTTCAGGCAGCGCCGCTGCCGTCGGTTTACTCTCTTCCCATTCGCCTGCGAGATTATATCGGCCGATACGGTAATTAGCCTCAAAGCCCGTCTCGGTCGTCGTCAACTCCATCCACCAGCCCCAAAATTCACGTTTTTCGGGCGATTTTTTATCATTGATACAAAAAGCCAAACAATCAAACCAATAAATGCCTTCCTGGCACTGCCCTTCCCGTAAATAGGGACCAATCGCTTTTAACGTCGATAATAAACGATAATGAGTAGGGTATTTTGCTGCCTCTGACATGTAGACTCTCCTTGTTAAGAATGATTATTGCTTTTAATAATCATACGCTTAAAAACGTAGATAATTCACTCTTAACTAATTTAAGCCAAAAGTCATTCGCAAAGTTGTTCTTCCAGCCACTTTATCGCTAAATCGAGGGATTGCTCATATCCTCGTGTAAGACTTTCACTCTTTATCTGTTTTGATTGCCCACCTTGACTAAAAGTCGCAATCAAATGGTTATCACTAGCAGGAGAAACCGGATCGCCCTCCATTGCCAACGCCAAAATAGGCACTTTAGTACGTCGAGTCGCGAGGAAGCCTTGTACTTTCAATGACCACGCCATCAGTTGAGCCGATAAACTCGGAATATCTACCGCATGTTTACCAATTCGCGACGCTAACACATCCATGTACATTTTCGACATTAGCTTCATTTTTTGCTGAGAAACAAAAATATCATGCACCGGAGCGCCGATAGCGACACACGCTTTAATTTTATCTGATTCAATAAACGATAATCTGACCATCGCATTACCACCAAAGCGAAAGCCAATTAAACCAACTCGACGATGATCAACCCAAGGCAAGGGCGCTAATTGATTAAGTACCGCTTGGTGTAAACAGGAAGAATCTTGCGTTAATGACCAATGATTACTGTGGCCAACAGAAGGCATATCAATCGTTAACATCGCAATATTTCGTTTAGCCAGATAATCCCGAAAGAGACGCCACATATCGGTTTGCAAACTATCAAGACCGGCACTAACGATCACCACGGGTTGTGGCTCATCGGTGTGTGATAAGTGTAGGTGGCCAAGAATTTTCTTACCTTGATAATCAAACTCTAATGGCTTAATCGTATACTGCGTCAGTTCAGAGGCTTGTTTATAAGCGGCATTGGCTAACACTCGCGCTTGAATAGCTAAGGTATCATTTTTTAAATGGGGATAACCGGCAATACTGTAGCAAAGGGAAGCACTAAACATACGTTCTGCCGCCGCTTCTCCCGTTAAGGCTTCACTTTGCTTATGATAACGCCCGCCGAGCTTTGTCCACTCATAAGTCCAGTTACCACTATGATAACCAATCACCGTATCTAACCACTTTTCATGACTACGAGAATGCTCAGATGAAGCCATGTTGGCGAGGACTTCTTCTTGGTCAATTGGATTAATTCCTAACCAAGCCCACTGTAAACGACGTAAATTTCGATACCAAGAAAAAGGGTCCTGCTCCATTTTCTGTTCAAAAAACTCACTACTGCTCGGCATGTATTGCGTGAGAGAGGAAGTCTCTTTCGCCTCTTTATGCTGTTGAAAGAGCGTTTCAGATAGGTTGATATTACTTGATTCAGACATGATGCATCTCATTATTAAACCGCTTAGACCTTATAGTAATCAAAAAAAAGGCCCTTTGCAGGGCCATATGTCGATTAATTGCGGGAAACTAGTAATGAATCAATAATTGTCGTTATTTTTGCTTACGATTCACTGGTTCAACATAAGCTAAAGCCATATCCCAAGGTTGTTCAATCCAAGTATCTTGTTCAATATCGACTACGTATTCATCCACTAAATCTTTACCTGCTGGTTTAGCACAAACGGTCACAAATTTAGCTTTAGGGTACATTTCACGTATTTTGCGTGCCGTATCACCGCTGTCGACCAAATCATCGACAATAAGAAATCCCTCACCATCATGCTCAGGTGCTTTCAGTACGGTCATATCACGTTGATGATCATGATCGTAACTTGAAATACAAACGGTATCAACATAACGAATGCCAAGTTCACGCGCTAAAATAGCTGCAGGAACCAACCCACCGCGACTCACACCGAGGATACCTTTCCATTGCTCAGCAGGCATTTGACGCTGGGCTAATTCACGGCAAAAATTTTGCATATTGTCCCAAGTGATTACGAATTTTTTACTCATTGTGATTGAACCTAATTATTTGAAAATAGAGCCTATTTACGCTTCAAGAATAAACTTAATAACAAAGACGATCGCCATAATCCAAACACTAAGCGAAACGTGTCGACCTTTGCCACTCAATAGTTTAATCACGGCGTAAGAGATAAAACCAAGTGCGATACCTTCAGCTATTGAGAAGGTTAAAGGCATTAATAAGCAAGTCACTACCGTCGGTGCCGCTTCTGTAAGATCTCGCCAGTCGATACTTACCAAGCCGGACATCATTAGAATCGCGACATAAAACAACGCACCCGCCGTAGCGTAGGCAGGGATCATTCCCGCTAATGGCGAGAAGAATAATGCAAGTATAAATAAAATGCCAACAACTACCGCTGTTAAGCCCGTGCGACCGCCTGCAGCCACACCTGAAACACTTTCGACATAAGATGTGGTATTCGAGGTGCCCAATAATGCGCCGACAGACGTCGCTGTCGAGTCAGCAAGCAATGCTCGATTTAAACGTGGAATTTTACCATCTTTACCAATGAAACCCGCTTTGTTTGCCACTCCAACGAGAGTTCCAGCGGTATCAAACAGGTCAACAAACAAGAAAGCAAACACAATTGAAATCATGCCGATTTCAAATACGGCTGAAAAATCAAGCTGCATGAAAGTTGGAGCAATACTTGGTGGCGTAGACATGATGCCTCCCCAAGTCACATCGCCAACAATCAACCCTAAAATAGTCACCGCTAAAATAGCGATCATTACCGCCCCTTTAACACCGCGATGAACCAGAGCAATCGTGAAGAAAAAGCTTAACGCCCCCAACACAGCAGGCAACGAGGTAATCGCTCCCATTGACACCAAAGTTGCCGGGTTATCGACCACAATGCCAGCATTTTTAAGCGCGATAAATGCTAAAAACAAGCCAATGCCGGCAGAGATACCCGTGCGTAACGACATTGGAATCGAATTAATGATCCATTCACGAATCTTAAATAGACTCAATAGGATAAATAAAATACCTGAGCAAAATACCGCCGCTAACGCCACTTGCCACGTATACCCCATGCCAAGTACAACAACATAGGTAAAGAAAGCATTTAACCCCATGCCAGGGGCTTGTGCTATCGGGTAGTTAGCGACAAAACCCATAATAAAACAGCCAATCGCTGCCGCTAAACAGGTCGCCACAAAGACAGCACCACGGTCCATTCCTGCATCCGCTAAAATTGCCGGATTCACAAAAATAATATAAGCCATGGTCAGAAACGTCGTGATCCCGGCAATGATCTCAGTGCGCACGGTTGTGCCATTTTCACTGAGTTTAAACAGTTTTTCCAACATGGTAGAATCCTAATACAGACAAAGTAAACGGTTGCGTAATCGATTGGCGAGGATTATAAAGTTATCAACAGATAAATTCCATACACAACTACTATCAATCTGTAGGAAAAAAACGACTTTATCTATGCTAAAAACGTGACAGCGCCAGACCAACGTTCGTGAAGTGATACTCGCGAGGACAATGCTCATCTGCTGAGAAAAGGATTATTACGGATCGTTAAGCATAAAAAAACGCCATCTGAGTACAGATGGCGGTGAATTATTTTAATCACTGTAGATTAACAATAGATTCTAATATAGGGGTGAACAAAACTACATAACTTTCAAGTGGTTAATTTAATAACCAAAACTTGATGGATAAGTAAAGTTGCTAGTAAAAACAGAGTTGTTTTTCCAGAACATTACACAAGATAAACCTTTATTCATAACTATCACCTTTAAAATCAAACGTCATTAAGTTGATTTCTCAGTTCCTTGGAGGCGATAAATCGGACTCATCCTTTGAGCATTTTTTCTTCACTTGGGAAGTTGGTTACAAATATACCACCAAGAAAATTAATTACAACACTTTTGGTGACTAAAATCACAAAAAGTACAAAAAAACACTAATCCCGACGAAGTTTGGTAATTTAATTACACAAATATCAGTAATAATGTCTTCACTCCTCACTCAACATGGGGAGACCCTCTCGTCCTTAAAGCCTCAAAACGATTGAACAATACGTGTATCATTGACACTCAATAAGCGGAATGTTTCACGCTGTCGTCATCGTTCAGTCGAATAAACAAAAGATAGCCTTGATCGCGACTCACTGAACAACGATGAACAATGTGACTAGCGTAACGAACGTGGTAAATCTCAAGCAGGAAAAATGGTAGCCATCGAGAAGGATAATAAATCCACTACTCCCAGATCTCGCATAGTGGTATGCTATTTCATATTATCGTCTCACCTCCGATCTCAGTTTATTACTCTGCAAAACATCCATAAATATGCACATTGATCGGGGACAATCACAAAAAGGAGTTATCAGTGTCTGAATTCCATTCTGAAATCAGTAGTTTATCACCTAGCCCTGTTTGGCAGTTTTTTGATAAAATTTGTTCTATCCCTCATCCCTCTAAACATGAAGAAGCACTGGCTCAATACATTATTGATTGGGCGACTCAGCAAGGCTTAGAGGTTCGTCGCGATCCGATCGGCAATGTGTTTATCAAAAAACCAGCCACTGCAGGAATGGAGCACAAAAAAGGAGTTGTACTCCAAGCACACATTGATATGGTTCCGCAAAAAAATGAAGAAACGCAACATGACTTTGCGACCGACCCAATCCAACCTTATATTGATGGAGAATGGGTAACAGCAAAAGGAACCACATTAGGTGCAGATAATGGCATTGGCATGGCAGCCTGTTTGGCCGTACTTGCCTCTAATGAGATCAAACATGGTCCGCTTGAAGTTTTATTGACCATCGATGAAGAAGCCGGCATGACAGGTGCATTTGGTCTGCAAGCCGGTTGGCTAGAAGGCGATATTCTTCTTAATACCGATTCAGAGCAAGAAGGTGAAGTCTACATGGGCTGTGCCGGCGGGGTTGATGGCGCACTGACTTTCGCCATCACTCGTGAAACGATTCCCTCTGGCTTTGTCACCCGACAATTAACCTTAAAAGGCTTAAAAGGCGGCCATTCAGGTTGTGATATTCATACTGGTCGCGGTAACGCCAATAAATTACTTGGTCGTTTTCTTGCCACTTACGCTCAAGCATTAGATCTGCGTTTAATTGAGTTTCGAGGTGGGAGCTTACGTAATGCGATTCCAAGAGAAGCTTTTATTACCGTCGCTATCCCGGTAGAAATGGAAACTCAGTTAGAACAAGTGTTTAATGATTACCAGCAATTATTAGTCGCTGAACTGGGTAAAGTGGAAACCAGTCTTACCACCTTTAATCAAGCAAAAGAAACCACTCAAGGGGTATTCTCAAGCGCCGATCAGCAAAGCTTCATTGCCGCACTGAATGCTTGTCCGAACGGCGTGATCCGCATGAGTGACGATATTCAAGGAGTGGTAGAAACCTCGCTTAATGTCGGCGTGATCACAACCGAAGCAGAGCAAGTGAATGTGCTATGTTTGATCCGTTCATTGATTGATTCTGGACGCAGCCAAGTTGAAGGGATGCTAACCTCTATCGCCGAATTAGCCGGTGCCGACGTTCGTTTTTCAGGAGCCTATCCTGGTTGGAAACCCGATGCTGACTCAGAAATCATGGCCATCTTCCGTGATATGTATGAAGGCATTTATGGCCATAAACCTAATATCATGGTCATTCATGCCGGATTAGAGTGTGGACTATTCAAAAAACCATACCCACATATGGATATGCTTTCCTTTGGCCCAACGATTAAGTTCCCTCACTCTCCAGATGAAAAAGTGAAAATAGATACTGTAGAGCTATTTTGGCAACAAATGGTCGCTTTATTGGAACATATTCCAACAAAACCCTCTGTCTAATCGATAATTATGATAGGCTTTGTTCTGAACCGAACAAAGCCTATCATTCAAATGAGGCTAATTTTCACTCAACCCGTTGGTACTTGCCGGCGTAACAGGTTATACGATGCAATCAAACGCATTGATTGGATGAGTGAATTATTCAGTCACAAAATAAAGTAAGCGGTGTATCAATTTTTTTTTATCGATACGAATAATTTTATTCATTAGCTGCGGATTTTATCTGCTGCTAGAGTTCGCTCCCTTGAATTTTCCCGAGTTATTCACCTAACTCGATTCAAGCTGATGACTCGATGACTATCGTATCGAGATGCTGCTAATTTTCTTCCCTTATGGGCCATTCCTGAGCAGCATCAACTGTGCTCAAATACACAACCATATTCAAAAAAATGACCATGACAAAAAAAATGATTGTTGGATGGAGAGAAACACTTAGCCTTCCTGATTTAGGCATTGAAAAAATAAAAGCCAAAATCGATACTGGCGCAAGAACCTCTTGTTTACACGCTTTTAAAGTAGAAAGCTTTACCAAAGATGACGCGCTATGGGTGAGATTTTGGATTCATCCATTACAACATAATGTTGATAAAGTCACCGTCTGTGAAGCCGAAGTGATTGATGAACGTATCGTGCGTGATTCCGGTGGGCACGAGGAATCCCGCTATGTGATCAAATCCGATCTTTGTCTCGGTGGTCAACGCTGGCCGATCGAAATAACGCTAACCAATCGTGAGAATATGGCGTTTCGTATGTTACTCGGCAGAACCGCAATGCATCACAAACTGATTGTCGATCCTACACAATCTTTTTTAATCCCTTTCGAGGAAAATAAATAATGAAAATTGGTATTCTATCGCGTAACGCTTCTCTGTACTCCACGAAGCGCTTGATTGAAGCATGTAAACAGCGCGGTCATGAGGTAAAAGTCATTGATGCCTTACGCTGTTATATGAATATCAATTCAGACCAACCCGAGATCCATTTTAAAGGTGAAGAGCTCGGTGGTTTTGATGCAGTGATCCCAAGGATCGGTGCTTCAGTCACCTTCTACGGCACCGCAGTATTACGTCAGTTTGAAATGATGGGGGTTTATCCTGCCAATGAATCTGTTGCCATCAGCCGCTCACGTGACAAGTTACGTTCAATGCAGCTACTTTCTCGTAAAGGCATTGGTATGCCGATCACTGGCTTTGCCAGCAAGCCTGATGATGTCAAAGACTTGTTAGACATGGTCGGAGGGGCTCCTGTAGTAATTAAATTGCTTGAAGGTACCCAAGGTATCGGTGTCGTATTAGCTGAAACCCGAAAAGCGGCTGAAAGTGTCATTGAAGCTTTCATGGGCCTGAAAGCCAACATTATGGTGCAAGAGTACATTAAAGAAGCGGGTGGCGCCGATATTCGATGCTTTGTTATCGGTGATAAAGTGATTGCCGCCATGAAGCGTCAAGGTGCTGAAGGTGAATTTCGCTCCAATTTACATCGTGGGGGAACCGCATCGTTAGTAAAAATTACCCCTCTAGAACGCAAAACAGCGATTGATGCTGCTAAGATTATGGGACTGAATGTTGCTGGTGTCGATTTACTTCGCTCAGAACGAGGCCCATTGGTTATGGAAGTCAATTCATCACCGGGCTTAGAAGGCATTGAAGCCGCAACAGGGAAAGACATTGCCAGCCTGATCATCGAGTTTATCGAGAAGAATGCGGCCAGTAGAAGGACAAAAACACGTGGTAAAGGCTAATCGAAATACGGATTATCAATTTTTGGGGGAATCCATTCCCCCAGCAAGTAAACGAGTCATTGAGCTCGAAGCTGCGAAACTGTACACCCACTCTCCTCTATCCATCCCCATAGAAATCATCCATGGCATCTCGAAAGGTCCGGTCCTTATGGTCAATGCCGCGATTCATGGAGATGAACTTAATGGGGTCGAGATCGTTCGACAACTGATCAACTCGCTTGACCCAAAAAAGTTAAGAGGGACATTAATCACTGTCCCGATAGTCAATGTGTTTGGCTTTATTCATAAATCTCGCTACCTTCCTGATCGGCGAGATCTTAATCGCTGTTTTCCTGGCAGTGAAAAAGGCTCACTCGCCTCACGAATGGCGCATAACTTCTTCTCTCAAGTCGCACTTAATTGTGATTACATCATTGATTTACATACAGGTGCCATACATCGAACTAATTTACCACAAATTCGCGCTGATCTGAGTAATCGTGAAACCTTACGTATCGCTGAAGCGTTTGCTACGCCAGTTATTTTAGATTCACCACTGCGTAATGGCTCCTTACGCAGCGAAGCCGAAAAAGCTGGTATTACCGTATTGACCTATGAAGCGGGTGAAGCATTACGCTTTGATCCTATCGCTATCCATGCTGGAATTGTCGGCGTAAAACGCGTCATGCAAGAAATCGGTATGCTGCGCCTAAGTCGCAAAAAACGCCCAACCTCAGTCATCGCCAAATCCACCAGTTGGCAGCGAGCAGAAGCCGACGGCATTTTGCGAACCCTCGTTTCACTTGGCGATAAAGTCGAAAAAGGCCAAGTATTAGCCTACATTAATTCACCACTCGGTAATGTAGAAGTTGAAATAAGAGCTAGCAAAGGTGGGATTGTGATTGGTCAACAAACACTCCCATTAGTCAATGAAGGCGATGCGGTCTTTCATTTGGCTTATTTCAGTCAAAGTGACGAGATGGTTGAGCAAGTTGTCGGTGATTTTATTGAAGAAGTGACCGATAGTGATTTAGAACCATTAACGACTGGGCAAATCATGCCACCATCCCCGGTCTGATCCAATAATGCCCTTGTGGTTTATCAACAAGGGCATTTATCTATCTTGCGGTTTATTATCAGCTAGGTAAAAGAAGCCCAAATTACGGTTGTCACCAAAAGCGGACAAACAAATTTGACATACCACGGCCAGATTTTCGCAAACCAACTACCAGCGAACTCGGGATAACCGTGTTGCAACTCTTTGAACTTAGCATGACGACTCCATACCCAGCCGCCAAATAGGCAGAACATTAATGCCGCTGTCGGTTGTAAATATTGAGTTGCCGCCATCGCAACCAAGCCAAATAGACTCGCAAAGTTATACACTATCACGACGCTAAATAACGCAATCAAACCACCCAATACCCAACTGGTGCTTCCCCGTGGCGTATTAAAGCGCTCACTTACCAAAGCGACGGGACATTCCAACATCGAGATCGACGAGGTTAATGCGGCAATGGTTAATAATAAGAAAAACACCACCGCAAACAGTTGCCCAAGCAAACCGAGACTATCGAACATTAATGGCAAGACGGTAAACACTAAAGTATCCGAGCTCAGTAACGAACCATCTTGAGCATAAATTTGTACACCATTATGCATCGCCACAAACATTGCTGGCATCACCACTAAACCAGCAATAAACGCGACACTGGTATCAACCAAAGTAACGCTCATCGCCATCTTCGGTAAGTTCTCTTTTTTACTTAAGTAAGAGCCGTAAATCAACATCGAACAACCGCCGATCGTTAAAGAGAAAAAGCCTTGTCCCATCGCCGCTAAAATGAGTTTTCTATCCCACACTTTTTCAAAATCAGGTACTAAGTAATGTTTTAAACCATCCATAGCCCCCTGCTGCATCATGATATAAACAAACAGCACGGCAAATAAAACGAATAACGCAGGCATCAAGCGTGTTGACCACTTCTCAATACCTTGTTTGACTCCGCTACGAACAATCAAAATGGTTAATAAGTAAAAAATCAATGTGCCTAATAGATTACGTTCGACGGAAAAACCTTTAAGCCACGAGCTAATATTGGTCAATCCCAACAGATCAGTAATCGCGGCGAACAGAAAACAGATGATCCAACCACCAACGATACTATAAAACGCCAACACCGCGCTGGGTACACTTAATCCTACCCAGCCAACGAAAGCACCAACCTTTTTACCTAAAGGATGATTGGTTAGTGAGCGCATACTATCGACTGGGTTAGCTTGACCTGATCGACCAATTGCCATCTCCACCACTAACATAGGAAAAGCGACGACAAAAATAAGCACTAAATAAACAAAAAGGAAAGCGCCACCACCATTGCTGGCCGCTTGAGTAGGAAATCCCCAAATATTCCCAAGCCCCACCGCTGCTCCTGCGGCTGCTAAAACAAAACCAAGTCGAGAACCAAAGGTTTCCCGTGAACTACCTTGTGTCATAACCACTCACACATCATCAAACTAGTAAGCTAGTACAATAATCGAAAATCAATCCATCGACAATCGTTATCTTATGATTCATTCAGTAATGAGAAGTTTTTTAATCTAGGGATAGATTGATGTAATACTTGCTCTTGTTGCTGCAATTGCGTTAGCGAGCTACACAGCGCAGTCACTTCACTGGTCAATTGTTGTGAGTAATCATTTAAACGTTGCGTGACATGGATTTTAAGATCATCCATTTGCCGAGTGAGTTCAGTCAGATTCATTCCTCCTTGGCGCTGCATTTTTTGCGCAATCACCATAAAAGCATCCGATAAAAATTGTTGACTGATTGCTTGCTGAGCTCGTTCAAATTCTTGCTGCCACTCTTTCTCGGTGACTGAAAATTTTTGCGCAGGAAACACCCATTGTTCTTGATGATGATAACGAGCCTCTACCTCACTAAACAAGGCTTCGATCCGATACTGCACATTATCAAAAGCTCCAGGAGCTTCAAGGCGAGCCGCCACATCTTCTAATAGGATACGGCTACGCTGTAAGTTCTTATTGGTTAATTGTTGAGTCTCAGCCAAAATCGAATCAATCTGTTGTCGATAATATCTTAACACCGCTTGTTGTTGATTCGTTACTCTTATTGGCTGCCCCGAAATTAACAGTTCATTTTGTTGGGTGATCACTGCGTGTTGATCAGTGCGATGAATTTCGATCTGCTGCGCAGTCATACGCAGTTCATTGTGTAATTCAACAGGACAGGTGATTGCCCATAATGAAGGGCTAACCATAAGCCCACACAGTAACAATAATTTTTTCATATTTTCCTCAAACTTAGTCGCGTGCATCTTATCCTAACGAAATGTCGACCTAGTTAGTGAATTGTCATAATCTGGCATGAAACATTCAGATAACGTTTGATGTCACTGCTGCTGATATTAAAAAAAGCTTAATTGAACGAAAGGTTCTGGCGGTTTTAAGGTGACATTGAGTCCCAGTAAGCGTATTCCTCGCCCTTTTTGACGCTGAAGGACATCAGCTAATAGCGATTTAAAATCATTGCGCTCTAGCTGAGTTTGTCCATGCTCAATCGTCGTGAGTTGAAAATCAGCAAACTTAACCTTAATGCCTTGCTTGATGATTCCTCGTTGCGGGCAAGAGCGGTTCAGTCTTCGTTCAAGCTCAGGAAATAGAGTTTGCTCAATGAGTTGCCAACATTGTTCGTAAGTTTGAATATTTTCACTCAAGGTACGCTCAACCCCGACAGACTTTCTTTCACGCTCAACAACTATCGGCCGCTCATCAATGCCATGACTTTTTTTCCACAGTGAAGCTCCCAAGCGCCCAAAGCTAACCAACAGCTGTCGATAGTCGCTATTTTTTATGTCTTCACAGACATAAAATCCAGCTTGATGCAGTTTCTCTAAACTCACCTTACCAACACCTGGGATTTTACCTAAAGGTAAACCATCAATAACGCCTTGTACTTGTTCAGGTGTTATTACGCACAGTCCATTTGGCTTATTGATATCAGAGGCAATTTTGGCGAGAAACTTAAGTGGCGCAACGCCGGCAGAGGCCGTCAACTGGAGTTCATTCCAGATATCACGCCGAATCGCTTCAGCAATTAATGTGGCGCTGCCATAATAAGTCTGAGCATCACTGACATCTAAAAACGCCTCATCTAATGACAGGGGCTCTATAATCGCAGTATAACGCTGAAAAATCTGTTGGATATGTTGCGAGATAGTTTTATAGACCGACATTCTACCCGGCACCACCAATAAGTGGGGGCATAGTTTGATCGCCTGAGCCGTTGGCATCGCAGAATGAATACCAAAACGTCGCGCTTCATAATTACATGTACTGATCACACCGCGCTGTTTCTCATTCCCTCCGACCGCTAATGGTCGATCTCGATAGGTAGGATTATCACGCATTTCTACGGCAGCGAAAAAACAGTCCATATCAATATGAATAATTTTACGAATCGATTCACCCATCACGCATCACGAACAAAACTGTATGTATGAACAGTATAGATATTTCGTTATGAAATGCATATAAAAAAACACCTCGCCCAGATGGCGAGGTGTTGATTACTTGATTGAGAAAAGCGTTAATGGCTTTACCCTTCCTCCTTGAAGCGGCAGCGGTGTTGGTTGCGTTCGTACACCCCAATCATATAGTCTGCCTATGCTCATGGCGATTTACTCACTTGCCGCCTACCTGCAACTCCAAGTTGTTTGGGTATATTCATCGCACATAAAAAGATTAAGCAATTCGGTCTTTTTCCCATGCTGCTAACCGTTCAGCACGAGCTGCGGCACGTGCTTCTCGTTTTTTACGAGCATCACAAGGTTCAGGGCAATTACAAACCTTTTCAATACCAACCGCACCAAGACCGCCACAACTGCCTTTCACGACTTTCTTTTGAAAAATATAGCCTACTGCCATTGCAGCAATCACTGCCATAAAGACAGCAAATGTTATAAAAAAAGTACTCATCGTAACTGACTCACTCTTTATTTTGACCGATTAAGATAAGGCTGAAATGCACTAGAAACCACCTCTCTAAAGCCATCATCTGTTTTAATAATCATAAATACGGGGATTTGATTTAACTCAGCCACCGCCATCGCCTTTTCTTCACCTAGCACCATAAGACCCGTTGAAAGACCATCAGCGGTCATGCTCGATTTATCCAGAACCGTGACTGAAACCACTTTATTATCGATTGGATAACCCGTTTGTGGATTAATAATGTGTGAATAACGCATACCATCGCGTTCAAAATAATTCCGATAATCACCAGAAGTGGCAATAGCCATATTACCGGGTTCAATTATCTCTTGAACTGAGCGCTCTTGTACAGACGGTTTTTCAATCGCAATTCGCCAAGGAATGCCTTGAGCATTAAGGCCCTTAAGGCGCATTTCTCCGCCAACTTCAACCATGTAATTCTCAATCCCTTGCGATTCGATAAAGTCGGCAACAACATCAACTCCCCAACCTTTGGCGATGGTTGACAAATCAACGTATAAATCAGGGATAGCTTTACTTAAAAAATGCCCAGAAATGGATAAATGTTCTATGCCTGTTTTGGCTTTTCGTGCGGCTAACTCTTGCTCACTAGGTACTGTATCTCGGCGCGCTTCGGGACCAAAGCCCCATAAATTAACCAAAGGCCCGACCGTCACATCTAATGCTCCCAAGGTGAGCGCATTCAGTCGAATTGCCTCTTTCACAACCATTGCCGTTTGCTCTGAGACCTGAAAAGGCTCGCTACTTTGATGTTGATTAAAGCGACTGAGTTCAGAATCTTCACGGTACGTTGACATCTGGTCATTGACTTGCTCTAACAAACGATCGATCTCTGTTTGTAAATGAGATGAGTCAGGAATACCTGCTTGTTGAGTGTACTTTATATTGTAGGTCGTCCCCATCGTTGGCCCATTTAAATGGACCAATTCAACTGATTTTTCACATCCAGCCATAAAAATTAGCGATGCGAATGCAACAAGCCATTTCTTCACTTATTAATACCTCATTAGATCATGAACTCATAGGTGTGTTTTATCCCTTACCACTTTCAGCCATAGTAGTGGCAACATTCGTTCATTCTCATCCGTTATCTTTACGTATCGAAATTCACTTACCTGTCGCCTAACGACAACTTAACGTCGTTTGAGTATATGGCAATCAACAGACCTATTTTCTCACGTTATACTCTCGGCAGAAAAATAATGGCTGACTCATCTGAGCCAGCCATCGGTTTTGCGATAATTAGCGATTAACCGCCAAAATCATCCAGTAGAATATTCTCATCTTCTACACCGAGATCTTTCAACATGCCGATAACCGCAGCATTCATCATCGGTGGCCCACACATGTAGTATTCACAATCTTCTGGCGCATCGTGATCGCGCAGATAATTTTCATACAATACATTATGGATAAAGCCAGTATAGCCATCCCAGTTGTCTTCAGGCATCGGATCAGATAATGCACAATGCCAAACGAAATTCGGATTTTCTGCTGCCAGACCATCAAAATCTTCAACGTAGAACATTTCACGTTTAGAACGCGCACCGTACCAGAAAGACATCTTACGTTTTGATTTCAAACGCTTAAGCTGGTCAAAAATATGCGAACGCATTGGAGCCATGCCAGCACCACCACCGATAAACACCATTTCTGCATCAGTATCTTTAGCGAAGAACTCACCAAACGGACCAGAAATAGTACATTTATCACCAGCTTTCAGTGACCAAATATACGAGGACATTTGACCTGGTGGCACATCAGGATTATTTGGCGGCGGCGTTGCAATACGCACGTTAAGCATAATAATCCCAAACTCTTCAGGATAGTTAGCCATTGAGTAAGCGCGAATGATATCTTCATCAACCTTCGACTCGTAGCGGAACAAGTTAAACTTGTCCCAGTCACCACGATACTCTTCTGGAACATCAAAATCAGAGTATTTAATGTGATGTGCCGGTGCTTCAATCTGAATATAGCCACCAGCTCTGAATGGTACTGACTCACCATCCGGAATCTGTAGCTTGAGCTCTTTAATGAAGGTTGCTTTGTTATCATTAGAGATAACTTCACATTCCCAACGTTTCACCCCAAAAATCTCTTCTGGAAGCTCAATATCCATATCGGTTTTCACTGCGACCTGACAAGCAAGACGCTCGCCTTCTCGGGCTTCACCTTTACTGATATGATCAAGCTCGGTAGGCAGAATATCACCACCGCCCGATTTGATTTTTACTCGGCACTGTCCACAAGAACCACCGCCACCACAAGCTGAAGAAACAAAAATTCCTGAACCCGCTAAGGCACTGAGTAACTTGCCACCTGGCTGAGTTAAGATGGCCTTATCTGGCTCACCATTAATTGAGATGGTAATGTCACCTGAAGGTACCAGCTTGGACTTAGCGAATAAAATCACTAATACCAACGCTAGAACGATAATGGTAAACATCACGACACCAAGGATAATACTTAGCATTGACTATTCCTTTATTGTTGCGGCCTACCCGACTTACAGTTGAACACCAGAGAAAGACATAAAGCCTAACGCCATCAAACCTACCGTGATAAACGTGATACCTAAACCACGTAATCCTGGAGGAACGTCTGAATATTTCATTTTCTCGCGAATGCCCGCAAGCGCAACAATCGCCAACATCCAACCGACACCAGAACCAAAGCCATAAACAATCGACTCAGTGAAGTTGTAATCGCGTTGTACCATGAAAGACACACCACCAAAGATGGCACAGTTCACCGTAATTAAGGGTAAGAAAATGCCTAGCGCGTTGTATAGTGGTGGGAAGAATCGGTCCAACACCATTTCTAAAATTTGAACTAAGGCAGCAATTACCCCAATAAAGGTGATGAAATTCAAAAAGCTCAGGTCTACTCCGTCGACTAACGCGCTGTCTTTCAACACCAAGTTATAGAGTAAATTGTTCACCGGCACGGCAATGGTTAGAACCACAATAACCGCGACACCTAAGCCAAAAGAGGTTTTTACTTTCTTAGATACCGCCAAGAAAGTACACATCCCTAAGAAAAACGATAGCGCTAAGTTCTCGATAAAGATCGAACGAACAAGCAAACTAATATAATGTTCCATTGCAGTTTTACTCCTTCGCTTCGACTTGTGCTGGTTTCACCGTACGGATAGCCCAAATCAAGAAACCGATTAAGAAGAAGGCCGATGGCGCGAGCAGCATCATACCATTTGGCTGATACCATCCGCCGTTACTTACCAGTGGCAAGACTTCTAAACCAAACAGTTGACCAGAGCCAAGCAGTTCGCGGAAAAAAGCAACCGTGATCAGGACAAAACCATAACCTAGTCCATTGCCGATACCGTCAATCAATGAGGGTAAGGGCGCTGATTTCATCGCAAACGCTTCGGCGCGTCCCATAACGATACAGTTAGTAATGATCAAGCCAACGAATACCGATAGTTGTTTAGAAATATCGTATAAGAAAGCTTTTAAGAACTGGTCAACCACGATAACCAACGAAGCGATAATCGCCATTTGCACGATAATCCGCACACTATTAGGAATGTGATTACGAATAATAGAAACAAACAAGTTAGAAAATGCAGTTACAAAGATAACCGCAAGTGTCATAACAAAAGCAGTTTCTAGCTTAGTTGTTACCGCTAATGCAGAACACACACCAAGCACTTGTAGTGCAATTGGGTTGTTGTCCAACACTGGCGCTAACAAGCTTTTTTTCATTTCTTTTGCGTTAGCCATTAGTTCAGGCCTCCGTCACGAACTTTTGCAAGGAATGGACCAAAGCCCATGTCACCCAACCAGAAGTCAAACGTATGTTGTACACCATTAGCCGTCAGTGTCGCTCCAGACAGTCCATCAACACCGTGAATAGATCCTTCAGGCGCACCACCTTTGTAGACGCGAAGCGCTGGACGATGATTTTCATCAAACAATTGCTTACCTACAAATTGTTGACGCCATCTTGGGTTTTCTACTTCACCACCAAGCCCAGGAGTTTCACCCTGCTCGTAGTAAGTAATGCCCGCAACAGTATTACCATCCATTTCTACAGCAACAAAAGCGTACATCATCGACCATAAGCCGTTACCGTGCATCGGTAAAATAACTTTGGAGTACCCTTCATCGCCTTTAACTAAATAGACAACACCAAGATTAGAGCGACGTAGGATTTTAGCTGGGTCTTGATCGGCTGGTAGACGAATAGACTCACTAGGATTACGCGACGCTGCTCGCTGGTCAAAGTTTGCCGCATCTCCCTCAACAAAATTACCGGTACTAAAATCGACCAAACGAGGCACGATATTGGAGCGGAACTGTGCTTGAATTTCTTGCGGATTACGAGCTTCTAAGCCCGCCACCGAGACAATATTACTTTGCATATCAAGCAAAGCATTATTGGTTTGGCGGTCTTTTAAAATGATCGCTGAAGCAGAAACCACAATCGAGCACACTAGGCTCAATGCGATAACAACCAACAGCGTTTTTTTAATGCTATCGTTATTACTTGCCATAGCGGGCTTCTCTCCGTTTGATATTTCTCTCTACAACCAAATTGTCGAACAGAGGTGCAAACAAGTTTGCAAACAGGATAGCCAACATCATCCCTTCAGGATACGCTGGGTTAACCACACGAATGAGGACACACATAGCACCAATTAAGATACCATATGCCCACTTACCGTTATTGGTAAACGCGGCGGAGACAGGATCAGTCGCCATGAAAATCATACCGAATGCAAATCCGCCCAACACTAAATGCCAGTGCCAAGGCATACTAAATAGAGGGTTAGTATCAGAGCCGATCACATTAAATAAGGTTGCTAACGCCACCATACCAATCATAACGCCGGCAATAATACGCCATGAGGCGATACCCATATAGACGATAAATATACCGCCTAATATCAGCGCCAGTGTAGATACTTCACCAATCGAACCTGGAATATTACCAATAAAGGCATCCATCCAAGTGATCGTCTCACCGGTTACCGTATGTACAAGACTACCTGAACCACCTTGCGCCCACTGGCTAAGTGCAGTTGCACCCGAGTAACCATCAGCAGCCGTCCATACTGTATCCCCTGAAATTTGTGCTGGATAAGCAAAAAACAGGAAAGCACGGCCAGCCAACGCAGGGTTTAGGAAGTTACGTCCAGTACCACCGAAAATTTCTTTCGCAACCACAACACCAAAGGTAATACCTAATGCCGCTTGCCAAAGTGGTAACGTGGGTGGAACAATCAGAGCAAACAGAATTGAAGTAACAAAGAAACCCTCATTCACTTCATGTTTGCGTACCATACAGAACAATACTTCCCAGAAACCACCAACAATAAAGACGGTTGCATAAATTGGTAGGAAGTAAGTTGCCCCGAGCAACATTTTGGAGCCCCAGCCTGCCTCAGCAGAAATGGTACCACCCAGCATTTCGGTCAACCAGTAGTGCCAGTTGCCTGCGATTGCTGCTGCTAAATCCAGCTGACCAGATGCAGACATGTGCAATAGGGCAGAAATGGCTTGGCCGCCTGCGTTGTACATTCCCCAGAAAGTAGCAGGGAATACCGCAAACCAAACCATGATCATGATGCGTTTTAAATCAACGCTATCACGCACGTGTGAGCTTTTTTTCGTCACTAGGCCCGGTGTATAAAACAACGTTGCAGCAGCTTCATACAAAGCAAACCACTTCTCATGTTTTCCACCTGGCTCAAAATGAGGCTCGATGTCTTCAAGAAACTTTTTAAGGCCCATGAAAATTACCCTTCCTTCTCAATCTTGTCGAGGCACTCGCGCAGCAAGGCGCCATATTCATACTTGCCTGGACATACAAAGGTGCACAGCGCGAGATCTTCTTCGTCTAACTCAAGAGCCCCTAAACGCTGAGCGTTATCGGTATCACCCGCACACAAATCGCGCAGTAGCAATGTTGGTTCCATATCGAGCGGCATGACTTTTTCATAGTTGCCAATAGGAACCATTGCTCTATCACTACCATTGGTGGTGGTAGTCATATTAAACAACTGACCTTTAAAGAAATGACCTAAGAATGCTCGTGTCACAGAGAAGCGGGTTTTACCCGGCATCGCCCAACCAAACAGTTCTTTTTCTCGGCCTTCACGCAAAACGGAGACTTGCTTATGATAACGACCAAGGTAAGCATGGGGACCAGAAGCCTTTGTACCAGACAATACGGAGCCTGATATTACTCGTACATCGCCTTGCATTAATTCACTATGAGTTAGCTCATCCAAACTTGCGCCCATTACGGTACGTAGCAAACGTGGATTATTCACCACTGGCCCCGCCAATGAAATCACTCGTTCATTGTACAGTTCACCGGTTAAAAACAGCTTACCAATAGCAATTACGTCTTGATAATCGATGTTCCATGCCACATTTTGCGCATTAACAGGATACAAGAAATGCATGTGCGTCCCGACTAAGCCAGCTGGATGTGGGCCATCAAAAACATGCTCATGCACATTCTGTTGAGCTGAACGAGGCAAGCTTACGTTCGATTTACAAACATAGACTTTATCTTCAGTGAGTACTGAAAGCACGTCTAGACCTGCAGTGAACGCCTCTGGCTGCTCATTAATGATAACACTTGGCTCTGCGGCTAATGGATTGGTATCCATGGCCGTAACGAAGATCGCTTTAGTGTGAGAATTAATGGCTGGTACCTTGCTGAACGGACGAGTTCGTAGGGCTGTCCACAATCCAGAGTCGACAAGTTGAGAGGTCACCGCTGCGCGGTCTAAACTCGCTAACTGGCTCGCGTCAAATTTATTGAAGGTGATTTGCTCATCGCCCATCTTTTCAATCACAACGGACTGAAGGACTCGCTTAGCACCACGATTAACTTCAATAACTTTGCCACAAACAGGAGAAGTAAAAACGACACCTGGGTTCTTCTTATCTTCAAAAAGAACTTGTGCTTTTTTCACTTCATCACCCACGCGAACATGCATCGTTGGACGCATACCCACGTACTCTTCGCCAAGCAAGGCGACTTTGGTGATGGCTTTGCCATCATGAATCACCTGGGAAGGAGCTCCAGCAATGGGAAGGTCCAAACCCTTTTTTATTGTAATCATACGCACTTGCACTACTTTTTTATTGGGAAAAAGATTCTTTCATTGCGTAAAATCGAGAACGAGACGGGCTAATTGACTTACATGCCAGTCAACACGATCTAACGCTCTCTAGACACGACATTGATAGTGTCCGTTTTTGGCTGTTGTTAATGCCAAAACCGCAACATCCTTCTTAAAATCCGATTACCAGTCTGTAATGAGATTTGTCAGGTGCAATAGTCTAGCATCTTTTAGGAACTGGATGCCATGACCAATCCCCGCTTCATTCGCTTTATTTATCAAGAAATAGCTAGCAAGGAATGATAAATAATCATAAATATGACCTATCGCACAGTTAACCTTAGTCAGTTAACTTACGAGCAGAATTATTTGATGATTGGTAGAGAAAATGCACCACCATGGTCTGCTTAACAATACAATACGCAAAGGCTGATAACGGCGATCACTCACTTATTTAAGTTCATTTTTAGAACCGCCCATACACATAGGACTATCAGGAGCCCCACCTTGCAATTGGTTCCATTCTTGTGGCGTGTAAGTATGAATAGCTAATGCATGGATAGAGTGAGCAAGCTCATCTTTTAACACTTGATTAACTTGTCGATGACGAGTAATCAAGCGCTGTTCGACAAAAGTATCGCTAACAATAATGACTTTAAAGTGGCTTTCTGAACCGGCAGGGACATTATGCATATAGCTTTCATTCAACACTTGTAAATGCTCTGGTTGAAAAGCCTGCTGTAATTTCATTTCGATGGTTTCTTGATGCATGATGAGTCCTCAACGGCACAATGTCTCATTTATATGATGCTGCGATTCTACTCTTGCTTAATGATAAGGAAAAGGTTTTGGTTTCTTGTTCCCTCTCCATTTGAGACAATGTTGTCGCCTTTCTTTAATCGATAATTAACGAACAAGATGAAAACAGAATTAACCTTGGATAACCGAACTTTAACGCTTCATCGATTTCCCATTCGCAGTAATGAAACGCTACAAGCTTGGGATGCGGGTGATGAGTATTTGATCTCTCATCTTAAAACGCTCAATCTACAACCTAATCGGCATATTCTTGTTCTGAATGATCATTTCGGTGCACTAAGCTGCTATTTGTCTTTCGAACATCAAATCACTATGTTGAGTGATTCATTTATTGCCCAACAAGCTACGATAGCGAATTTACAAGCCAATGGTTGTCCCGCTATTCATCTCGATAATACGATGGCATCGATCCCGGATAACATCGACCTTGTATTGATGCAAATTCCTCGTAATAACCGTCATTTAATTTGGCAATTGAGCCAATTAAGAGCCTCTTTACCCGCTCATTGCCCTGTAATAGCCGTCAATAAAGCAAAAGAAATCCATACCTCTACATTACAACTTTTTGAACAATATTTAGGCCAAACACAGACTTCTTTGGCGTGGAAAAAACATCGTCTCGTCTTTTCTCAGCCCGATGTTCAGCCCCTTCCCTCGATAGAAGAAAGTATTTGCTGGAGCATTGATGATAAAACGATTGAATTAACTAATCTGCCTAATGTCTACTCTGCTGAACGTTTGGATCAAGGCGCGCGTTTACTCTTAGATTATTTACCTCAAGATGACACCTTAGAGAGTATTATTGATTTAGGATGCGGCAACGGCGTTTTATCGGTCAAACTCGGGCAACTGAACCCACAAGCCAAAATAATCTCTGTTGATGAAAGCTTTATGGCGGTGGAGTCAGCGAAACGAAATCTTGAGAAAAATTTATCATCACAGCATCGTTTTGAATGTTTGACGAATAATTGTTTAGATGGCTTTCCCGATCACAGCACAATGTTTATCGTTTGTAATCCACCGTTCCATCAGCAACAAGCCATCACTGATCATATTGCATGGCAGATGTTTTGTGATGCTAAGCGTGTTCTTTCTAAACAGGGTAAGTTGTTAGTGATTGGTAACCGTCACCTCGGTTACGATATCAAGTTAAAGCGACTATTTGGTAATACGCAGGTGAAAACTATCGCTAGTAACGCAAAATTTGTTATCTTACAGGCTATTAAGTCATAAGTATTACCGTTCACTACAGCAAAGGATTTGATCATGAAGAAATTGGTTATCGCCGCCTCAATTGCACTCTTAACCGCTTGTGCCGCACCAAAGCAAGAGCAAATTAACTTTATGCCTCAAGCAGTATTAAGTAGCAGCAATATTGTTAACAATGTCAGCTTTACCTTAGTCAGCAAAGATGTTCGTTCTGCGCAGTATGTGGCATTAGTCGACAGTGGACGCAATCATATTGAGCCAGTGCATGCGAAACAAAATCTACGTATTACCTTAGAAAATACTTTAGCTGAACAGTTTGCTTCGCAAGGTTTCCGTTTAACGGTGAATAGTGAAAACAATCTGGCGTTAGAGATTCAAGAGGCGTTAGTTACTGTCAAACACTCAATTACCTCGCATGAAATGAACGCCAGTGTCACTCTTGAGTTAACCGCCGAAACGCCTAAAGGTAAGCTAGTAAAAAGTTATCATGGTACAGCGAAGCGAAGCGCTGCTTTAAGTGCATCAAATCAAGATATTGAAAGAGTATTCAATGATGTTGTTAATTTAGTACTGAAAGAAATTGCCAACGATAGCGAGTTGCAAAGCTATATGAAGGATCGTTTCAATGGTTAAAAAAATAGCCGCCGCCATTCTAACGATGTTCAGCATTACTGTATGGGCAGAACCACAGGTTAAATTTGAGACCTCTATCGGTGATTTCATCGTAGAGCTTGATTCACAATTAGCACCAATTACCAGTGAAAATTTTTTACATTATGTGCAAGATGGTAGTTATATCGGTAGTCAATTCCATCGAGTAATCCCTGGGTTCATGGCTCAGGGTGGAGGCTTTGACGCCAAATTAGAACCATTAAAAACCCACCCACCGATTATCAATGAAGCTCATAATGGGCTACGCAATGATACGGCAACAATTGCCATGGCAAGAACCGCTAACCCAAATTCTGCCACACGACAATTTTTTATTAACCTTGCTGATAATCAATTTTTAAATCCCACCCAACGTCAAGAAGGCTATGCCGTTTTTGGTAAAGTGATCAGTGGCTTTGAAACTATCCAAATGATGGCCAAGCAACCAACTCGAACGATAGGCCATCTGAATGATGTCCCTGTAACCCCAATCGTCATTACCAATGTGACAGTCATTGTTGATTAATTTCTTCCCCCTAACTTAAAGTTAGGGGGAACTCTGTAAGGATAAGGCTCATGCCGAGCGGAACTCAATATCTTACTTGGTCACAAACCATTAAAAGTTATCTTGATCGTCGTCTTTTATGGGTATTTCTACTTGGTTGCTCAAGTGGCTTCCCTTGGGTATTGATCGGTTCAAACATGTCTGGATGGCTTAAAGATGCAGGCTTATCTCTAGCCGCTATCGGATACTTTGGTAGCGTATTTTCCGTCTATGCCATTAATTTTCTTTGGGCACCTTTAGTCGATCGAGTAAAAATCCCATTCTTATATAAAAGACTAGGACAAAGACGAAGCTGGATATTGTTTTGCCAACTTCTGGTTTTTATTTTTACGTTGCTGATCGCAGGGGTTAATCCGGCGACCAATCTTATTTTAACATCAATGTTTGCTCTGGCGATCGCTACCGCATCAGCGACACAAGATATTGCCATTGATGCTTTTCGCATTGACACCTTTCCTAAATCAGAACAATCAAAGTTGCCTCAAGCTTCAGCAATGGCGGTGATTGGATGGTGGACTGGATATTCTCTACCCGGATACTTTGCTTTTATTAATGCCGATAGTGTGGGTTGGAACCAAGTCTATTACGGAATGGCGGCAATCGTATTATTGTTAATGCTGTTCACCTTATTTGTCGGCGAACCAACGTCTCATCGAGATCGATTACAACAACAAGCTGAGTTACGACACGGTGAAGTCATTCAATCTAAAGCCGCGACATGGCTCACCGTGACATTATTTGAACCTTTCATTGATTTTTTCCGCCAAAATGGAACTCGAGTGGCGATCACTCTATTACTGTTTGTCTTTCTGTTCAAAATTGGAGAAGCATTTCTGGGTAGGATGTCGATTGCTTTTTATAAAGATATCGGATTCACCAATGAACAAATCGGATACTACTCTAAGTTGATTGGTTGGGGATTAACTATGCTATTTACGTTTGTCGGTAGCATGTTCAACGTAAGATTTGGCATTATTAAAGGATTAATGATCGGCGGAATAGCGATGTCGGCAAGTAATCTTATGTTCTCTTGGATTGCTGAAGTCGGCCCGAATGAACATCTTCTGCTCGCTACAATTGTTGTTGATAACTTTACTACCGCTTTTTCTACTGTAGCTTTCGTTTCTTTCTTAACGGTAATGACAGGGCAAGCTTTTTCCGCTACTCAATATGCTTTACTAGCATCACTAGGCAACTTTGGCCGTACAACGCTTGCTTCATTTAGCGGTCAAGTTGCTGATTATCTTGATAATTGGTCACTATTTTTCGTATTAACTGCAGTTATGGTCGTACCCAGTCTACTCATGCTGTACTCATTACGTCATTATTTTAACAACATGCTCAACACGGCAAGAAAGCATCAATTATCAGAACTTGATTCACTTGATCGCTCAGAGAAACAAAGCAAGTGATAAAATTGGCTCCCTTAGAATATAAGCTTCTAGAGGGAGCAATTAGCGATGTGTTTTACAATAGCGCAGTAATGAGTGACATTATAGCGATCACTTTTTAGCCAACCCCTTGCAATGAAAATAGTCCTGCATATAAGGCCTCGATTCCTGAGCTAATTTATTACAAGTTTGCTCAGACCAACCTTGTTGCTTACTATTGCTTGAACGAGTTTGATAGTAATCAAGCATAATTTGATCGTACTGTTTAACACGCCCAACCTCTAAAGGCTGATAAGCATTTTCATGTACGATCACTTCTGGACTTAATCTTGGCTTTAATTGCGGGTGTTGATCCGGATGACCTAAACACAAGCCAAAAAGCACTGCACAATAAGGGGGTAATTCTAATAATTGATCAACCTCATAAGGCGAATTTCTTAATCCCCCGATGTAAACACCACCTAATTGCAACGATTCTGCTGCTAGCAAACAATTTTGTGCCATAATGCCCGCATCAATAGCCCCGATCAGGGTCAGCTCCATAAATTCTGGATGCACGTTATTATCAAGCGTGTAATGACGTTGATAATCAATACAAAATACTAAAAATTCGGCGGCGCTAGCGACATAAGGTTGGTTACCCGCAAGTTCAGCCAATTTAAGGCGCTTCTCTTGCTCAGTAATGCGTATAATGGATACCGCTTGCAATAAACTCGAAGAAGAGGCAGCGATACCCGATGCAATAATGGCATCCAACTGTATTTTACTGATTGGTTGATCTTTAAAAGCACGGATAGAACGATGTGAGGTAATGGTATCAATAACTTGATTCATGAACGTCTCTTAATAATGCTGAGCATTATCATAATAGTGATTCGGTTTTAATGCGGTAAATATCACCGCAACGTCAACTTGACTACTCAAGACTTGACGCACTTGATCGGTAATTACCGATGCGACTTGGTCTTGAACATTTTGTCCTCTATCAAACCAGAGCACTTCAACGAAAGGATAAGCCTGACTGACAGCCCCATCAAAGAAGAAAGTACTGTAGATATATTCAAAGGTGAAGTCCTCGCGAGGAGCATTGATTAGAGGCTGTAACTCGTTAATTAATGTCGCTGACAAAGCTTGGACTGTTTGCGGTTCTAATGCTCGAAATCGAATATGTGGCATACTTTACTCCTTTTGTTGTCATTTATCATAACAGCTTATAAATTGAACTTCGATAGACTACCAATCATTTACCACTGTTAAATAAAAAGAAAGGATATGGATTACTTTCGACTTTCATGTATCCGCCTTTGTCATCAAATAAGTAAATAACCGAAAATAAAAAAGCCTTAACATTGCTGTTAAGGCTTACGATTTGCTATTAACACCCAACACACGCATCTTTTGGCGATTAGCGGGATCCGCTGCTTTGGAGGCTGCCGAACTTAAAAATATTGTACCTAGATCAAAAAAGGTCTCAGTCAAACGACTAAGACCTTTTGTATCTGGCAGGGGTGGAGAGATTCGAACTCCCAACACGCGGATTTGGAATCCGCTGCTCTACCAATTGGAGCTACACCCCTAAATAATCTTACAACTAAAGCCTTGCTGTTTAGCAAAGCTCTTTATCAGTGGCGGAGCGGACGGGACTCGAACCCGCGACCCCCGGCGTGACAGGCCGGTATTCTAACCAACTGAACTACCGCTCCACATTGTCTTGTTACTCGATAAAGTCTGATTG
>NZ_WXWI01000018.1:0-106611 GCF_009904895.1 Vibrio sp. V31_P5A7T61
ATGCTATATATATAAAGGAAATTAAAGATAGTAACCACTCACAAATTGACGGCGCAATTGACTCATTTGCGAAGTGAATCACTGTTTACTATTTCAACACTCATGAGGCAATTAGATTCATTTTAACAAAACTGACGTCAAGTAAGAGTATTTTGACGTTTTTAACGGGAATTAGAATTGATAATTTTCCTTGTAAGGTGTTTCCTTACCTCTGTCAACGACCTACAGGCCACTCATGCCATTGAGCTTTGACTTAATGAACATCATGAGGTGGGTCATTGCCGAGTGTTAATCCGATGATGACATTCAAACCCTATTCATATCCGTATGTGAAATGAAAGCAAATAGTAAGGAACAGCTATGCTTGCCAATATAAAAAAAACTGCCCTAGCCGCTGCCGTAATTACTGCAGCCGCAACCGTGTCAACTCCAGCGTTTGCACGCAGTGAGTTGACCATCGTACCCGATTTTTACCCAACCATGGTGCGCAACTTTAACCCTTACCTTGCCACGAATTTAAGAACAACCACTGACTTCATTTATGAACCATTGGTCATTTTTAATGAAATGCACGGTAATACTCCCGTTATGCGTTTAGCCGAAAACTTCTCCATGTCTGACGATTTAATGAGTGTCACTTTCGATATTCGTAAAGGCGTCAAATGGTCAGATGGTAAGGGCTTTAGCGCGAACGACGTCATCTTCTCATTCAATCTAGTGAAAGAAAAACCTGAACTAGATCAACGCGGTATCAATAAGTGGGTCACCAGCGTTGAGAAGATTAATGACTACAAAGTGCGTTTTCGTTTGAGTGAAGCTAACTCCAACGTTCCTTATGAAATTGCTCAAGTACCGATTGTTGCTCAACATATCTGGAAAGATGTCAAAGAGCCAACGACATTCACTAACCAAAACCCAGTTGGTACTGGTCCATTTACCGAAATTGATACCTTTACTCCACAACTTTACATCCAGTGCCGCAACCCGAATTACTGGGACGCAGCAAGCTTAAAAGTCGATTGTTTACGCGTGCCACAAATCGCCAATAACGACCAATTATTGGGACAAATTATTAACTCTGAGCTTGACTGGACATCCTCATTTGTTCCCGATATCGATCGTACTTACGCGGCGGCCAATCCAAACCACCACTACTGGTACCCAGCGGCAGGAACACAAGCGTTTATGATTAACTTCAAAAACGCCGATCCTGCGAAAAAAGAAGCACTGACTAACGTTGATTTCCGTCGCGCCTTCTCAATGGCACTGGATCGTCAAACCATCATTGATATCGCCTTCTATGGTGGTGGTACGGTCAACGATTTTGCTTCTGGTCTCGGCTACGCGTTTGAAGCATGGTCAGATAAAGCGGTACACGATAAGTATAAAGGCTTCAATACCTACAATGTCGAAGGTGCCAAAGCGCTACTCGCCAAAGCTGGCTTTAAAGATATTAACGGTAATGGTTTTGTCGAAACACCATCAGGTAAAACCTTTGAGTTGTTAATTCAATCGCCTAATGGCTGGACCGATTTTAATAACACCGTTCAGCTAGCCGTTGAACAGTTACAAGAAGTGGGCATTAGAGCTCGAGCTCGTACGCCTGAGTTTGCAGTTTATAACCAAGCCATGCTCGAAGGTAACTACGATGTCGCTTATACCAACTACTTCCATGGTGCCGATCCTTATACTTATTGGAATAGTGGTTATAACTCAGCGCTACAGTCTGGTGATGGAATGCCGCGTTTTGCTATGCATTTCTTCAAAAATGAAGAGCTTGACCGTCTTCTAAACAGCTTCTACAAAACCGCAGACCGTAATGAACAGCTAGCCATTGCTCACAAGATCCAAAAGATCATCGCTGAAAATCAAGTCACCGCTCCTGTTTTGTCTGGTGCTTGGATGTACCAATATAACACCACGCGCTTTACTGGCTGGTGGAACGAAGAAAATCCAAAAGGCCGTCCAAGTATTTGGGCTGGTATCCCAGAGCGTTTACTACATGTACTGGATTTAAAACCCGTTAAGTAAACGTTGATTGCTGCGGCGCATTCGTTGCGCCGCTCTTGAAAATCCCCTCTCTTATTAATGATAAGTATGGCGCGTGTCGTCAGGGGATTTCTCGCTCTCAACTTTCTGTGAGCGACCTGAATAATATAACCAAACGGCTTGGAGTTGCAGCTAGCCAACATTACCGCAACTTCAAATAGCACGGGGTTATCAGGATGACTGGGTGAGTAAGGGGTAAGTTATGGGATATTTTTTAAGACGTTTGTCATTTTATTTTGCGGCGTTGCTGGTTGCAGCAACCCTCAATTTTATTATACCGCGAGCCATGCCCGGAGATCCGGTGACCATGATGTTCGCACACGCAACCGCACAAGTGACACCAGAACGAATTGAAGCCATGAGACAACTGCTTGGCTTTGTTGATGGACCGATTTGGGTTCAATATTTTACTTATATGAAAAGCATCCTCAGTTGGGAACTCGGGACATCGATCAAATTCTATCCATTAAGTGTTAATGAGCTTTTAGCGGGTGCTTTTGGTTGGTCACTATTCCTTGCTGGCACAGCGGTGATTATTTCATTTTCGATTGGCTCTATCCTCGGCATCTTTGCTGCTTGGAAACGAGGCAGTTACTACGACTCTTTTGTGACCCCAGGGATGCTGGTGATTCAAGCGGTTCCCCAAGTGGTTATTGCCATGCTCGCCATGTACACCTTTGCTATCGGCTTAAGATGGTTTCCAACTGGTTACGCTTACACACCAGGTACCATTCCAGATTGGACAAGCTGGGCCTTTATTAAAAACGTAGGATTTCACGCTGTACTGCCTTTGCTTTGTGCCTCAATCGTGCAAATAGGTGGCTTCTTAGTCAACATGCGCAACAACATGATTAACTTGTTGGCTGAAGATTACATCACGATGGCGAAAGGCAAAGGACTCAGTGAAAACCGAGTCGTTTTTAACTACGCCGCTCGTAATGCACTATTACCCAGCGTCACCGCTCTTTCAATGTCACTCGGCATGGCGATAGGTGGTCAATTAATTATTGAGATTATCTTCAACTACCCCGGCCTTGGTACGGTTTTGTTCAACGCGATCACCGCGCGAGATTACCAGGTTTTGCAAGGCCAATTGATCATCATGACGCTCTTTATGCTGTTCTTTAACTTACTCGCCGACATGCTTTATGTTGTGCTCGACCCGCGTTTACGCCGGGGAGGTAAATAATTATGCAAGCACTCGTGAAACTTCTTCGTGGTAATAGAATGGCAATGCTCGGAGTGATCATTCTTAGCCTGTTCTTACTGATGGCAGTTTTTGCGCCGTTAATTACTCAACATGCACCCGATAAACGGACGGGAAATCCACATGAATACCCAAGCTTTATCGTCAAAGCCGCAAAAGCTAATCCAGATGGTTGGATAGCGACTAATCTGGGCAACGATCGTCGAACTTTGGCGATGTCCAAAAAAGAGAACCATGTGCTCGGCACTACCCGTATGGGACGAGATGTGTGGGCGCAAGTGGCCTATGGAGCAAGAGTATCACTGGCGGTCGGTTTTGGCGCTGGGATCACCGTATGCTTTTTAGCGACCATTATTGGCGTCTCTGCGGGTTACTTTGGTGGAAAAATCGATGATTTTCTTACCGCTGCGATGAACATCATGTTGGTGATTCCCCAATATCCCTTACTGTTTGTGGTCGCCGCCTTCATTGGTCAAGCTGGGCCACTGACCATCGCACTGATAATCGGTTGTACCTCCTGGGCTTGGGGCGCTCGAGTCGTGCGAGCACAAACCATGGCACTGCGTGAAAAAGAGTTTGTTAAAGCCGCAGAAGTGCTTGGTGAGTCTTCTTGGCGGATCATTTTCGTCGAAATTCTTCCTAACCTGATTTCGATTGTTGGGGCAAGTTTTATCGGCTCGGTGATGTACGCGATTATGATGGAAGCCACCATCTCCTTTCTCGGTTTAGGCGATCCAAACACCATCAGTTGGGGCATCATGCTCTATAACGTACAAACCTCCTCCTCGATGTTAATTGGCGCGTGGTGGGAACTGTTAGCTCCTTGCCTTTCTTTAACCTTATTGGTGACTGGCTTAGCGTTGCTTAACTTTGCGGTTGATGAGATAGCTAACCCACAATTGCGTTCTCACAAAGGCATGAAACGTTGGAAGAAGCTTGCCAAGCAAGAACAGAAAGAGCGTAAACCAGCCATGCAACCTCAACAAGCCATTTGGAGCGGAGACAAATAATCATGACCCAACCTATTATCTCAATCCGCAACCTCTGTGTTGATTATATTACCGATGCGGGCGATGTTCGCGCTTGTAATAATGTCAGCTTTGATATTGCGCCAAAAGAAATCTTTGGCCTCGCTGGCGAATCTGGTTGTGGTAAATCGACCGTCGCTTTCTCGTTAATGCGTTTACATAAGCCGCCCGCATTTATTACTGGGGGAGAAGTCATCTTCAACGGCGAAAATATTTTGCAATACAGTGAAGAACGTATGCAGTCCTTTCGCTGGAGCCAAATGTCGATGGTCTTCCAAAGTGCCATGAATGCACTTAACCCTGTATTGACCATGGAAGAACAGTTTTGTGACGTGATCATGCGTCACACCAATATGAGCCGCTCACAGGCCAAACGGCGTGCTGAAGGCTTATTAGAGATTGTCGACATTCATCCTAGCCGTCTCAATGACTATCCACATCAATTTTCCGGAGGGATGCGTCAACGGCTAGTGATTGCGATTGCTTTAGCCCTTAATCCGAAAATGATCATTATGGATGAACCCACTACTGCATTGGATGTGGTCGTCCAACGAGAGATCTTGCAAAAGATCTATGCGTTAAAAGAGGAATTTGGCTTTGCCATTTTATTCATCACTCACGATCTGTCTTTGATGGTCGAATTCTCAGACCGGATTGGGATTATGTACTCTGGTGAACTGATTGAGGTAGCTCCTTCTAAACAAATTTTAGAGACCCCTTATCACCCTTATACCAAAGGGCTAGGCAGCTCGTTCCCACCCTTAACCGGACCGAAAAATAAACTCACAGGAATCCCTGGCAATCCACTGAACTTATTGGAAATTCCCCATGGTTGCCGTTTTCAAGCTCGCTGCGATCGCGTTCATGAAGCCTGCAGCAAAGTGCCCACTGAGTTGCGTCTAATTGAACAAGGACGCTTCTCGAATTGCCATCTCTATGGTGAGCCGATTGCTCAGCGAAAAGCATGAGTATTGAGGTAGGTAAACAACTGAATTTCTGGAGATAACAATGAGTAATGTATTAGGCCAACTGTTGGTGGAAGGTAAGAATCTCGTCAAGGATTTTCCACTAAATAGCAATAGTCTTAAACAACCGATGATGCGCGCTATCAATGACGTATCATTTAAAATGTACAAAAGTCGTGGCTTATCAGTCGTGGGAGAATCTGGTTCAGGCAAATCAACCACGGCCAAAATGATCGCCAAGATGTATGCCCCCAGTTCAGGAACGATTGAATACAAAGGCAGAGATATTCTTAACATTAAATCACGTTCAGATTTAATGCACTACCGTGAGGGTGTGCAGATGGTATGGCAAGATCCCTTTGGATCGCTCAATCCAACCCATACCATTTTTCATCACATCGCTCGTCCGCTACTGATCCATAAAAAAGTCACACCGGGGAATAAAAAAGAGCTGCAAGAGCGAGTGTATGATTTGCTTGAGCAGGTTGGTTTGATTCCGCCGAAAGAGACCGCTGAAAAATACCCTCATCAGCTCTCTGGTGGACAGCGACAACGCATCAACTTAGCTCGTAATATCGCCGTTGGCGCAGAAGTGGTACTCGCTGATGAACCAACCTCGATGCTCGATGTGTCGATTCGTGCTGGGGTCTTGAACTTAATGCAAGAGATGAAGTTTGAAAAACAGATGTCTCTACTCTACATCACCCATGATATCGCCACTGCCCGTTATATTGCCGAAGATCTCGCCGTGATGTATGTCGGTCATATGGTCGAATGGGGAGACACCGATGAGATCATTCACGATCCACAGCATCCTTATACCCAGTTGCTCGTCTCTGCGGTTCCCGATCCTAAAAAGTCGATTCATGAAAAGCTCAAAGGCAATAAAGGTGAAATTCCACTCTGGACACCCGACTCCGTTGGCTGCCCCTTTGCTGGGCGATGCCTGCACGCCAGCGAGCGCTGTCGAGAAAAACTGCCCGAGGTAACCCAGCTATCAGAAAACCATTTTGTGCGCTGTTATTTATTTGAACATTAATACTGTCCTTATCGTTGGCTCGCGACTTTGGGGTCACGATAAGGAAATGTCGAATCGCTATCTGCAAACAACTTGGAGCGTCAAATAGCAAGGAGATAAATAACTATTGAATCATCAACATAACAACGATTTTGCGTGATTAACGGAGAGAGGAATGCAATTACTCACTAACCACATTGGTTATGAAGCGTTGGGACCTAAACAGGCCGTATTATTGACCTATCAATCGGCTTTTTACGTTGAAGAAGCCCGCTTGGTATGTGCGCATACACATCAAACTATGGCTCGTATTGCGATTGAATTTGGTGGCCAAGTCGATGGTTGGCATCAGGGGCATTTTCATCGTCTCGATTTTTCGGCCATCACGCAAATGGGTCAATTCTATCTTTGTGTCGATAACGCACGCTCAGCCACTTTTACTATTCAATCTGGGCTACTGATGCAGCGTACCTTTTCGGATGTACTGCATTATTTTAAATCACAACGCTGTGCTGGCGTATTCGATAGACAAGATAAGCAAGTACCACTGCTGGGCACTTCACTCACTGCCGATGTGCACGGCGGTTGGTACGATGCTTCTGGTGACGTCAGTAAATACTTCAGTCACCTTTCTTATGCTAACTATTTGAACCCACAACAAACACCTATGGTGGTATGGAATATGCTCAAAGGGTTAGCGCTTTTAAACCATCACTCGGGTTTTGCTGATTTCTCTCGCATTCGTCTCATGGAAGAGGCGTTGTTTGGTGCTGATTTTCTCGTTCGTATGCAAAACGCCGAGGGTTTTTTTTATGTCACGGTATTTGACAAGTGGAGTAAAGATCCCAAACAACGCGAAATTTGTAGCTATGCCACTCAACAAGGGCACAAATCTACCGATTATCAAGCTGGCTTTCGTCAAGGTGCAGGAGTGGCGATTGCCGCGCTAGCGGCGGCTGCTCGCCTATCCGAGCACGGCGAGTTTACTCAGCAGCAATACCTAGAAGCAGCACAGCGAGGTTATCAACATTTGCTAACGGCCAATCTCGCTTATCTAGATGATCAGCAAGAAAATATCATTGATGAATATTGCGCCCTATTAGCCAGTTGTGAGCTCTATCAAAGTACTCAGCAAGCCGACTATTTACTCGAAGCTCGCCAATGGGCTCAACGTTTATCTGCTCGACAAATGAGTGATGAACAGCATAACCATTTTTGGTCAGCCAATCAGGACGGTTCGCGCCCTTATTATCACGGTGTTGAAGCTGGTTTGCCTGTGATTGCATTGTGTGAATATCTGGCAATTGAGCCTGAACTGACCCAGCGCGAAGTTGTGCAGCAGGTGGTGACTCAAGCCTGTCAATTTGAACTGGCCATTAGCTCGCAAGTACACAATCCTTTCGGTTACCCACGACAATACGTATGTGACACTAAAGGCCTAAAACGCAGCGCTTTTTTCATGGCTCACGACAACGAAACTGGTTACTGGTGGCAAGGGGAAAATGCTCGGCTCGCTTCATTAGCCAGTATGGCTTACTTAGTACAGCCTTATCTTACCGATAACCGCCTGAGTCAGTCATTACTTGCACTAGCCCACAATTCACTGAATTGGATCTTAGGGCTTAATCCTTATGACCTCTGCATGCTCGATGGTCATGGCCATCATAATCCCGATTATTTACCAGATTTGGGCTTTTTTAATGCCAAAGGCGGGATCTGCAATGGGATTACCGCAGGATTTGATGATGAGCAAGATATCGCTTTTAACCCTGAACCACAAAAAGACGATTTGCTACAAAACTGGCGCTGGGCAGAGCAGTGGATGCCTCATGCCGCTTGGTATTTGTTAGCAATGACCACTCAGTTTGCTCACTTTACCTCCGTAGGAGAATAACCATGAGTCCGCATTTAACTCACTTGCTCAACGTCAATGGCAGTAAGGATAGAGTATGAATTATCGAATGGATTTTGCTGTGCTGAGCGAGCAAGCTAGCCATTGCCGTTTTGGCTTAACCTTGCATAATCTAAGCGATCAGCCCCTGACTGACTGGCGCTTACACTTTGTGATTGAGCGTTATATTGACCCCAATTCCCTCACTCAAGGTCAGCTACAGCAAACAGGGAGCTTTTGCACCATCGAGCCTAATTGCCAGATTTTAGCTGCCAATAGTCACTTTTACTGTGAATTTAGCATAAAAACCGCACCATTCCACTTTTATACCGACGGTATTAAAGAGGCTTTTATCGAATGGTCAAGTGCCAATACTATTCATCGCCAAACCGTTACCGTCACGCCCATCGCTCTGCTGTCTAGCCATAAACGGCGCAGTGTTATCGAGGCGGTTGAGTGCGCAGAGCTGTGTTTAATTCCCTACCCTAATCAACTGCAGCGATTCGAGGGCAAACTCTCTTTACCTCGCCAAAGTGGATTCGCAATACAAACGGAAAAAGCTCATCACGCCAGTCAGTGGTTTCGAGAGCAGTTGATGGCGTTATACGCATTCCCTATTGAGGATAAAGCGGAAGCCGCGCCGATCCTTTATTGTCTTAAACCAACACTTGATGCACAAAGTTATCAATTGGAGATCGACCAACAAGCCATTCGCGTCTTCGCCAATAGCGAAACCGGCTTTATGTATGCCAGCGCTACGCTATTACAGCTCGCGCAACACAATGATCCGGTTGTCGATTTTCCCTGCTTAACCATTAGTGATGCTCCGCGCTTTGACTACCGAGGCATGATGCTCGATTGCGCGCGACATTTTCACTCTTTAGAAACGGTTAAACGCTTAATCAATCAACTGGCCTACTACAAATTCAATACTTTTCATTGGCATTTAACCGATGACGAAGGCTGGCGGATTGAAATTAAATCGCTGCCGCAACTAACGGACATTGGCGCATGGCGCGGTGTTGATGAGGAACTAGAGCCCCAGTACAGCACGCTCACGGAACGTCATGGGGGATTTTATCGTCAACACGAAATCAAAGAGGTGATTGCCTATGCCGCTGAGCGTGGGATCACGGTCATCCCAGAAATCGATATTCCCGGTCACAGCCGCGCAGCCATCAAGTCACTCCCTGAGTGGTTAATCGATAGAGAAGACAAGTCGGCTTATCGCAGTATTCAATATTATACCGATAACGTGCTCTCTCCCGCTCTGCCCGGCACCTATCAGTTTATTGATCGGGTTTTAGAAGAAGTCGCTGCCCTGTTTCCAAGCCCATGGGTTCACATCGGTGGCGATGAAGTCCCTGAGGGTGTCTGGCTCAATAGCCCTAAGTGCCAAGCCTTAATGGCAGAGCATGGTTATACCAGTAGCCATGAATTACAAGGTCATCTGCTGCGTTATGCCGAGCAAAAACTTAAGTCACTGGGTAAACGCATGGTCGGATGGGAAGAGGCGCACCATGGCAATAAAGTCAGTAAAGATACCGTGATCTACTCTTGGCTGTCGGAAAAAGCCGCTTTGCACTGCGCCAAGCAAGGCTTTGATGTGATCTTACAACCGGGACAATTTACCTACTTAGACATCGTACAAGATTACGCGCCAGAAGAACCCGGTGTTGATTGGGCCGGAGTGACACCGCTAGAACGCGCTTATGGCTATGAGCCATTAGCTGAGGTCGCCGATAACGATCCGCTGCGTAAACGTATCCTCGGTATTCAATGCGCCCTATGGTGCGAACGAATCAATAACCCATCACGTCTCGATTATATGATTTATCCACGCTTAACCGCTCTCGCCGAAGCTGGCTGGACCGAAAAACAGCATCGTGATTGGTCCGGTTATTTGACACGTTTAAAAGGTCATCTGCCGCTACTTGAGCAGCAAGGTATTGACTATCGCCATCCATGGCAAGCAAAGCAGCAGAACTAAATCTACTTAACTCTTTATTTTTTATCTGCCCCATTGAGCAGTGTTTGAAAAGGAAAACATCATGAAATACGGCTATTTCGATAATGAAAATCGCGAATACGTCATTACTCGCCCCGATGCTCCGGCCCCGTGGACCAACTACCTTGGCACAGAGAAATTCTGCAGCGTGATTTCACATAACGCTGGCGGATACGCTTTCTATCATTCTCCTGAGTACAATCGTGTCACTAAGTTTCGACCGAACTTTACTCAAGATCGTCCCGGTCATTATGTTTATTTACGTGATGATACCAGTGGTGATTTTTGGTCTATTTCTTGGCAGCCGGTGGCGAAAAGCCTTGCCCAAGCCAACTATGAAGTTCGCCATGGCCTGTCTTACTCAATCTTTAAATGCGAATACCAAGGTATCGTCGCGAGCAAAACACTGTTTGTACCCAAAGGAGAAGATGCTGAACTGTGGGATGTGGTGATTGAAAACACGTCCAATGAGACGCGGACTATCAGTGCTTTCAACTATGTTGAATTTTCCTTTAGCCATATTAAATCTGATAACCAAAACCATCAGATGTCACTTTATTCTGCTGGTACTGAATATAAAGAAGGGGTGATTGAATACGATCTGTATTACAACACTGATGATTTCTTAGGTTTTTATTATCTCACCGCAACCTTCGATGCCGACAGCTACGACGGTCAACGTGACCAATTCCTCGGCATGTACCGTGATGAAGCCAACCCAATTGCGGTAGAGCAAGGTCGATGCTCAAACAGCGCACAAACTTGCTATAACCATTGTGGTGCGCTGCATAAGCAGTTTGTCCTCCAACCCGGAGAAAAAGTCCGTTTTGCTGTGGTATTAGGGGTCGGGAAAGGTAACGGCGCCAGACTACGTGAAAAATATCAAGATCCACAACAGGTTGATCAAGCATTGGCAGCAATAAAAGCCCATTGGGATGAACGCTGCGCTAAGTTTCAAGTCAAATCCCCTAATCCAGGCTTGGATACCATGATTAACACTTGGACGCTCTACCAAGCGGAAACCTGCGTAGTCTGGTCACGCTTTGCCTCTTTCATCGAAGTGGGTGGCCGTACTGGGCTTGGTTATCGTGATACCGCTCAAGATGCCATCTCGGTGCCTCATACTAACCCTGAAATGACCCGTAAACGCTTAGTTGATCTGCTGCGTGGTCAAGTGCAAGCGGGCTACGGTTTACACCTTTTTGATCCAGACTGGTTTGATCCAGAAAAAGCCAATGTCAAACCATCAAAATCGCCAACCGTCGTTCCAACGCCTTCTGATGACGATAAGATCCACGGCATCAAAGACACCTGCTCTGACGATCACCTATGGATCGTGCCGACCATCTTAAATTACGTGAAAGAGACTGGCGATATGGCCTTTATCGATCAAGTGATTCCTTATGCGGATGGCGGTGATGCTACCGTGTACCAGCATATGATGGCTGCGCTCGATTTCTCCGCCGAATACGTGGGTCAAACCGGAATTTGTAAAGGTCTACGCGCCGACTGGAACGACTGTCTGAATCTTGGCGGTGGTGAATCGGCGATGGTGTCTTTCCTTCACTTCTGGGCACTAGAAGCATTCCTCGAACTGTCTCGATTCCGTCACGATGAAGCGGCCACCGATAAATACCAAGCCATGGCTAACGGGGTGCGCGCCGCGTGTGAAACCCATTTATGGGATGAACAAGGTCAGTGGTACATTCGCGGCCTGACTAAAGATGGCGATAAGATTGGCACTTTTGACCAAGTGGAAGGCAAAGTGCATCTGGAATCCAATTCACTGGCTGTGCTGTCTGGTGCGGTGAGCCACGAACGTGGCATCAAAGCCATGGATGCAGTGTATGAGTACCTCTTCTCTCAATATGGCTTGCATCTCAATGCGCCATCCTTTGCGATCCCAAATGATGATATTGGTTTTGTGACTCGTGTTTACCAAGGGGTAAAAGAAAATGGCGCGATTTTCTCTCACCCTAACCCTTGGGCATGGGTGGCTGAAGCAAAACTCGGCCGTGGCGATCGAGCGATGGAATTGTACGATGCGCTCAATCCTTATAATCAAAACGATCATATCGAAACTCGTATCGCAGAACCCTACTCCTATGTGCAGTTCATCATGGGTCGCGATCATAAGGATCATGGTCGAGCCAACCATCCTTGGCTGACTGGTACTTCTGGTTGGGCTTACTACGCCACCACCAACTTTATATTGGGGATTCGCACTGGCTTTGAGGGCTTAGATGTCGATCCTTGCATCCCAACCTCATGGCCTGGTTTTGAAGTCACCCGTCAATGGCGCGATGCGACCTATCAGATCAAGGTTGAAAACCCTGATCACGTTTCTAAAGGTGTGAAATCGATCACTTTGAACGGTCAAGCGATTGAAGGGGCGATTCCGGTGCAAACAGCAGGCTCAGTCAATCAAGTCATCGTCACAATGGGCTAAACAGCTTGGGGCGCATTTTTGCGCCCCTCTAAGGAGAGAAGCATGATTCAATTTGGTACCGGAGGCTGGCGAGCCTTTATTGGTGAAGAGTTTACCAAAGACAATGTACGCATCGTCGCACAAGCGCTAGCCAACATCATTCAGCAAGAACAAGTGGCAGAGCAAGGCTTTGTGATTGGCTATGATCGCCGCTTTTTATCCGATAAGGCCGGGCGCTGGTTTGCAGAAGTCCTTGCGGGCAATGGCATCGTGGTCAGTTTTATTAATAAATTTGTCCCCACGCCTGTGGTGATGTTTCAAGCAAAAGTTATGGACTGCGCTTACTCGGCCTGCATTACCGCCTCACACAATCCTGCCGATTATAATGGCATTAAAGTGTTTATCCGCGGTGGACGTGACGCTGATGAAATTATTACGAAAAAAATTGAACAACAGATAGCAAGGTTGACGCTTAGCGACATTCGATCGCTCGATTTTGAGCAGGCTATCGCGGAACAACTTATCATCAACATTAATCCAATGAATGATTTTGTCGATTCGATCATTAACTTGATTGATATTGACGCGATCCGTAAAGCAAATTTACGGGTATTGATCGATCCTATGTTTGGCGTGGCGAAAAATGCACTACAAACCGTCCTGATCAATGGCCGCTGTGATGTTGATGTGATCAACGATGGGAAAAATCCCGATTTTGGCGGATTAATGCCATCGCCCAGTGCCGCCACCTTATATCGCCTGCAACATCTGGTGAAAAATGAAGGCTATGATATTGGTATTGGCACCGATGGCGATGCGGATCGACTGGGGATTATTGATGAAAAAGGCCATTTTATTCATCCCAACGAAGTGCTAATGCTGCTTTACTATTACTTACTGGAATATAAAGGCTGGAAAGGTTCGGTAGTACGTAATATTGCCACTACGCATCTATTGGATAAAATTGCCGCGGATCATGGCGAGCAATGCTTTGAAGTTCCGGTTGGCTTTAAGCATATTTCTTCACAAATGGAAGCGGCTGATGCTTTGATTGGCGGTGAAAGTTCAGGGGGCTTGACCATTCGCGGGCATATCAAAGGTAAAGACGGCGTCTTTGCTTCTAGCTTATTGGTTGAAATGCTCAGTGTCACTGGCAAAAAACTCTCTGAATTATTGCAAGAGATCTATGGCCGCTATGGTTATGCTTACACCGCCGAAGGGGATTGTAAATTTAGTCAGCAGCAAAAGGCCTCTCTGTACAATAAGCTGTATGTTGAAAAACAGCTGCCAGACTTTGACGATGAGATAGAAAAAGTCAGCTATGAAGATGGAGCGAAAGTCTATTTTTCCAACGGCGGCTGGATCATTGCCCGTTTTTCCGGCACGGAACCTTTACTGAGAATCTTTGCCGAGATGGCCGATAAACCCACCGCAGAACGATTAGTCGATCAAATGAAAGCGTTTTTACAACTTTAATCCCAATTAAAGTTCAGTAGGCTCACTAGGGTCTGCCTTGTATAAAGAAGCCACAAACTGCTGCAAAAATCAGCTCGAAAGATAAACAGACCCTAGGGGTACAATATCGAAGTGAAAGTCATCGTACTTTCACTTCTTCCAATACTCGAATAAAGCGGCCAACCTAGCGTCTTTATCTTCCTATCTTTTGATAAAGCTCAGGCCGCTTCCCCCCCTGCCTTATCATACAATTTGTTACAATTAATCAACTCTTGATTTTATTGTTTTCTTTCAAGGTATTAAATCACATTATTGATTTTTGAGATTTTCCACCATGGCTAGCTATTGACCCAAAGAGTGCGATTAATAATAATTATCAAACTTATTTATACAATGGCATCGATAACGCTTAATGCCAGTGCAGTAAGTAAAGCCAAATACCGTCGATCGTCCTACTCATTGAGATAAAAGGTTTATTCATGCAAAAGAAGTTGCTCTCAACTGTCGCTTTAGTCAGTAGTTTCATCACCGCCCCATTACTCCACGCTCAAGACATCACGCTTTATTCAGGCCGTGGTGAAACGCTTGTTAAACCGATCATCGAACAATTTGAAAAGCAGAGTGGCATTAAAGTTAACGTACGTTATGGTGATACCGCTCAACTTGCGGTGTTATTGCAAGAAGAAGGCGCTCGCTCACCAGCTGATGTGTATTGGGGACAAGATGCAGGTGCGATGGGAGCACTGGCTAACGCAGGTCTCTTAGCCACGCTACCAGAAGCGGTTTACAAACAGCTACCTGAGATTTATACCAGTAAAACGGGTCAATGGGTTGCCGCCAGTGGCCGCTCACGCGTGATCGCTTATTCGACTGAACGCGCTTCTGCGGAAGATATTCCAGCCTCTGTGTTTGATTTAACATCAGAAAAATACCAAGGCCGTTTTGGTCTTGCACCAACCAACGGTGGCTTCCAGTCATTCGTTACCGCAATGCGTGTTGAGCATGGTGACGAGAAAACCTTGGCGTGGTTAAAGGCGATGAAAGCCAACCAGCCGAAAATTTATCGTAATAACACCACTCAAGTACAAGCCATTGGCGATGGCGAAATTGATTTTGCGTTGGTCAATAACTACTATTTACCACGCTTTGTTGCCGCCAATGCGAGCTTCCCAGCCAAGCAGACTTACTTTGCCGAAGGTGATATTGGTAACTTAGTTAATGTCGCGGGTGTTACCGTGTTAAAAAGCAGTAAAAAGCAGCCTCAAGCGATTCAATTTATTGAGTACATGCTGTCTCCTGCCGCTCAGCAATACTTCACCTCAGTAGTTGGTGAATACCCAGTCACTCAGGGCATCATTCCTAACCCTGTGTTGGGTGAGCTAGATACACTATTGCAAGCAGCACCCAGTATTGACCTCGATCAACTGGCTGATTTACAAGGTACCTTAAAACTGTTGCGTGACGCAGGTTTGCTATAAGTTTTACGATAATTTCGTACCTTATTCATTACCCTTAATGGTAATATCTCGACCACAAAGCCAGTGCGCAAGCATTGGCTTTGCTATTTAATCGTAATTTATAGTATGCAACTTGGCCCTATAATTTGGCCTTGAACAGACTATCTCCGTCTCAGCGTTATCACGCTCAATCAAGAGATAGTAATAATTAGCAAACTCCACCAAGGACACTGAATACAGGTAGTAACTCCTATGAGTGTTTCATCACAACCAGACTTTTCTATACGAGCGATTCGTCAACGTCCTCCGTTTTATTTACTGCTCAGTGCTGGTGTTATCTCACTATTGATGATCATTCCGCTGTTTTACTTGGTTCTGCGTGCATCACAAGCTGATTATGATCAGCTGATTGAATTGGTGTTTCGAGCACGCAATTGGCAACTTTTGCTCAATACATTATCTCTGACCTTTGGCGTGTTAGCCGTTTGTACCTTTTTAGCACTGCCCATGGCTTGGTTAGTTACCCGTACCTCGATAGCAGGAAAACAGCTGTTAACCATTCTCGCGATTGTTCCCCTTGCGATACCCGGTTACGTGATGGCTTATGCTCTACTCGGTATCGGCGGCAATATGGGCGCATTAGCTCACCTATTTGATATTCGAATCAGTAATATCTCCGGCTATTGGGGGGCGGTGTGGGCGCTGGCGCTTTATACCTATCCATATATATTTCTGAATCTACGTGCAGCGCTGTTAGGATTAGACAGTAGCTTGGAAGAGAGCGCCTACAGCCTTGGTTATTCTCGATTCGCCACCTTTCGTTTTGTGATGCTGCCACATTTATTACCAGCGCTCCTCGCTGGCTACATGGTGGTGGCTCTTTATGTGCTCGGCGATTTTGGCGCCGTAGCCTTAATGCGCTATGAAGCGTTTAGTTTTGCGATTTTTAATCAGTATTCAGGGGCATTTGATCGGATTTACGCCGCTTGGCTATCACTGATGTTACTGGCTCTAGCGGGCAGTTTTTTATTAATTGAATACTCATTGTTAAAACGGAAACGCCTCTCCAGTGTCGGTAGTGGTGTTACTCGTCATGCAAAACCGTTCGCCTTAGGGGCTTCGACTCCTGCAGCCTGGCTCTATGTCACTGTTGTGTTTTCCGCCTCCATCGGTTTGCCTTTAACCATGCTCGGTTACTGGATGATCGTCATACCACCGGATATCAGTTTGCTCATGCAAGTCCCTTTCACTTTTGCACGCTCTGCCTTTGCCGCCGCACCCGCCGCGTTATTGGCGGCTTTGATGGCGCTGCCACTGTGTTATTTAGTGACTCGCTATCCATCGCCATTAACACGCACCATGGAACGCAGTGCTTACATTGGTTATGCACTGCCTCCTTTAACGCTGGCTTTAGCCATGGTGTTTTTTGCTCTGCATAGTGCATTTTTCTTATACCAGACCTTAGCATTGCTGATCCTGACTTGGAGTCTAGCCACTCTTGCCTTAGCGATGGGCCCTATTCGCAGCGCGCTCATCCAAACCCGTCAAAATACCGAAGAAGCGGCGCAGTCCTTAGGTTACAGTTCAAGCGCTAGTTTTTTTTATGTGGTTCTGCCTCGCTTAAGACGCGGTATTTTAGCGTCCATCGCTTTGGTGTTTCTATTCTGCATGAAAGAACTGCCGATCACTTTCTTACTCGCTCCTACGGGGTATCACACCTTAGCGGTGACTGTGTTTTCACGAACTTCGGAAGGATTGATGGCAGAGGCCGCCCCCTTTGCGACGGCGATTGTTTTATTTTCTAGTTTATCGTTCGGTTTAATCTTAAATCGTGAAAAGATCAAAGGGACCCAATGAGTTCATACAACCTTGTTATTGACGCTATGCAAGACACCTTAGCGACTGAAAAATCGCCTCATTGCCAATACCAAATTCAAGCGCAGCAATTAAGTAAATGGTTTACCGATAGCGATCAACCTGCAGTCAGCGATGTCTCTTTTCAACTGCAAGCCGGTGAAATTTTGGCTTTATTAGGTCCCAGCGGCTGCGGAAAAACCACCACATTACGCATGCTAGCTGGATTTGAGCAACCTAACTCAGGTCAGATTGCCCTTCATGGCCAAGAGGTCACTCAACGACCCGCTCAAGAACGTAATATCGGCATCGTCTTTCAAGATTATGCGCTGTTTCCACACATGACAGTGGAACAAAACATTATGTTTGCTATGCGTACGACGCCCAAAAATCAACGTGCAGAAAAAGCGATCCCTTGGTTAGAGTTAATGGGACTAAGCCATTTATGTCATCGTTATCCCAATGAGTTATCTGGCGGTCAGCAACAGCGAGTTGCACTCGCGCGCACCTTAGCCGCAGAGCCCGATCTCGTGCTACTTGATGAGCCGTTTAGTAACCTTGATGCGGCACTGCGTGAAGCCACGCGTAATGAAATGCGTCAATTATTTAAGCGCTCAGGAACAACGGTGATTTTAGTGACTCATGATCAAGCGGAAGCACTGTGCTTCGCCGATAAAATTGGCGTGATGCAACAAGGTAAATTGGTGCAAATCGGTACACCACAACAGGTCTATCAGCAACCGATCAATGCGTTTGTTGCTCAATTCTTAGGTCATACTAATTTAATCACCGGTCAAGTTGATGGCGATCAGGTACAGACTCGCTTAGGCAATATCACGCTTCCCGGATTGTCTGAACCTAGTGTTACTCTCTCTATTCGACCAGAAGATATTCAACTGAGCAGCCAGCTAAACGAGCAGCAGACACAAGCGACGGTGATCAGCCGTGAATTTCGTGGCCATGATTACTTTTATACCCTACAACTCGATGAACTGAATTTATCAGTTATCACTAACCGTCACGCTGAATTTGCCGTAGGTCAAACGGTCGCGATTACCAACATCGCTTACGCTTGCCGTTTACTGGCATAAAAAATCCCCTTACTGAGCCTTCAGTAAGGGGATGATCAACGATTCAATATCGCTATTTTAGAGTGACAAATTCAGGGTAAGCATCAACGCCGCAGTCATGAATGTCCATGCCTTGCATTTCTTCTTCTTCAGTGACTCGAATACCAATCGTCGCTTTGAGAATCGCCCACACCACTAAGCTAGCCGTAAACACCCAAGCAAAAATCACCGCAGCACCGAATAACTGAGCGGTTAATGTCGCCTCAAGGTTACTTAAAGGCACCACCAGCAAACCAAACAAACCACACACACCGTGTACTGAGATGGCACCGACTGGATCATCAATTTTGAGTTTATCCAAACCGACAATACTGAATACCACAATCACTCCAGCCACTGCGCCAATCGCCACCGAATAGAGAGGCGATGGTGACAGAGGATCGGCGGTGATCGCCACTAAACCCGCTAATGCACCATTAAGGATCATCGTCAGATCGGCTTTACCCCAAGTAGTTTTGCATACCAGTAGCGCTGCAATCGCTCCCGCTGCCGCTGCCGCATTAGTGTTTAAGAACACTTGCGCTACTGAGGTGGCATTCTCAAAATCGGAGATCATTAATTGTGAGCCACCGTTAAAGCCAAACCAACCAAACCATAGAATAAAAGTACCTAAGGTTGCTAACGGCATGTTTGAACCAGGGATCGGGAAGATTTGGCCATTTTTACCATATTTACCTTTACGAGCACCGAGCAAGAGCACACCCGCTAAAGCCGCAGAGGCTCCCGCCATATGCACAATTCCTGAACCAGCAAAATCACTGTATCCTGCCGCATCCAAAAAGCCGCCGCCCCATGTCCAGTAACCTGAAACCGGGTAGATAAATGCGGTCAATACTAGTGCAAAAATCAAAAATGCCCACAGCTTCATTCGCTCAGCCACGGCGCCAGAGACCACTGACATCGCGGTAGCCACAAACACCACTTGGAAAAAGAAATCCGCTTGCAAAGCAAAATCAGCACCTTCTTCTTGGCTACCAATCAAGCCACCCAGTGAAGGAAATAAACCACCTTCAACATTATCAACATACATAATGTGATAGCCGACGATCAAAAAAGTGGTACAAGCTATCGCGTATAAAACAAAGTTTTTGGTTAAAATTTCGGTGGTGTTCTTAGAGCGAACTAAACCCGCTTCTAACATGGCAAATCCAGCCGCCATCCACATCACTAATGCGCCAGAAATTAATAAAAAGAACGTATCCAGTGCATAGCGCAGCTCAGTTACTGTCAGTGACAATTCCATAGTCATATTCTCCAATCCATTGAATGTTAAAGCGCTTCACTGTCGGTTTCGCCAGTACGAATGCGAACCGCGTGGCTTAAGTCATAAACAAAAATCTTGCCATCACCGATTTTCCCGGTGTGCGCCGCTTTAATGATCGCCTCAAGAACGCGATCAACATTATCAGCTTGAGTGGCAATTTCTAATTTCACCTTGGGTAAAAAATCCACTTGGTATTCAGCACCGCGGTATAACTCAGTGTGCCCTTTTTGGCGTCCAAAACCTTTAACTTCAGTCACCGTCATCCCTTCAATGCCAACATCCGCTAAAGCCTCACGTACATCATCGAGCTTAAAAGGTTTAATTATCGCGTTAATCAGTTTCATCGTATCCTCTCAATCGCAGTCATCCATTTCCTACTCATACAATCCAAGGTACGTGCCAACTTTTTAACGTATTGTTTATAAAGATTATTTACTTAAAATCAGCGATTAAAATATGCAAAACGCACCATAACGGTGCGTAAATTCCCACTATTGAAGCAACCGCTTCACGTTTCACTGATGTTGTGCAACGTATTGTCAGCCTCGACCTAACCAAGCGAAGTCGGCCGATAGCGAATAAATTCACACCACTGATCAATCATCAAGATAAAATCATCCAAACCACAGCTCGCTGTGCTTTCACAATCATAAAAATCAAAGTCACTCTCGACGTCTAACTCATCCTCATGAGACAACACATTGGCTTGCACAGTCACTTCATCGGCTAGGATCATTAAGCTAATTTCACGCCCTTCTAATATATGCTCTTGGTTCGGCGCTTGCTGGGCTTGATGAATGGCTTGTAACACTTGATCGACTTTTTGACGGTCATGACTGATCTCTTCTTGCAACCAGCGACCAATGATTTCATGGTCCATTGAAAATGCGCAGTAATAACTGCCATCGAGGGTATTTTTTTTAAATTCGTAGTCCATCAGGTTCTCTGCCATTGATGCTTGGGGATAAATAGAATCTTGTTATTATCAATGATTATCGACACTAAAGAAACTCAACTGTCTCCTTGCTCAGCGATGGTTTACTCTAATTAACGGCCTCAACCTAATAAGGTGTAATAATGAAAATTGTCATTGCTCCTGATTCATACAAAGAAAGCCTAACCGCAATGGAAGTGGCTACCGCGATTGAAAATGGATTTAAACAAGTATTCCCTAACGCCCAGTACCTAAAATTACCCATGGCCGATGGTGGAGAAGGTACGGTTCAATCTCTAGTTGACGCGACCGGTGGATCCATTTTTATGGCTACAGTCACCGCCCCTTTAGGTGAACAGATTGAAGGTTTCTACGGATTAATGGGCGATGGTAAAACCGCTGTGATAGAAATGGCAGCCGCATCTGGTTTGCACCTTGTCGCGCCAGAGCTGCGCAACCCAATGAAAACCACCAGCTATGGCACAGGTGAGTTGATCAAAGCTGCGCTCGATCACGGAGTTGAACGGATCATCATAGGGATTGGTGGCAGCGCGACTAACGATGGCGGTTTAGGCATGGCGCAAGCATTAGGGGTTAAAATGCTCGATGCACAAGGCGATGAGCTAGGCTTTGGTGGTGAAGAATTGGCTAAGCTGGCTCGCATTGATACCTCTGCTATCGACCCACGCTTAGCCAAGATCACGCTACAAGTGGCTTGCGATGTGAATAATCCTTTATGCGGTAAACAAGGGGCAACGCAGATATTTGGCCCACAAAAAGGCGCAACGCCAGAGATGGTTGCGCAGCTTGATGCCAATCTTGCTAATTACGCACAGATCATCAAAACGCAACTGACAATCGATGTCAAAGATATCCCTGGCGCTGGCGCGGCGGGAGGCTTAGGAGCAGCGCTGATTGGTCTGCTTGGGGCAAGCCTGCGTCCTGGCATTGAGATTGTTATGGAAGCCGTCAAGCTAAGTGATATGGTCAAAGATGCCGATTTAGTGATTACTGGCGAAGGGCGCATTGATAGCCAGACTATTTATGGCAAAACGCCCATCGGGGTAGCGCGAACCGCCAAACGTTTTTCAGTGCCGGTGATCGGCATTGCGGGAAGCTTGTCTGCCGATTGCGGCGTTGTGCATCAGCATGGGATGGATGCGGTGTTCAGTGTGGTACCAAGCTGTGTTGATTTAGCGACCGCTTTTTCTGAAGCGGAGCAAAATATCGAGCTCACTGCACGTAATGTGGCGGCGGTATTGCATTTGTCTCGCGCGGATCAATCTTAATCGTCGTTAGCCAATGACGATTAAGATTACACCAAGCAGCATGACATCATACTGATTAATAAAAATGCCAGTGATCGTCAGATCGCTGGCATTGTCTATTCACGACTTGTCACTCAACACGAGACTTAGAAAGTGTAGTTAGCCGAAATCCATAAGCGGCGTCCTTCTAAAATCGCACCTTTGGTCGATTGTTGAAGATTACTGTACTGACTTGCGTAGTAGGTATCACCGTCATACTCATAAGCGGTGAACTTACGAAAATCTTGGTTAAATAAGTTATAAATTGTCGCATTGACACTGAAGTTTTTATTGATCCGATAAGCACCACCCAGATCAAACAGGGTATACGCTTTAATATCACCTACCGCATCGTACATCGCTTTATTAGCGGCAGTGAGATCTTCCACTAAACCATTAAAGCGACGGCTCTCGCCACGATAATTCACTGCTAACCAAACATTAGCTTGCTCAGTCGCAGTCCAGTTCACTTTCGCACTGGCTTTATGTTTTGGTGTATCACTCAGTTCGCCAGCAACCTTGCCTTTTTCCTTGATTTCCGTTTCAGTAAAGGTGTAGTTCATCGAGAAATTCACCGTGTCGAGTAATGGCATCGCAAAAGCAAATTCCACACCACGACTGTAAGCTTCATCAACGTTAGTTTGTTGGCTAAAAGTATCTTGAGTCCAGTTATCACCATAACTCACGCAGCCAGGACGGTTCGGATTGCTCGATGAGAAACAGTTAGATAATGGCGTACCCGTTGAGATCTTATCATCAAACTGGTTATGGAATAACGTGACATTGGTAGTAATGCCTTGCTCACCATTGTAGTAAAAACCAATCTCGGTAGTGCGAGTGGTCTCTGGTTTTAGATCCGGAGAACCGATGGTAATTTGTGTCCCTTGCCCGGTAATCCCATTAATGCCACTGTGTAACGCATTCACTTGTGGCGCTTTATAACCGGTGCTCACGCCACCTTTGACTGTCATTGTCGGACTCAGGCTGTACACTGCATAGGCACGAGGACTGAAGTGGCTACCAAAGGCATCATGATGATCGTAACGTCCGCCTAATGTTAAACTTAAGGCATCGGTAATCAGCCATTCATCTTCGGCAAACAGTGACCACGTTTTTTGCTCAAAATCTTCGCTGACCATACCGTCAGTCATAGAAGCATTCCAGTACTGTGCTCCTACAGTCAGGTAATGATCATCACCGATGGTTGTATTAAGTTTGGTATCAAAGACAATATTGGTGGTTTCTAATTCACGCTTATCTTTGACATTCTTACCTGGGATACCACTCGGACGATTTGGATTCCCCGGAATGGTGCGACCAATGGTTTCAGAAACGTTATACATGACACTCGATTCCCATACCCCTAAATCTACTTGAGAAGTATGACCGAGTGCAAACTGACGGTTTTCATAGCGTAACTCGTCAGCATAACCGCGCCAATTGGTTGCAGTATCATTGTGGCTCAGTTTACGATTTTCTGGAGTACCGTTATCGTAATTCTGACGCGATAAGTCCATATCGAACCATAAGTTATGATCGTCTATCGCAATGTAATCAAAACGAGTACCAAAGGTATAGTTTTCATTATCGACTTTGCTTTGCCCACGGGCGTCTAGCTCGCGACCATCTGCTCCCTGCGCAGTCAGATTGGATTCATTACGTTTATAAAAACTACCGCGAACGGCTAGACCTAGCGTATCCGCGATCAGCGGACCACTGGTATGCAAACTGGTTTTATGAGTATCACCAAATTCACGCTCTTGCTGCCAAGTATAATCTTGGGTGATCGATGTATTCCAAGTGTCGGTTACTTTACGGGTGATGATATTGATAACCCCGCCCATCGCATCTGAGCCGTAGAGCGTTGACATCGGGCCACGGACAATTTCAATTCGCTCAATAGCATTAACCGGCGGCATAACCCCACCAGACATCTCACCAAAGCCATTTGGCGTGATATTTCCCGCGACATTTTGTCTGCGACCATCAATCAAAATCAGCGTATATTCAGACGGCATACCACGGATACTGATGTTCAAACCACCGGTTTTTCCAGTATTACCAAAAACATCAATCCCTTCTTGATCTTGTAGCGCTTCAGCAAGATTAGCAAAACGCTTCATTTCCAGATCAGCACGGGAGATCACACTGATCGTAGCGGGAGCATGAGTCAATTTCTTTTCAAAACCAGAAGCGGTGACGACCATTACTTCATCCGCTTTACTTTCCACTTGGGCCAACACAGGCAAATGACACAGCGAGGCAATCGCCACCGCTAAGCTCGTTTTACGAGTTAACAACATGGTTCTATTCCTTTATCTTTATTGCATAATGCCCATTGTTTGGTCCAAGGAGGCGCTCAACAGCGATAACGATGGAGGCACTCACCATGATTGCCGTATAACGGCAGCTTCACGTGGGTTGGAAATAAATGGGCTTGAACTATCACTGGAAGGAATCTAACTAATAATAATTATCAATTGTATTTACTTTACATTCTTTACACTGATAAAGGGAACTTTTCTCAACATCCTAATCGAAAATGATATTGCCCCCTCTCAATTGGATAATGTTCTGAGAAACAAAGTAAATCGTTAATCGTGACGGTGGCTTAACTCAGAGGGAAGGTAGACAGGAAAGCTCAGCGTAACGACTAAGCCGTGATTATTTTCAGCACTGACATGGCCATGCATTTTCTCAACCGATTGCTGAACAATCGACAAACCTAATCCATAACCATGACGAGAAGATAGTGTCGACATCGTTTGATAAAAAGGACGAAAAATCGCCTCTAATTGCTCACTCTCCACCCCAGGACCATCATCCATCACGATGATTTTGACTTGCCGATCCTGCTTTTTCGTCATCACTGTAATGCAACACTGCTCACCCGCGTACTTAGTCGCATTAGTCAATAAGTTATCCAATATACTGCCGAGTAACACTCGATCGCCCCGTATCCATTCATCTTGTCCACTCGGCACAAATCGCAGTTGCTGAGTGGGTTGTAAATGTGGACGAAACTGCTCGGTTTGCTGACTTAAATACGCCTGCACATCCAACGATTGTAATACCACATCACAATGAAGACTGCGCAACCGACTAAGCTCAAGGATTTTCTCAATCATTGAATCCATCAACTGAGCTTCTTGTTCAGCGCGCACTAACCATTGAGTGCGCTCTTGGGCAACATCAGTATGGCTGGCTAAATGCAGAGCTAAGGCTTGCCGAGTCAGCGGTGTTTTTAACTCATGGGATAGAGTGCGAACCAATTTTCGCTGCTCTTCAATCAATCCTTGGATCTGCTCGGCCATGTTATCGAAATCAGCCGCCAGTTGTTGAAACTCCCACGGGCTATGGCCTATCGACTGTGAAACACGCGTTTCTGTGATCCCCTGAGCCACCGCACGACTAGCACACTGTAAACGTCCCAATGGCCTTTGCAATTGACGACTTAATACCCATGAGATCAAGGTTAAAATTAATAGGCTGAGCAACAGATTCGTTGACCAAAGATAATAGCCCGCTCGCGATGCAGGATGTTGCTGCCATGGTAACTGAACCATCAGCGAATATCCCTCGCTCATCGGCACAATGATCATCGGTTTCGAGACTCGAGTTCCCATCGGCTCGGTGAGCTGACGAGCGTTACGCATTTTCATCTGCACATGAGGGTGAATATCTCGCCCACTGACGACATGATTAGTACTGTCTATTACGTACAATAAATAAGGCTGAGATATTTCCCATTGCGCTAGGGCCTCTGCACCGAGCTGGCGCTGTTGATTGGCGCTGGCACTTAACTGTTGTAATTCTCGTTGGACTTTATTAGGCAGGGTTAAAAAACGCTCATAGAGCACCATCTCTACGGCAGTAAAAGAGAGCAAAATCAACAACACACTGAGCGCTAAACTGGCAAAAAGACGCACCACCAATCGCTGGCAAATATGGTTCCCAGAAAAAAGACACCATTGTCTTTTATTGAACATGGGCACTGGCAAATTGATACCCCACGCCTCGCGCGGTACGAATGGTGGATTTTGGCCATCCAGCTTGCGATAGCTTACGACGTATATTACTGATATGCATATCTAAATTACGATCAAACGGACACAACTCTCGTTTTAACACTTGATGCTGTAGCTCAGATTTGGAGATCACTTGCTGCGGATGAGCCGCCAGATAAGTCACTAAATCGAGTTCGGTTTGGGTAAACGGCAGCCGACGCAAGGTATCCATATGCGCTGACAGTTGCCCTGAAAAATTCAGTGCAAAATGATGGGTATGGCGCTGTTTCTCTAATGCAACTCGACGTAGTGTCGCTTTGATCAAAGTGAGTAATTTCGGAATACTGAACGGTTTGGTTAAATAGTGATCCGCTCCAGCTTCATAGCCATCGATTTTTGCCGCTTCGTCCGCAAAAGCACTGATCATGACAATCGGGGTCGAAAAACGCTGGCAGATGCGCCGTGCCGCCTGCAATCCATTGAGTTTAGGCATCATCACATCGAGTAACACCAGATCAAAGGGATGGCTGGCAAGCTGAGTTAACGCTTGCTCGCCATCATGGGCACAGATGACTTGATAGCCCTCATTCACCAACACAGATTCGAGCAGTTGGCACATCATCGGATCATCATCAGCAATTAGAATGGTCGGCATGAGCTTAATAATAACAAATAGGAATTGTTATTATTCTATTTATTATTAACTCAAATACAAGCACAACAGCCGATAGCCTTCATACGAGTTAATCTAAATCAATTTGCCAGCGCTGCCAGGGATGTTCAACATCAAATCCTTGCCCTAAACGGCTTAACGGATCGATCACAATATAGCGTGAAAACTCTCCCAATAAGGCCTTTAACGCAGGGCTCGGCGGACGAGTCGTCAATACCCAAACATCGGATGACGTTTGCAACCATTGTTTTAACTGTTGTTGATCTTGCGTATTCCACTCCAGCTCCGGCTTAAATTGCTGCCCTTGGATTGATAAACTGTAGCCCGCAGCAAAATCGAGCAGTGCTTCATCCAACAACACCACACTTTCGACCTCATGATTAAACAATCGAGCTTGATTGGCAAAAAGCTGCTGCTGTAGTTCACGCGCCACGCGCTGCTGATTCGCTTGAATAGCCGCTTGTTGCGAGCTGAATATTTGCTGTAAATCGAGGCTAATATTATTCAGCATGGTGGTTAAATTGAGTGGATTGAGCCACACATACGGCGAGATCTGTCCTTGTCCATCTCGTAATGATGAAACCGCTGGCGCTCTTGGCGTTAAGGCTTGCGCAGCATCAATGGGCACCAGATGAATATTGTATTGACGCACCTGAGGATAAATCGGGTCTTGCGGCCAAATGGAGCGGATAGTCACGACTGCTGTCGCTTCTCTGGCGTACTTGGCCACTTTTTGCTGCTCGCTATCAAACCAGCTTTGGTGACGCTGTAAACTAAAACGAGGCGATGGCAGATAGACAACCTCTATTGGCGTCTGATCAACCAGCTGCTTGGTTAACCAATAAGTAACCGGCAAAGAGGTTAATACTCGGTCTTGAGCTTGTGCTGATAGAGACACCAGCAGCAATGAACTACACAATAGCAACCACAATTTAGTCATGATGGTTCGGCAGTGAGGGTACATAACGTTATCCATTCGGTCTTAATACTCGCCATAAAGTGGCGCTGATGAAAAACAGGGTTGAGAGTAAAATAATCGCCGCCCCAGAAGGTAAAGGCCATTGATAAACAACCGGTAAAATGGTTCCACCAATGCAAGCTAAGGTCGCTAAGCAAGCCGATAACATCACAAAGCTGGCATTATTACGAGTTAATAGACGCGCCGTCGCCCCAGGAATCAACAGCAATGCACCAACTAAAATTGCGCCAATGACTTTGACCGAAACTATCGTCACTAGGGTTATCATGATGACAAATAGATAGTCATAACCGTTGACCAGATAGCCGCGGACTTTCGCGATATCTGGGCTTAAACAAGCCAGTAAGATACGGTTATAACTGAGCAGCAGTACTAACATGATCAAGCTACACACCAGAACCAGCAACATAATATCTTGCCGAGTGACGGTTAAAATCGATCCAAACAACACGTTTTCTAATAAATGAATATTGATTTTACGCGCTACGTACATCAGTAGCGCTGCGCCCAATGCCAAGGCCGCGGAGAGAAACACTCCCACTAAAGTATCGTAAGGTACTTGGGTGCGATTGCGCACATAATGCAGCAGTAAGGCAAAAATTAAGCAGAAGCTGAACAAACCAATCATCGGCGATTCGGGACTTTCACCTAATAAAATACCGATAGCAATTCCCGTAATCGCTGCATGGCCCACCGCTTCGGAGAAAAATGCCAAGCGTTTCGCTATCACTAAAGTCCCCAACCCACCAAGCAAAGGGCCTAAAATTACCGCAGCAATTAACGCATTGAGCATAAAAGCGTAGGCAAAGCTTTCTGCTAACCAACCACGTTCAACCCCGGTGATCAGCCATTGTTGTAATGTTTCCATTAAGCCGCTCGCTCTTGTTTGGACGCCAAATGCCCATGCTGACTGTAGTGCTCAAAAAGTCGCTCAATATTATCAGGGTGCAAGACTTGTGCGACCGGTCCCGAGGCGACCAATTGACGATTGATGACATGGACTTGGCCAGGTGTAGTTTGCAAGATGCGCCGTACCGCGCCAATATCATGGTGTACCGCTAATACCGTCACACCTTCGGCCACTAAATCCGCAATCAGTTTCTCTAAGTACTGTACGCCTTGCTCATCCATCCCGGTTGTCGGTTCATCCAAAATCAGCAGCTCTGGCTTATCGAGTAGCGCCTGAGCAAACATCACCCGTTGCAATTCACCGCCTGATAATTGACCAAGACGTAAATGAGCACGACTCGCCATACCAACCCGCTGTAGACTGTTCAAAACCTGCTCGCGATTCGTTCGCTTGTAAGGTGACAGCGCTTGTAAAAACAGCGGTAACCGGCTGATATTGAGCAGCATAAAATCCATCACACTGATCGGTAAACTTGATTCAAATAAGGCTTTTTGAGGCACATACCCCATTTGCTGCTTAGCGCCCAGCGGCCACTCAAGAGCAATACCGCCCTGAAAAGGGGTTAAGCCCATAATTGAACGCAGTAAAGAGGTTTTCCCTCCGCCATTTGGCCCCATAATGATATGGCATTGGCCAGCGGCAAACGCATGATCAAACGGCATTAAAACCTGTTGATTGGCGTAACCCAAACTCAGTTGGCTAAGATGAATTGCCGGTCCCAGCATCATTGAGCTTGCTCGCTCATCTGATTAGCATAATGAATGGCTTGCACTAACGTTTGTGTGTTGTCTTGCATCTCTTTGATCACTTTATCGGCCGTAAAAGGGCCATGAGTCATGTGTGAAAAACGGTATAACTTGACGCCAGTTTCGCGCTCAATGGTATCGACAAAGCGATTCGGCATTTCTAGTTCATAAAACAGGACATTAATCCCAGACTGGCGAATTTTATTGATCGTATCTTGTAGCTGGCTGGCACTCGGCTCAACCCCGTGGGCAGGTTCAATCACCGCACTGACTTCAATCCCAAATTCTTGCAGTAAATAGTTATAGGCGTTATGAGTGGTTGCCACTTTTAAAGCTTGAACATTGGCATCGATCAATTGTTGCATCGCCGCTTGCTTCATTTGACGCATCTGGCGCGCAAATTGCCGCGCATTGGCGAGATAAAATTGACCATTATCAGGATCAAGCTGAGCTAAAGCCTGAGCAATGGTATAGACCTTTTGAATCGAGGTTGCGATACCCACAAAAGTGTGGGGATTTTTGGCACCATCGCCAACACTCGCACCCATTGCTGCGAGTAATGGCACCTGTTGATTAGCATAAATAACCTGAAGATCGGAACGCTGAGCGGCAGCAAGCACTTTCATCGCATAATCATCATGACCGATGCCATTGACCACCAAAACATCCATCTGCTGTAAACGCAGTAAATCCCCCGGTTGCGGTTGATAATTGTGTGGATTAAAGCCTGCATCAACCAGTGGCAAAATGGTCGCTCTATCTTGGACAATCGTAGCAACATAACTGTAGTAAGGGTGTAGCGTGATACCGATAGTCAATTTATCAGATCCTACCACCGCGTGACTGGCAAACAGTAAGGAGATCGTTAACAGCGTTCTATGAAAGACGGCTCTAATCTGGCTTGATAACATAACGATTTTTCTCTTATTAATGCGATAGTGAGGCAGACAGCGGCCAACGCTTCCACCCAGCTTGAATCCATGATGAATCAGTAAGTGCTAACCAGTCTGATAACTCTCCCACAATCGGCTGAGTAAAAAACCAGACTTGCGCGTCAGCATCAGGGCCTTCTGGATACCAGATCAATACATGTCCAACTTGACTAGGGTCTTGCGCCAATCCTAAATAGCCTTGAGCAACCTGCTGCCATTGATGTTCACCCAAATAATGCCAGCTACTATCACGCACAAAAGGCGCAATACCCTCTTCTGCCAGCCATTGCACCGAAGGCCACTGATGCTCTAGATGGTGAAAGAAACGCAGCTCTTGCTCAGCAAGACTCAGTTCAATCAACAGACTTTTTTGTTTTTCATTAAGATCCGTAGCATGCAGCTCAAAAGAGAGCGGCGAGGTCTGAGGCGCATTATCCACCTGTATACCGCGCAACAACAGTGCCGAGACCAGTAGGATCAACAGCATGCTGCCTAGCACCCACCATGTCTCTTGACTGCCCTTATCCGCCTTGACCTGAACGTGCACCGTCGACGGCGTTGACGAGTGAGAGTGAGAGTTAAAGTTCAACGCCATCAATCTCAACAGGCGCTTCATGGCCGGGATCAAACACAATGTAATAGTCACCGTTTGGGATAGTAAACGTCACCTCAGAACGTTGATCGGTTTTTCCAATTTCAATCAGTACATCGTCATAATCAAACATACGTACCGTTTCATTGATCGCCGGACTACTGTCGCTGTATCCCGCTTGACACAAGATGTGATCAGCCTGTTTTTGGCACTCCATGACTGGAAAATGAGCCCAACTCAAGCCACTCAATAAACCACTCGTTAACACAAGCCACTGTTGCCACTTCATTGCATACCTCTTATTTTAAAACCGCTTCAAAAGTTAAATGGATGGAAGAACGCGTTTGTTCAGCAAGTGGATTATCATCTAAAGGGCCGCTAAAACCGGCAATTAATAAATAGCGACCCGCTTGATGTGGCGTGAATTGAATTTTGCCATCCTTATCGCTAGTCAAAATCACCGCTTCTTGTTGATTACGGTACAAAGTACCATCTTGACGAATTTCTGCTTCTACACCAGCTTGGGGTTGTCCATTAAAGAAAAACTGCAAAACGGCCGCTTCACCTTCAATAATGTCTGCTGGATGAGTCACAGGAACCAATTCTAAGAATTTCTTTTCTAATTCAAAAACTTGTCTAGACGGTTGATTCACCGTCACGTAAGCTTCAGTACGGTTAAACACCAAAACACTTTGCACATTCTGTGCCCCTTCAGGCAACACCGCATCACGCTCTGCGGCATTGGCAGCAATACGTCGTGGCGTTTGACGAGCACCAATGGTGTAGGTGGTCATATAAAATGGCTGACCGGTAAGGCTGATTTTATGGGTTCCTGGCTCTGAGAAAAAGAAATCGAAGCTCGACTTACGCTTATGCTTAGCCACGAAAGCAAAGCGCTCGCGCTGACCACTTGGCGTGATCACTACGCCAGAATCTAATCCTAACGGCTTATCGAAGACAAAAGTTCCGTGTGACGCGCTGGCGTCAGTGGTGATCCAATCACCCTCTTGTGAAGAGACCGTAAACTCACTCGGTAATACCCAACGAGGATGGGCGACCGCAGCCGCTGACGCTAAGGCCGCAAGCGCTAATAAAGCCGTAGAAAATACGCGATACAACATCATTTATTCATTCCTATGTAGTGCTCTTAGTTGAAGAGCCGTCATACTATTAACGACTATCCTTGGATTAAATGGCGATTATTAAGGTTGATAACGTAGCCTGATCACGCCCGTTTCATAAGTAGCATCGAGTTGATACTGCTCAGGCTGAGCATGCAACGTCATTGCTTGTCGTACTACGTCTCGGCCACCGTGTTCACGGACTACTTCGGCATAAAACAGGTAGTCCCCTTGCGCTAATGGCTGACCTTGGTCATCTAAACCATCCCATTGCAAACGGTATTGTCCCGCCGGACGAGTCGCGGATGTCACCGCATCGATCAATGCCCGATCGTAACGACCCACTTGTCGCCACCAGCGACGAATATCTTTAAGCCAAGTATCTTCTTTCTGCCATAAGGCAACCGTACGCACTGGCTGACCTTGAGCGTCTTCTATCCAAATCGCAACATAAGGTCTGGCGTACATTCCAACGTCCAGCTTTGGCAGTTCAAACTCAATATTCAGCTTACCCAAAGGCGCGGCGAATACATTAACGCTCAGTACACTGAGTCCCAATAACCAAGCGTAAACCCGTCCTCGCTGTTTCTTCATGCTCTGTCGTCCACAAAAATAGTAATCATAACCAACCTAAAATAGCTGGGCGCATAGACAAGCTTTACGGCACTGCCAGCCAATAAATAACAAACGTGATCAAAGTGCCAAAACTGCACCAACGTATGGCATAACGCAGTGTGCTTTTCTTTGGCAGTAATAGGGCAAGGCCTGATAAGATAAACACCAGCATCAACAGAGATGAAACGTCAATCACCCACTTCCACCACTCACCACTATGACGCCCTTTATGGAGATCATTGAATTTAGCTACCCAGCCATAATCACTGATATCGAGCTCCGCTTCTCTAGAGACCAAATCGATAAACAACGCGGCACTGTAGCCGGGAGCGGTAAAGCTCGCACTCGCTTCACCTTCTTGTAAGACACCATTGTCTGAATCTAGATAGATATCGAGTCGCGACATCTGGCCACGGATCGGCGTATGCTGAGCAAGAAATTGGCGTAATTCCGGTTCATTAATCGCAACTTTGCTTTCAACAAACAATAAATGCTGAGGAATAGTGACTCGCCATTCGGATGTCTTCGCCTGACTGGCTACAAATAGCTCCGGCCGATTAAGGGTTATCCCTGTGACAGCAAAAAACAGCATTAGCCCTAATACCGCCATAGAGACATAAATGTGTAAACGGCGAGCCCAAAGCTGAAAAGTACGGTGCTTATAAAACATGGCTGGTCTATTAACGAATAAAACTCCCAGAAAGCTACATGATAACCAGTCTCATTTTTATTCAATTTACATTATTTACATACAGAACGATGAAAAAAACGGAAAAATCGGCTACCAAGAAAGCAAAAACTAGGTTTAGTCTCCAGCAGCAATAAAAAAGAGCCACCGGTACGGTGGCTCTTGATTGGTCAAAAGACGGCTAAACGATAAGATTTAGCGTTTGGGTATATCTATTATACGGCTTGCTGAACAATCACTGTATCTGCCTTCTTGGTGTAATGAGGCATCAGATGGAAGTTCAAATAGCGATAGGTATCGGCTGCCGTGGCATCAATCTGCTTCGCGTAATCCAAATACTCGGTCATGGTCGGAATACGGCCCAATATCGCCCCAACCGCTGATAGCTCCGCTGAAGCCAGGTACACATTCGCTCCAGTTCCCAAACGGTTCGGGAAGTTACGCGTTGACGTCGACATGACGGTTGATTTATCAGCCACTCGCGCTTGGTTACCCATACACAAAGAGCATCCCGGAGTTTCAATCCGTACCCCAGCACGGCCAAAGATACCGTAGTAGCCCTCTTCGGTTAATTGGTCGCGATCCATCTTAGTCGGTGGCGCTATCCATAAACGAGTATCGAGCTGACCATTGTATTTTTCTAGCAGTTTACCTGCCGCTCGGAAGTGGCCAATATTGGTCATACAAGAACCAATGAAGACTTCGTCGATTTTAGTTCCTGCACAATCAGACAATAAACGAGCATCATCAGGATCGTTAGGCGCACATAGAATCGGCTCTTTGATATCGGCTAAATCAATGTCGATCACATGGGCATATTCTGCATCTTTATCGGCTTCCATCAGCTCTGGATTCGCTAACCACTCTTCCATCGCTTTAATACGGCGCTCAATCGTCCGGCGATCGCCATACCCTTCAGCAATCATCCACTTAAGCATGGTGATGTTTGAATTCAGGTACTCGGCAATCGACGCTTGCGATAGCTTGACCGTACAACCGGCAGCAGAGCGCTCAGCAGAAGCATCAGACAGTTCGAAAGCTTGCTCAACGGTTAAATGTTCAACCCCTTCAATTTCTAACACCCGACCTGAAAACTCGTTGATTTTACCGGTTTTCTCTACCGTGAGCAGACCTTGCTTGATACCGAAATAAGGGATGGCATGAACCAGATCACGTAAAGTGATCCCAGGCTGCATCTGACCTTTAAAACGAACCAAAATCGATTCTGGCATATCCAATGGCATGACACCCGTTGCCGCCGCAAACGCCACTAAACCTGAGCCAGCAGGGAAAGAAATACCCAATGGGAAACGAGTATGAGAGTCTCCCCCCGTTCCGACCGTATCTGGCAGTAGCATACGGTTCAACCAAGAGTGAATAACACCATCTCCCGGACGCAATGAAACGCCGCCACGATTCATAATAAAATCAGGCAGGGTATGGTGCGTATTAACATCGACCGGTTTCGGGTAAGCGGAAGTGTGACAAAAAGACTGCATCACTAAATCGGCAGAAAAGCCCAAACAAGCCAAATCTTTCAGCTCATCACGAGTCATCGGCCCAGTAGTATCTTGCGAGCCAACCGTCGTCATTCTCGGTTCGCAATACGTTCCAGGTCGTACCCCTTTTACGCCACACGCTTTACCGACCATTTTTTGTGCCAGAGTGAAACCTTTTTTGCTTTCAGCCACAGGCACTGGACGACGAAACACCGTTGACGGCTCTAAACCCAGTGATTCACGTGCTTTATCGGTTAATCCTCGGCCGATAATCAATGGAATACGGCCACCAGCACGTACTTCATCAATCAAAACGTCCGTTTTTAATTTAAACGTAGCGAGTACTTCACCCGTTTGATGATTGCAGACTTTGCCTTCATACGGATACACGTCAATCACGTCACCCATATGTAGTTTGGAGACATCCACTTCTATCGGTAAAGCCCCTGCATCTTCCATCGTATTTAAGAAAATAGGCGCAATTTTACCGCCTAGGACATAACCGCCAGCACGTTTATTGGGAACAAAAGGAATGTCATCACCCATAAACCAAAGTACGGAGTTAGTCGCCGACTTACGAGAAGAGCCTGTCCCGACAACATCGCCCACATAAACCAGTTGATGGCCTTTTTGTTTGAGAGCTTCGATCTGGCCAATTGGTCCGATACTGCCAGGTTGATCCGGATGAATACCTTCGCGCTCATTTTTCAGCATCGCTAACGCATGAACAGGAATATCAGGACGAGACCACGCATCTGGCGCGGGGGATAAATCATCAGTGTTGGTTTCACCCGTGACTTTAAAGACCGTTAAGGTGATCTTTTCTGCTAAAGCGGGTTTAGATAAGAACCAATCGGCATCCGCCCAAGCTTGCATCACTTGCTGAGCAAAGGTATTGCCTTTTTGCGCTTTTTCTTCAACGTCATAAAAAGCATCAAACATTAATAGCGTGTGTGATAGCGCCTTAACCGCAATCGGGGCAAGCGTGGTATCGTCTAATAAAGAAACCAGAGGTTCAATATTATAACCACCTTGCATGGTGCCAAGTAGTTGCGCGGCTTTTTCCCGACTAACGAGAGGAGACGAAACCTCACCTTTAGTGATCGCGGTTAAGAAACCAGCTTTAACATAAGCGGCTTCATCAACACCAGGAGGAATACGATTTTCAAGTAAATCAAGGATGAAGTCTTCTTCACCCTGTGGGGGATTTTTCAATAATTCAACAAGTCCAGAAACTTGTTCAGCGTCTAAAGGTTTAGGGACCACTCCTTCAGCGGCACGCTCTGCGACGTGTTTACGGTAGGCTTCAAGCACGACTTTTTCCTCTCATTGCGGTTCACCCCAGTTGTTATTAAAAGGTGAGTGAACATCCTTGGAAACTTGGCTCTCCATTGCTGATGTTTTCATTCAAATATGATTGAGAAACCGCGCCCTAGAGGCCAAACTGTGGACAATAGAATAGCAAAATTAACGATAAATTAAAATCTCATCATGTTGACCAACATAGCAAGTTAAGATGAAACTTACTCGCTACCAAGCTGCACTTAAAATGTCGTGCCAATAATAAGATAAAATGAATCGTAATTTTGCTCGGTTCGTCCATAACCGAACATCACTGGGCCAATCGGCGAGTCGATACCCGCAAAAATCGAACCGGCAACATACTTAGGCGCCGTATCAATTTTCAAATCAGGATCCGACCATACGCCGCCATACTCAATTGACGCCCCTAAATAAAATGGCGCATTAAATAAACCAAAATCATTATCAAACCAACGGTAGCGATAGACTAAACTGGTGAATATTTTGTTCTGTCCCAATAAGCTTTTACGCGGAATACCCGATAAATTTAAAAAACCACCGATGGTTTTAGGTTCGACCGGAGTAATGGAGTTTTTACTCCTCACTTCTCCATACTCTAAATTAGCGACTAACGTGTGCCGCCCAACACTTTTTGCCGACATCAACTTAGCGGAAATATCGTATACCGTATCAGAACTGCTATTGGCTTGTTCGACTAAATCATTGACATCATCATGCGAAATAAAATATTCAAGATCGATGTAGTTACCTTCACGGGGTAAACTAAAATTATCCAGTGAATCAATTCGATAGTTGATAAATACGCCTTGGCGAGTAAACGTGCCATTGCCATAATCTGGCACCGTTGATGGCTGTACTTGTCCATCAACATAACGTGCGCCTACTCTTAACTGACGCCATAAGGTTTGTTGATAGCCAAGCGCCGCCTCTCCAGTCAAGGTCCGGTAAGTAATGGGAATATAATTGCGTGTCGCGGACAGTCCGGTATTTTCAAATAAATCATCGAACGGAATTTGGCGATTATCATCCCGATAACGCGCAGTAAACGACGCAAAGGTCTTTTGACTGGAGAACAGCGGCGAATAGAGCTCGGCTTCTAGTTGCTTATCCGTCCCTAAGTCCATATTCAACGCTAATTCGGCACCATGTGAACCCAAATCGGTAAAATTCAAAGACGCGCCTAACGAATATTGACTGGTGGTACTAAAATCATCCTCTAAAAAAAAGCGAAAATTTAAATAATTAGGACCCCAGCCTTTTTCGTAGACATCGATCAGCAAATGATTTTCTTGCTCAACTTGTTCATATTGGTAACGAACCAATTTAAATCGGTCTAAGGCATAGAGTCGATCAACGCTGGCTTCTATCTCTTCGGTACTTAACGTCGTATTTCGCGCTAGGTTCAACCTATTTTTTAGCAGTAAGTCACTATAATGAGAGTGGTTACGAATCGCGATATCGTCGACCGTTAGCATATCGCCATATTGCAACTGTCGCCGGCGCTCCGCTTTGCCATCAATATAGTTTTGATATTGAGCACTACTCAAAGCAAGCACTTGTAATTGCGGCTGATGCTCTAGCGCGGTCTGATAGCCTTCAATAAAAGCATCGGGCATTTTATAAAAATCGGTGGTTTCCATCAGCCCAACATTTGGTCTGAGTAAGATATCCTGCTCACTGAGATGAGAGACTTGACGCTCAGTCGTGCGGCGCACAAGGTAATTGGACAACTGATTGGCGGCACTTAAAAAGCTGCTGAATGAGTCTTGCTGTTTATAATCGGAGCTAATGTCCACCGCAATCACCACATCAGCACCCATTTGCTTGGCAATATCGACCGGCATATTATTGGTTACCCCGCCATCGACTAACCAACGGCCGTCAATATCATAAGGCGGCAAGGCACCAGGCACTGACATACTGGCCATCATCGCATCGACTAAGTAGCCTTTATCTAATACTACGGGTTGCATTTCAATAATATCGGTCGCTACCGCACGATACGGGATCACCAAATCATCAAACGAGTCTAACTTAGCAAGGTTACCTGAGGTTTCACGCAAAATACGCAGCATACTTTGCCCTTGTACCACGCCGCGCGGAGCACGAATTCCATCCCAACCAAAACCCAAATCGGTGGTTAATTGATAACGGTCTTCGTACTCTTTATCACGCACTCGACGCTGGCTACGACTGACCCGATCACGATAACCCGATTGCCAGTTAACGCTATAAATGACACTTTCAATTTCTTCCGCATCCATGCCCGTCGCATAAAGCCCCGCGACATAGGCTCCCATGCTGGTGCCAAGCACAATATCGACCGGTATTTTCATCTCTTCGAGCGCCTTAAGCACTCCCATATGGGCCGCGCCTTTCGCACCGCCACCCGCTAAAACAAGCGCAATGATCGGACGAGGGTGGTTGATATCATCGCGAGTGACAACGACATGTTCCGTATGTTCTGCTGATACAAACCAAGGGAACATTGTGGCAAAAATAACCATCACACTAAGCTGAAAACGCTTCACACCTTGTCCTCTCATCCTTAAAAATCAAGCCACTATAAATAAGCGAGATTATAGATTACCACCGAAAGAGATTTTTTAACCACTCTTGGGGGCGGTTCTCACACTGTTTCTTCATTTCACCGGTTCGATCCCAAACTGGCAAGGTAAATTCACTGCCGCAATCAACTTGTAAGGCGCCAGAGGCGGTAGGTTTAAAGCCCATCATCGTAATCCCATTTGGCCACGGTAATGATAAGACTTCAGGCGTGCGCTGACGTAAATATTCGGCATAGACGCGCAGTGCACCACTCGCTCCGGTTAATTGTGTCGGTTGGTTATCATCGCGTCCAAGCCAAATGGTGGTCACTTCACGGCCATCAACACCGACAAACCAACTATCACGCCGATCACTACTGGTGCCCGTTTTTCCTGCTAATGCCGCCCAAGCAAACTGATTCGTGAGGTATCGCCCCGTACCTTGCTGAACGCCTTGTTTCATGGCGTAAGTGGTCAACCATGCGGCTTGTTCATCAACGACTTGCGAGACCTTAGGGATCGATTGATAAAGCACATTGCCTTGTAAATCAACCACTGAACGTAGCGCAGAGAGTGGCGCTTTTCTACCGGAATTGGTCACGGTTTGATACATTTGCGCCACCTGATAAGGTGTGAGTGAAAATGCCCCTAGTAACATGGCTGGTACAGGACGAATCTCTTGGCCATCGACACCCAATTGCTGCAAGGTTTTTGAGACGTTATCAATGCCTAATGCCATACCCAGTTGCACCGTCGGCACATTGAATGATTTGGCTAACGCTTGATACAAAGGCACATCGCCTCGGTATTGACGATCAAAATTGCGCGGTGTCCAAACACTGCCCTCACTGCCTTTTAGGCTGATTGGCTTATCAATTAAGGTGGTAGCCAAATGGTAACGTTCAGGCTGCGCGAGCGCGGTTAAGTACACGGCTGGTTTGACTAATGAGCCAATCGGACGACTGGCATTAAGGGCGCGGTTAAAACCATCATAACCCGTGCGCTTACCTCCGACCATGGCACGAATTTCACCACTGGTCCGATCGACAGCAATCGCCGCAGCCTCTAATTCATTACCTGCTTGCTTGGCTAATACTGGTACTTGCTCGGCAATGGCTTGCTCCAGCTTGGCTTGCGATACCGGATCAAGCGAAGTAAACACTCGCAACCCTTGATCCGCTTGAAAACGTTCTGCCAATTGCGATCTTAATTCAATCGAAACTTGCTGGAAATAAGCGGGTTGCCGACTGGCGATTCTTGGTTGTGGCTGCACATCCAATGGCCTGGCTATCGCTTGTTGATATTGTTGAGCGGTGAGAATGTTTTGATCCATCATTAATTTCAGTACCAGATCACGTCGTTCACGCGCGCGCTCAGGAAAACGTACTGGATGATAAAAAGACGGCCCTTTAACCATACCGACCAATAAAGCCAGTTGATCAATGCGTAACTCTTGCAGAGGCTGACCAAAATACAACCGCGACGCTAATCCAAAACCATGAATCGCTTCGCGACCATTTTGTCCAAGGTACACTTCGTTGAGGTAAGCCTCAAGGATCCGGTCTTTACTGTAGCGATAATCAATGATCAGCGCTAAATAGGCTTCACGAACTTTTCGCCATAAGGTGCGGTCACTGGATAAAAAGATATTTTTCGCTAGCTGCTGAGTTAAGGTGCTGCCGCCCTGCACCGTTCTTCCCGCTTTAAGGTTGGCAAGCATCGCACGTGCAATCGACCACGGAGAGATACCGTCATGCTGATAAAAATAGCGATCCTCCGTGGCAAGCAAGGCATCAACCATCACTTCGGGAAACTGTTCACGACGTAGGAATAAACGTTGCTCTAACGCATTACGTTCTAACATGCCGAGCATTTTCGGATCTAAACGAAAAAAACCGAGCTGACCTTGGCGCGCTTCTAAAGATTGGATCTGTTGTAAACCGTTTTGATCAAACGTCAGCATCACGTGCCGATCCGCCTCTGGTCCATCAGCGAATTCAAAGGGACGACGAATTAACTCAATACGCGTCGCCGAAGACGAATACTCACCAGCCAAACGAGGTTGACTCACTTTGCGATAATTTAAGATATCCAATTCATTACGCACCTCGGCTAAGGTAATGCTATCGCCCGGTTGCAGAGTCAATACTCGGGCATACATCACGGTAGGCAAATCAAACAATTGGCCTTCAAAGCGCTGTTTGACCACACTATCTAGATACAGCCCAGCAAACAGTAACACGGCCAATAAAGCGAGTGCACACTTCCAAGCGACACCCCACAATCGTCGCCACCAAGGAGAGGTTGCCCGTTGAGCCATTGAAGAAGAATGGCTTTTGGCAGCCGTTTTTTTCGATGCTTTATTGGTAGGCTCGACTTTTTTCGAAGCTGGCCGTTTAAGCGGAGTTTTTTTATTGGTCATGAGTTTAGATGTCGTTTCGTTTTTGTCGTCGCACTGTGGTTAGCCGGATCATCCGGCCAAATATGTTTTGGGTATCGCCCTTTCATCTCTTTTTGTACATCGCGGTAAGCGCCCTGCCAAAAACTGGCTAAATCACGGGTGATCTGCAGGGGGCGTTGTGCGGGGGATAACAACTCCATTACCACGGCTATCCGTCCTTTCGCTATCCACGGCGAGCTTTTTTCACCAAAGACTTCCTGCATTCTCACCGACAACACCGGATCATACCCAACTTGATAACGAATTTTTTTTCGTGTACCCGTTGGCAAAAGATGATGAGTGGGTAACCATTCGTCTAATTGCTGATTCAATGGCCAAGCTAAATAGGCATTCAGAGCTTCAATAATCGGCACTTGCTGCAAAGCCTTTCCAGAACGAATACCGATGAGATAAGGCGCTAACCAATCTGCCAGATGATTCAATAACCCTTCATCGCTCATATCAGGCCATGCCTCTTCCGGCAGCCATTGGCAAGCGCAGCGCACCCGCGCAAGCCATTCTTGGCTAGCACTATCCCAATGTAATACCGAAAGCCCTTGGCGCTGGACAAAATTAAGTAAAGCCTCGGTGATTTTTTCAGATTCAGGGGCAGGAAGCACTTGCCGAGCAATCAGTAACTTACCGAATCTCTGTTGCTTTTCCGCAACAAAGCGCTGGGATTTATCATCCCAATCAACCCACTCCTGCTCGATAAGACGCTCACAGTGATCGGTAATTAATGATTGAATATCAACCTGCAGAGCCGTAAAAATTTGACTTGCTTGCTGCTGGCCACGCAACAAATCCAGCGCAAGCAAATATTGACTACTGGCAAGAGGATGATCATCAAAGGTAAAGGCACCATGACCATTAGCTAAAACATATTGCCCATGACGCCCCCGTTGCTGGGCTAAACGATCAGGAAACGCAAAATAGGCAACACTGGCCAGCAATCGTTCATCCACATCTGAAAGACAAAAACGAGTGCTTAATAGACTCGCTAATGAGCTCGCTCGCTGATCCAATCGGGAAGATTGGCGGTGTAACCGCTGCTGCCAACGATGCAGACTGTGCTGAATATCCAATACTTGCCGTTCAGGCTCCTCCAATAAGGCCGTTAATGCCACAGCCGTCGATAAATAAGCGGGGCTTTGAGTTGCCGCCCAAATGAGCATGGCTGCTAGTCTAGGTTCAACACCTAATTGATGGGCTTGTTTTCCCGCGCTAGTCAGTTGCCCCCGCGTATCCAGTAATTGTAAATCAGCCAACAACGCTTGAGCTTGCTCAAGCGCCGATGGAGGAGGCACATCCAACCATAATAAATCACTGGCTGATTGCGCTCCCCATTGGGCAAGTTCTAAAGCCAGCGAGGCTAAATCACTGTGTGAAATTTCTGGTGGTGGTGTGGATGGCTGCTGCTTCAACTGCGCTTCACTGTACAGTCGCACGCATAAACCAGGCTCTAAACGCCCCGCACGCCCGGCTCTTTGCTGAGCCGAAGACTGACTAATTCTGACCTGTTCTAGGCGAGTAATACCCGTTTTCAAATCAAAACGAGCTCGCCGCTCAAGCCCAGAATCAACCACTAAGCGAATGCCCTCAATGGTTAATGAGGTCTCGGCAATATTGGTCGCTAATACCACTTTACGTTGACCACTCTTGGCAGGAAGCAGCGCTTGTTGTTGCTGCTCAAAAGGCATCTGACCAAATAAGCCATGCACGCTAATCTCGCTAGGCAAGTCGCTGAGCCGCTGTTGTAACTGAGCAATACTGGCCGCACTGGGTAAAAATGCCAGTAACGATCCGCTGTGCTGGGTGAGTAAGCCACGGATCTGCTGCTCCATCACCGCCTGCCAAGTTTGATTGGACGATAGCGGACGATAGTCAACAGTGACGGGATAACTGCGTCCTTGTGATTCAAGGTAACCAGCGCGAGGCAATAGCGTTTGTAATGCAGAGCTGTCTAAAGTTGCTGACATAACAACAATTTTCAAGTCATCACGCAATGCCATTTGCACTTCCAAACTGAACGCTAAGGCGGTATCCGCGTGGAGACTGCGTTCGTGAAATTCATCAAAGATCACTAAATCGACACCACTTAACTCTGGATCGTGCTGAATCATCCGCGTCATGATCCCTTCAGTGACGACTTCTAAGCGAGTCTGTGCACTAACCTGATTCTCACCACGCACTCGATAACCCACCGTTTGGCCAACCGACTCACCCAATTGCTGTGCTAAATAATAGGCAATATTACGCGCGGCTAGCCTACGCGGCTCCAGCATAATAATCTTGCCGTCGATCAGATTAGCCTGCAAAAGTTGTAACGGAAAACGGGTCGATTTCCCTGCTCCTGGAGGCGCTTTAAGGATCACTTGATTTTGCTGTTGGATAGCACGAAGTAATTCAGGAATAACCGCATCGATAGGTAAAGCTGACAAAATAGCGTCCTTCTCAAAAAGCAACGCAGTATTGTACATAAAAACAGTAGTGAAACCCAACTAACTTACTTTCAGTACATTATGTTGTGTCCCGAAAGTAAACCTTTTACAAACAGTAAAAAGCCAGACGCGATAAGCATGATTGATGGTCAATCCGAATCACTCAACGTGCCTTTAGATTGTTTTTAACGTATAAAATAAGCCTTTCCCTTATCAAACTGGTTATCGGATGCAATTTATCCCTGAGCTACACAGCGCCATCTTAATTAAACGCTACAAACGTTTTTTAGCCGATGTCCAATTAGACGATGGCTCAATCATGGCTATTCACTGTGCCAACACAGGAGCAATGATCGGCTGTGCTCAACCCGGTAGCCGAGTATGGTATTCCACCTCCGACAATCCTAAGCGTAAATATCCACACAGTTGGGAACTCACCGAAACCCTCTCCTCTCAACAGATTGTGGTGAATACCTTACGAGCCAATCAATTGGCATTGGAAGCGATTGAAAATGGGACGATTAAGGAGCTACAAGGCTACCCTCAGCGACAGAGCGAAGTAAAATATGGCCAAGAAAATAGCCGAATTGATCTCTTGCTTAGTGGTCCAGATTTGCCAAACTGTTATGTAGAAGTGAAAAGTGTCACCTTACTTGATGATCCTTCTCTCAATCATCACGTAGGAAAGCCATCTGTCGGTCAAGGTTATTTCCCAGACGCGGTAACCTTACGAGGACAAAAACACTTACGTGAACTGACCGAAATGGCCAAAAATGGGAGTAGAGCTGTACTTTTATTCACTGTTTTGCATTCAGGGATTGAAAAAGTCTCTATCGCTCACCATATTGACGCGAACTATTCACAATTGTTAACCATGGCTCAAGAAGCCGGTGTCGAAGTACTGTGCTATAAAGCGCAACTTTCACCACGAGAAATCCAATTAGTATCGCCAATCGAGTTTGTGCCTTCACAGTAAAAAATGATGACACCTTCACATTGACGATAAGTTTACGATTGAGTATTTGCCTCGGCCCCTTCTTTTTGCTATAGATACCCGCCTCAAATTAACTGCTCTCGCAGTTGACTAGGTGTTAGTAGGAGATGCTGTATGCCAGAATCCAAAAAGAAAACGCTAGGCACCCTAGCCATTGCAGGTGTTGAGCCGTATCAGACCAAACCCGGTGAAGAGTATATGTCGCCGGATCAGATCGCTCATTTTACTAAAATTTTAGAAGCTTGGCGTAACCAGCTTAGGGAAGAAGTCAGTCGCACCGTTCACCATATGCAGGATGAAGCAGCAAACTTTCCCGATCCCGTGGATCGCGCGTCTCAGGAAGAAGAATTCAGCCTAGAACTGCGTAACCGTGATCGTGAACGTCGCTTGATCAAAAAAATTGAAAAGACGCTCGATAAGATCAAAGAAGACGATTTCGGCTTCTGTGAATCTTGCGGTGTTGAAATCGGTATTCGCCGTTTAGAAGCTCGTCCAACGGCAGACTTGTGTATCGATTGTAAGACACTGGCAGAAATCAAAGAAAAGCAGATGATGGGCTAACCACAGTCGCAACGCTGATTGATGATAAAAAAGGAGCACCATGCTCCTTTTTTATTGGCGGTGATTTGCTTACTATTGCAAGCTAGCGCGGTTACTCTGCCGCAGCTATTTCCGACTCAACGGACTGTATTTTTTACTACATTTAACTGTTATCACTATGAATTACATCGGTCGCTTTGCTCCCTCACCTTCTGGTCCACTGCATTTTGGTTCGCTGATTGCCGCGTTGGGCAGTTATTTTCAAGCCAAAAGTCAGCAAGGGAAATGGCTGGTGCGCATAGAAGATCTCGACCCGCCACGAGAAATGCCCGGCGCGGCACAATCGATCTTACAAACACTGGAAGCCTATGGCTTAACATGGGATGGTGAAGTGGTTTATCAAAGCCAGCGGCACACTCTCTATCAAGACCAAATCGATGCTTGGCTTAAGTCAGGGCAAGCTTATCGCTGCCAATGCACTCGCCAACAGATCAAGCAAAGCGGTGGATTTTATACTGGCACTTGTCGAGGGGTATTCCTCAATCCGCGCCAGCCTTGTGCGATTCGTCTACGCATGGACTATCCGACTTATCAATTTACCGATCTAAAACAAGGTAACATCACGATTCCTAAGCCATTAGCGGAAGAAGATTTTATCATCAAACGTCGTGATGGCTTATTTGCTTATAATCTCGCCGTGGTCATTGATGATATCGCACAAGACGTCACTGAAGTGGTCCGTGGTGCCGATTTGATTGAGCCAACCGGGCGACAAATTAGCCTGTATCACACTTTACAACAAAAGCCGATTCACTACTTACATTTACCATTGGCGATGGATGGTAACGGGAATAAACTCTCTAAACAAAATCACGCCCCAGCGATTGATATTGAACATCCCAAACCGACGTTGATTCGCGCGATGCAGTTTTTAGGCTTTGCAATACCGGACGAAGTTATCGATGCTCAGCTCGACGAAATCATTCATTGGGGGAGTCAACATTGGCAAGTCGCGCAGCTCCCTGAAGCGACAAAGATCACACCGTGATTCTCAAACGGCGCTATCTACGCTATTATTAGCCGCAATTCGGCCCATTTAAGCCACAACAGGTGCACCACAACGCTTGAATAGCCAACACCAATCATTGTCAGATGCACATGAATAATAATGAATTAGAAACACGCGAACCTCGCGTATACCCAGAGCTTGCGCTCAACGTAATCACTCGCCAAGAGCATAATATCTCTCGGCAGTTGATTAGCGAAAATGCTTTAAAAGTCTTGTACTGCTTACACGGTGCGGGATTCGATGCTTATTTAGTTGGAGGTGGTGTGCGTGATTTATTGCTTAACCATACTCCAAAAGATTTTGATATTGCCACCAATGCGACCCCAGAGCAGATCCGTCAGCTATTTCGTAACTGTCGCCTGATTGGCCGCCGCTTTCGTTTAGCACACATCATGTTTGGTCGTGACGTGATTGAAGTCGCCACTTTCCGCGGTCATCATCAAGAGATCAATCAACACATCGCAGCGCAGTCAGAAGCGGGCATGCTGTTGCGTGATAACGTGTATGGCACCATCGATGAAGATGCTGAACGCCGTGATTTCACGGTCAATGCGATGTACTACAACATTGCTGACTATAGTATTCATGATTATGCTGGTGGTATTGAAGATCTCGATGATAAGTTGATCCGCTTAATCGGCGATCCACAAACTCGCTATCGTGAAGATCCGGTGCGCATGCTGCGCGCGATTCGTTTCGCCGTTAAATTGGATTTTGATATCGAAGAAGATACCGCCGCCCCGATTGAAACGCTGGCTCCACTATTAAAAGAAATCCCTTCGGCACGCTTGTACGAAGAATCGCTGAAAATGCTGCAAAGTGGTCATGGTTTAGAGACCTATCATTTGATGCGTGAGTACAACCTGTTCCAACAGTTATTCCCGCAGGTTGCTGAATACTTTACGGAAGATTACTCATCACAAACCGAGCAGATGCTTGATTTGGTGCTTGACTCTACTGATTTACGTATCGAAGAAGGTAAACGCATCAATCCGGCCTTTATGTTTGCCGCGTTTCTTTGGTATCCAATGGTCACGATCGCTGAACAATTAATGGCATCCAAAGCGCTTAATTTTTACGATGCGGTGATGGAAGCAAGCAACGATATTCTCGACCAAGTCGTTAAGTCGATTGCGATTCCACGTCGCCATACCACGACCATTCGAGAAATTTGGCAGATGCAGTTGCGTTTACCTCGTCGTAACGGCAAACGCGCCTTCCGCTTATTAGAGCTCAATAAGTTCCGCGCTGGATTTGATTTCCTTGAAATGCGTGGTGAGATTGAAGGCGGCGACGTGCAAAAACTCGCGAAATGGTGGCAAACATTCCAAAATGCGGGTCGTAATATGCGCCAAGCCATGGTCAACGACTTAGACAGTGCGGATAGTGACGGCCCGAGTACTCGTCGACGTAAACCGTCCACTCGTAAGCGCAAACCTAAGGGAAAAACAGCGCTATGACCATCGCTTATATTGCGGTAGGCAGTAATTTAGCAAAGCCCATATTACAAGCCAAACAAGCGATTGAGGCACTCAAACAGTTGCCGAAATCACAGTTTATTGCTGCCTCATCGCTGTACAGTAGTACGCCAATGGGGCCCCAAGATCAGCCAGAATACATCAATGCTGTTGTCGTAATTGATACTCAGCTCAGTCCATTAGCTCTGCTAGATTGCACTCAAGCTATCGAACAAGAGCAAGGACGTGAGCGTAAAGCTGAACGCTGGGGGCCAAGAACGCTCGATTTAGATATCCTTCTCTATGGCGATGAGATCATCGATTCACCACGCTTAACGGTACCTCACTACGGTATGAAAGTGCGTGAATTCGTACTTTACCCCCTAGATGAAATAGCCCCTGATTTATCTCTCCCTGATGGAACTAAGCTGAGCGATCTACTCTCAGAGGTTGATCGTAATGGACTTAGTATTTGGCACTCGCCAACCTGAGTATAAGGACATCCTATGAAAAAAATAACCATTAACGACCTGATAAACTGGAAACAGCAGGGCCGTAAATTTCCAACGGTAACCGCCTACGATGCGAGCTTTGCTCAATTATTTGAAAGCCAAGAAATGCCAGTGTTACTGGTCGGTGACTCTCTAGGTATGGTACTGCAAGGGCAAAATGATACGCTGCCAGTGACTATTGCCGATATTGCTTATCACACGCGCTGTGTGAGAGCCGGGAGTCCAAATTGTCTACTGATGGCAGACATGCCCTTCATGAGTTACGCTACACCTGAGCAAGCGTGTGAGAACGCCGCTCAGCTGATGCGTGCTGGAGCCAATATGGTCAAGATTGAAGGCGGCGACTGGTTGGTTGAGACGGTCAAAATGCTCACTGAACGCGCCGTTCCAGTCTGCGCTCATTTAGGGCTTACCCCTCAATCAGTCAATATTTTTGGTGGTTATAAAGTACAAGGTCGAGAACAAGACAAAGCCGATCGTATGGTGAAAGATGCGATCGCTCTACAAGAAGCTGGAGCACAAATTATTTTATTAGAGTGTGTACCAGCGGCCTTAGCAAAAAGAATCACCGAGTTACTTGACGTTCCGGTGATTGGCATTGGTGCTGGTAATAGCACCGATGGACAGATCTTAGTGATGCACGATATGTTCGGTATCTCGGCCAATTATATGCCAAAATTTTCCAAAAATTTCCTCGCAGAGACAGGAGATATGCGCCAAGCGGTCGCCAAATATATGGCTGATGTGTTAAGCGGCGCGTTTCCTGATGATGCACATACTATTGCCTGAAGGAGTAATCCATGCAGACTTTTGCTGATATTTCAGCTCTTCGCGAGCAGATAAAACAGTATAAGCGTGATGGTCGCCAAGTGGCTTTTGTGCCAACCATGGGCAATTTACACGAAGGTCATTTGACCTTAGTTCGTAAAGCCCGTGAATTGGCTGATGTTGTCGTGGTTAGTATTTTTGTCAACCCAATGCAGTTCGAACGTGCCGACGATCTCAATAACTACCCACGCACTTTAGATGACGATCTTAGTAAGTTGAATAGTGAAGGCGTTGAGTTGGTCTTTACTCCGACTGCCGAGACGATTTATCCCAATGGACTGGATAAACAAACCTTTGTTGAAGTCCCAGGGCTTTCCCAGATGCTGGAAGGAGCGTCCCGTCCAGGTCACTTTCGTGGTGTCGCGACGGTCGTTAATAAGCTGTTTAATATTGTTCAGCCTAACATCGCCTGTTTTGGCGAAAAAGATTATCAGCAGTTAGCCGTCATTCGACAAATGGTTCAAGACTTATGTCTAGACATTGAGATCGTCGGTGTCGCTACCGTACGTGAAATGGATGGTTTAGCGATGAGTTCGCGCAATAACTTATTAACCATTGATGAGCGTCAACGAGCTCCCGTACTCGCCCGCACGATGCGTTGGATAAGCAGCACCATCCGCGGTGGTCGAGATGATTATCCCTCGATCATTGAAGATGCAATTGACCAATTACGAGCGGCCGATATTGAGCCTGATAATCTGTTTATTCGCGATGCGCAAACCCTATTACCGATCAGTGCAGAGAGTAAACAAGCAGTCATTTTAATGGCGGCTTTTTTAGGTAAAGTGAGACTTATCGACAATCAAGTGGTTGAACTTAATGCTGATACTAAAAGTAGCAGTGAAGAAGAGTAACCCTTTGCCCTCGGTATATTGAGCGCGATTCTCTAAATAAAAAGGTCAACCTCCTAAGGGTTGACCTTTTTATTCGTGGCTTACCTATCGGTGATAACCATCGACAATACCCATCGATAATAGTGATTAACTGCGTAATCCTTTACCTTTACTCACTAAGTAATGAGCAATCGAATAAAGGACGATAATAAATACCGCCAATACGCTAAATGAAGTCACCACATTAACATCCGAAACGCCTAAGAAACCATAACGGAATGCATTAACCATATAGACGATTGGGTTAATTTTCGATACCGCTTGCCAAAAGTCCGGTAATAAGCTGATTGAATAAAAAACACCGCCCAAATACGTCAATGGCGTAAGAATAAATGTCGGGATGATCGAAATATCATCAAAGGTTCGAGCAAAAACTGCGTTAATTAGTCCACCTAAAGAAAACACTATCGATGTCAGAAAAACCGTTGCGCAGATAATACCCCAATGTTCGATTTGTAAATTCACAAAAAACAATGAAACAAAGGTCACTAATGCACCAACCAACAGACCGCGTACCACTCCCCCCATGACGTAACCGGCAATGATCACGTAGTTCGGTACTGGCGCCACCAATAACTCTTCAATATTCTTTTGAAACTTAGCACTAAAAAATGACGAAGCCACATTAGAATACGAGTTGGTGATCACCGACATCATGATAAGACCAGGAACAATATATTCCATATAGCTAAAGCCATTCATCTGACCAATGCGTGAACCGATCAAGTTACCGAAAATCACAAAATACAGGCTCATGGTAATCACGGGAGGCACCAGCGTTTGCACCCAAATACGAGTGAAACGGGTAATTTCTTTGCGCAGTAGACTACAAAAAGCCGTCCAATAAATCGCGTACATTAGTTATCCCCTTGATTGGAATCACGCACTATCGTGACAAACAACTCTTCTAGGCGGTTGGCCTTATTACGCATTGAACGTACGCTAACGCCTTGTTGAGTTAACTGTTGAAAAACGGCATTTAAGCCTTGGCTTTTATCGAGTTCAATTTCTAAAGATCCATCAACCATGCGCTGAGAGATCACTTGGGATAACGGTTGCACTTTCTGCTCATCATCGATATCGAGAATAAACGTCTCGACACTCAGTTTACCCAACAGTGCCTTCATGGTGGTGTTTTCAATCAACTCACCACGATGAATAATACCAATATTACGACAGAGCATTTCCGCTTCTTCCAGATAGTGAGTAGTCAGAATAATGGTAATGCCCTGCTGATTAATTTTTTTTAAAAACTCCCACATCGAGCGACGCAGCTCAATATCAACCCCCGCGGTTGGCTCATCTAAAATCAGCAGTTGTGGCTGATGCATCAAAGCTCGAGCAATCATTAAACGCCGTTTCATGCCGCCGGAGAGATTACGAGCACGCTCTTTGCGCTTATCCCATAAATCCAGTTGGCTGAGATACGTTTTCGCTCGCTCTTTCGCTAAGCTCTTCGGCACGCCGTAATAGCCCGCTTGCTGAATAACAATCTGCTCTACGGTTTCAAAAGGGTTAAAGTTAAACTCCTGCGGGACCAGCCCCAAATACTGCTTAGCCTGTTCAAGATGAGTATCGATATCATATCCAAATACGTTAACTTGGCCTGAGGTTTTATTCACCAGAGAAGAAATAATACCGATAGTAGTCGATTTACCTGCCCCATTTGGCCCGAGTAACGCGTAAAAATCGCCTTTTTTTACCGTTAAACTAATGCCTTTCAATGCTTCAAACCCACCTTGATAGGTTTTACGCAACTGATCAATTTCTAATGCATACATATTAATTACAGACTCTAGGCTATGACGATAACAACATCTCTAGATGTGCTGGCGAGATGACGTTTTTTCAACCCCTTACATTAGGAAATAATAAAATATCCCCCCATCACTACCATTGCCTCAAATAAGCCGTAGAGAACAAGATTATTTTGCATAAAAACCACTATGATAAACTGCTCAGATGAGTAATCTATCTGCTAATTTATCAGAGAATCGTGTAAGCACATTGTGTATAGTTGGCTCAGTTAATAAAGGGAACGAAGATGCCAGTACTTAAACAGCTTTTTGAAAATAACTCTCGTTGGTCAGAGTCAATCAAATCCGAACGGCCAGAATACTTCGCAAAGTTAGCCAAAGGACAGAACCCCGATTTTTTATGGATTGGTTGCTCGGATAGCCGTGTCCCAGCAGAACGCTTAACTGGATTGTACTCCGGAGAACTGTTTGTTCATCGTAATGTCGCCAATCAAGTGATTCATACTGATCTTAACTGTCTGTCGGTGGTGCAATATGCGGTCGATGTACTAAAAGTGAAGCACATTATTGTCTGTGGTCATTACGGCTGTGGCGGTGTGACGGCAGCGATCGATAATCCTCAATTGGGCCTAATCAATAACTGGCTGCTGCATATTCGCGATTTGTACTTTAAGCATCGCCACTATTTAGAGCAGATGCCAGAGAAAGATCGCTCAGACAAACTGGCAGAAATTAACGTGGCAGAGCAAGTCTACAACCTAGGTAACTCCACCATCATGCAAACCGCTTGGTTACGTGGTCAAGACGTTGAGCTGCATGGTATGGTCTATGGCATTGAAGATGGAAAGCTTGAGTATTTAGGTCTACGCTGCGATTCTCAAGAACTGGTTGACGGAAGCTATCATAAAGCGATGGAGAAGATCCTTAATCCACAACATCAGCTATTGTGTCGTTAAATAATAGCAAGGATGCGCTTTAAGCGATGAGGTAATGCCCACATGATAGTGGGCATACTTTTAGGTGAAGATTGATATTACTCTTGCGGTACAACTTTACCAATGTAAGGCAAATGACGGTACTTCTGTGCATAATCAATACCGACACCGACCACAAATTCATCAGGAATTTCAAAACCGACCCATTGAACATCGACGTGAACTTCACGGCGTGACGGTTTATCCAATAAAGTACAAATGTTGATAGAGTTAGGCTCACGCAGCGCTAAAAACTCCTTGACCTTAGTTAGGGTATTGCCAGTATCGATAATATCTTCAACCAGTAAAACGTCTTTACCTTTGATGTCATCATCCAGATCTTTCAAAATTCGTACATCACGCGAACTTTGCATGCTATTGCCGTAACTTGATGCTGTCATAAAATCGACGTGATGAATTTTATCAATCGCACGAGCTAAGTCGGCCATAAACACAAATGAGCCACGCAATAATCCAACCAAGACTAAATCTTCACTCTCTTGGTAATGCTCAGTAATCTGTTTACCTAATTCACGAATGCGTTGCTGAACATCGTGCTCAGAAATCATCACTTCTACTGTATGTTTCATACCTATCTCATGGGTTAGAGCGACATTCGACACCAGTGTGCAGCCTATCGCAGGTTGGTTCGGTAGGTATAATAACATCGCCGACGCGGGGTGTTAACCTTTCACCACCTTACTGCGCATAATTACCCGACTAAAACACCTATCCTCTTTAACGCTCTGTTTTCCCTCGCCTATTAATATCAGAATGATCAACATCATTCGCTAAACCATCAATAAAACTCATTGAATGACAAGTCATTTCATAACAAAGCGCACTTTTTACCCACAACGTATTGACCTGAAACATATGCACCATTACACTCATACGGTTTTTTAAACAAATTATAAAAAAATCATTAGCGTAACTAAATACGCAACAACTCAGTCAATTGGCAAGGAAAACAACTATGGACGCATCTATTGAGAAACGCCCTAGAACAAGGCTATCTCCACAAAAACGTAAACAGCAACTCATGGAAATCGCGCTAGAAGTCTTCGCGAAACGAGGTATTGGTCGTGGCGGCCATGCTGACATTGCTGAGATTGCTCAGGTCTCAGTAGCCACAGTATTCAATTACTTCCCGACCCGTGAAGATCTCGTCGATGACGTTCTCACTTTTGTGGTGCGTGAGTTCTCTAATTTCTTAACTGACCATATCGATCTCGATTTGCATGCAAAGCAAAATATGCACAATATCGCGTCGGGTATGGTGAGTTTGGCTATCGACGATTGTCACTGGTTAAAAGTGTGGTTTGAGTGGAGCGCCTCTACGCGTGATGAAGTATGGCCACTCTTTATGTCGAGTAATCGTACCAATCAACTGCTAGTGAAAAATGTCTTTTCAAAAGCGATTGAGCGCTCAGAAGTATGTAGCAAACATAACCCTGAAGATCTTGCTACCCTGTTTCACGGCATCTGCTACTCGCTATTCGTTCAAGCCAATCGAGCGCGTGATGAGGCCGATATGCAGAAACTGGTTAATAACTATTTAAATATGCTCTGTATCTATCAAGGCGATCGCGCAGTAGCTATCTAGTCAGCTGTATCTTGAATAACGGGAGGATCGAATCCCGTTAACTTCAAGAGATAGCAAAAAGCCGCTGAATCATTCAGCGGCTTTTATTATTCAAAAACGATCAATTACTTTTTCTTTTTGGCTTTCGCGTTTGGCAGGTCAGTAATTGTCCCTTCAAACACTTCTGCAGCAAGACCAACTGATTCATGCAACGTTGGGTGAGCGTGAATCGTGAGCGCGATATCTTCTGCATCACAACCCATTTCAATCGCTAAACCAATTTCACCAAGCAGTTCACCACCATTGGTACCGACAATCGCACCACCAATCACACGATGAGTCTCTTTATCAAAGATAAGCTTAGTCATACCGTCTGCACAATCAGAAGCAATAGCACGACCTGAGGCAGCCCATGGGAAAGTAGCGACTTCGTAGTTAAGACCTTCCGCTTTCGCTTCTTTCTCAGTCTTACCAACCCAAGCAACTTCTGGCTCGGTATACGCGATGGATGGAATCACTTTTGGATCAAAGTAGTGTTTCTTACCAGAGATCACTTCAGCGGCAACGTGACCTTCATGGACACCTTTGTGTGCCAACATTGGCTGACCGACAATGTCACCAATCGCAAAAATATGTGGCACATTGGTACGCATTTGCTTATCGACATGGATAAAGCCACGCTCATCAACTTCAATGCCCGCTTTTTCAGCGTCCATCAGTTTACCATTTGGCACACGACCGATAGCAACTAAGACCGCATCATAACGTTCAGCTTCTGCTGGTGCTTTCTTACCTTCCATTGACACGTAGATACCATCTTCTTTGGCTTCTACAGCGGTCACTTTGGTTTCGAGCATCAAGTTAAATTTGTTCTGAATGCGTTTGGTGTACACCTTCACAACATCTTTATCTGCCGCAGGAATCACTTGATCGAACATCTCAACAACGTCGATCTTAGAACCGAGAGAGTGGTAAACCGTTGCCATCTCAAGACCGATGATACCACCGCCCATAATAAGCAGTTTCCCTGGAACTTCTCTTAGCTCTAGTGCATCGGTTGAATCCCAAATGCGAGGATCTTCATGAGGAATAAACGGCAATTTAATTGGACGAGATCCGGCAGCTACGATCGCATTATCGAAGTTAACCAGTGTCTTACCTTCTTCACCATCGACTTCAAGCGTATTCGGACCGGTAAATTTACCAAAGCCATTCACCACGGTTACTTTACGCATCTTAGCCATACCGCCAAGACCGCCCGTTAGCTGGTTAATGACTTTTTCTTTCCATAAACGAACTTTATCAATATCGGTTTGTGGTTCACCGAATACAATGCCGTGATCAGCGAGCGCTTTCGCTTCTTCAATCACTTTAGCAACGTGGAGTAGCGCTTTTGATGGGATACAGCCGACATTCAAACAAACACCACCAAGGGTGCTATAACGTTCAACGAGTACGGTTTCAAGACCTAAATCCGCACAACGGAAAGCCGCGGAGTAACCGGCAGGACCTGCGCCCAGTACAACAACTTGGGCTTTAATTTCTTTGCTCATTTCGACCTCTTATAGTCAATATCCCTAACAGGCTGAGTGGAGGGTTCTATCTTGCTTGATAATAAAGAATTTAATCAAACATAATGGTTTAAAACGATTATTTTTCAGACCGCAACAGTTTACAGAGATGTTAATGGTGTGAAAAGTAAATCCATTTAGCCTGTGAGCTAGACGACAATTCGCTGAATAAAAAACACTATATCAGCCAATTACAAGATAATAGTTGAATCAAGGCGGCTGAAAAGCCGCCTTCACTCGCTAACTGCTTATAATACTAAACGACGAATATCGCTTAGGCAGCCATTCAAGTACGTAATAAAGCGTGCACCTTCTGCACCGTCGATCACTCGGTGATCGTAAGACAGTGACAATGGAAGCTGTAAGCGTGGAGCAAATTCTTTACCGTTCCACACTGGCTTAATTTCCGACTTAGATACACCAAGAATACCCACTTCTGGTGCATTGACGATCGGCGTAAATGCCGTACCACCAATACCACCTAGGCTAGAGATAGTAAAGCAGCCACCTTGCATATCAGCAGCGGTCAGTTTACCGGCACGCGCTTTTTTCGAGACTTCAGCCAGCTCAGCTGAAAGCTCGTAGATGCCTTTTTTATTAACATCTTTAAATACAGGTACCACTAGACCATTCGGGGTATCTACCGCAATACCCACGTTAACGTACTTCTTGAGAATCAAGCTTTCGCCATCTTCAGACAATGAAGAGTTAAATGCAGGGAAGGCTTCTAGCGCTTTAGCGACCGCTTTCATGATGAACACCAGTGGGGTGATCTTCATGCCAGTGTCTTTCTTCGCTTCGATAGCGTTTTGCTCTTTACGGAAATTCTCTAACTCAGTGATGTCCGCGTTATCCCATTGGGTAACGTGTGGGATCATTACCCAGTTACGGTGCAAGTTAGCACCAGAGATCTTCTTAATGCGAGAAAGTGGTTGAACTTCAGTTTCACCAAACTTGCTAAAGTCCACTTTTGGCCAAGGAAGCAGACCAAGTGCCGCGCCATCACCTTTACCAGAAGCGACCGCCGCTGATCCAGATTCAAGACGCTTTAGCGCTTCTTTAACGTAGTTTTGTACGTCTTCTTTTAAGATGCGGCTCTTACGACCAGATCCTTTCACTTTAGACAGGTTAACACCGAACTCACGAGCGAGACGACGAACCACTGGAGAGGCATGAGCGTATTCATGATTCTCTTGGAAATCAGCTGTCGTAGCAGCACTCGCTTGTGCTACTGGTGCAGCAGCGGCAGCGCTTGGTGCTGAAGCTTGCACAGGAGCAGCAACCGCCACTTGCGCAGGAGCTGCGCCAGCCACTTCAAACACCATGATCAGTGAGCCAGTAGAAACTTTGTCACCCGCAGCGACTTTAATCGCTTTCACTTTACCAGCAAAAGGTGCAGGAACTTCCATCGAGGCTTTATCGCCTTCAACGGTGATCAACGATTGCTCTTCTTCAACCATGTCGCCAACCGCAACCATGATTTCGGTCACTTCAACTTCATCGCCACCGATATCTGGCACTTGAACGTCTTTATCTGCTGCTGCAGCCGGAGCTGCTGGAGCGCTAGCTTGAGCAACAAGCGCTGGAGCCGAAGTACCAGAACCAGCTACTTCAAAGACCATGATCAAAGAACCCGTGGTCACTTTGTCACCAGAGGCAATTTTGATTTCTTTCACTGTACCAGCGAAAGGCGCGGGTACTTCCATTGAGGCTTTATCGCCTTCAACGGTGATCAACGATTGCTCTTCTGTTACCACGTCGCCGATGGCAACCATGATATCAGTCACCTCAACTTCATCGCCACCAATATCCGGTACTTGAACTTCTTTCAGTTCAGTAGCGGCAGGAGCGGCGGCCGCAGCAGCAACAGGAGCCTCAGCCACAGGAGCCGCTGCAGCGGCACCTTCAGCTTCAAACACCATGATCAAAGAGCCGGTCGTTACTTTGTCGCCGACAGTCACTTTGATCTCTTTAACAATACCTGCTTGAGATGCAGGAACTTCCATTGAGGCTTTATCACCTTCAACAGTGAGAAGCGATTGATCTTCTTCAACCTTGTCGCCAACGCTGACAAGAATCTCAGTAACTTCAACCTCATCGGCACCGATATCCGGTACATTAATTTCGATTGCCATTATTCTTTCCTACCTTCAATTAAGCGTATAGCGGGTTAGTTTTTTCGGTGTCGATATCAAATTTCTTGATAGCTTCAACCACTACCGATTTCTCAACTTCACCACGTTTGGCCAGTTCGCTTAGTGCTGCAACCACAACATAACCTGCATTCACTTCAAAGTGACGGCGAAGGTTTTCACGGCTGTCTGAACGACCAAAGCCATCTGTACCTAATACTTTATAAGACTCTGCTGGTACGTAAGCACGTACTTGCTCCGCATAGTTTTTCATGTAGTCAGTCGCAGCAATCGCAGGCTCTGTACCCATCACTTGTGCGATATAAGGTACTTTCGCTTCCGCTTCAGGATGAAGCATTGCATCACGCTCACACGCTTGACCATCACGAGCTAATTCGTTAAATGAAGTCACCGAGTAAACATCCGAAGCAACGCCATAATCATCACTCAGAATTTGCGCGGCTTTGCGCACTTCATTCATGATCGTGCCAGAGCTCATCAACTGAACTTTCGCTTTTGAACCTGTGTAGGTTTCTAGCTTGTAGATACCTTTACGGATGCCTTCTTCAGCGCCTTCAGGCATTGCTGGCATTGCGTAGTTTTCGTTCATTAGCGTCAAGTAGTAGAACACGTTCTCTTGGTCACCATACATACGACGAATACCGTCTTGAATGATCACCGCCACTTCATAAGCGAAGGTTGGGTCATAAGAGATACAGTTTGGTACTGTGCTCGCTAGGATGTGTGAGTGGCCATCTTCATGCTGTAGACCTTCACCATTTAGCGTAGTACGACCCGCCGTTGCGCCCAATAGGAAGCCACGAGCTTGTTGGTCGCCCGCCATCCATGCCATATCACCAACGCGTTGGAAACCAAACATCGAGTAGTAAATATAGAACGGGATCATCGGTAGATCGTTAGTGCTGTAAGAGGTCGCCGCTGATACCCATGACGACATTGCGCCTAGCTCGTTGATGCCTTCTTGCAATACCTGGCCTGACGTCGCTTCTTTGTAGTAAGAAACGATATCACGATCTTGTGGGGTGTAGTTCTGACCATGCGGGTTGTAAATACCGATTTGACGGAACAGACCTTCCATACCAAAGGTACGCGCTTCATCAGCAATGATCGGTACGATGTTTTTGGCAATATTCTTGTCTTTCAGAAGAATATTCAACGTACGTACAAACGCCATGGTCGAAGAGATATCACGCTTTTGCTCTTCAAGTAGCGGTTTGAATTCTTCTAACTCAGGAATAACTAAAGGCTGAGTAAAGTTAGGCAAACGCTGTGGTGTATAACCATGTAAGGCTTTACGACGCGCATGCAAGTACTCGTACTCTTTTGAACCTTCTTCAAGTGTTAAGTAAGGTAAATCGTTGATCGCTTCATCTGAGATAAGATCTTGTAAACCAAGACGATTACGCATCGCAAGAACATGGGTCATGTCCATTTTCTTGACTTGGTGCGCAATGTTTTTACCTTCAGCCGCTTCACCCATGCCATAACCTTTAACGGTTTTCGCTAGGATAACGGTTGGACGACCTTTAGTTTCTTGCGCATTCTTGAACGCTGCGAACAGTTTTGATGGCTCATGACCACCACGTTTCAGAGCAAAAATCTCATCATCAGTCATATCGGCAACAAGTGCCGCTGTTTCTGGGTATTTACCAAAGAAGTGTTCACGAACGTAAGCACCGTCTTTCGCTTTGAACGTTTGGTAATCGCCATCGATGGTTTCATTCATCAATTGCAGTAACTTACCAGAGGTGTCTTTCGCTAATAGTGCATCCCAGTTGTTACCCCAAATCACTTTAACCACATTCCAGCCAGCGCCTTTAAATAGGCCTTCTAGCTCTTGAATGATCTTGCCGTTACCCATCACTGGGCCATCAAGACGCTGCAAGTTACAGTTGATAAGGAAACATAGGTTATCCAGTTTTTCACGAGCAGCAAAAGAGATTGCGCCGCGTGATTCTGGCTCATCCATTTCACCATCACCAAGGAAAGCGTAAACGCGTTGCTCAGAAGTATCTTTAAGACCACGACCATCTAGGTACTTAAGGAAACGAGCTTGATAAATAGAGGCGATTGGACCCAGACCCATAGATACGGTCGGGAATTGCCAGAATTCAGGCATCAATTTCGGGTGTGGGTAAGAAGGCAGACCTTTGCCATCGACTTCCTGACGGAAGTTGTCCAATTGTTCAGCAGTCAGGCGACCTTCAACGAAGGCACGCGCGTAGATTCCTGGAGAAATATGACCTTGATAATAAACGAGGTCACCACCATCTTTTTCGTTAGGAGCACGGAAGAAATGGTTGAAGCACGTTTCATAAAACGCGGCAGAAGACTGGAAAGAAGCCATATGGCCACCCAAATCAAGATCTTTCTTCGAAGCACGAAGAACAATCATGATCGCGTTCCAACGAATGATTGAACGAATACGTTTTTCAATCGTGGTGTCGCCAGGGTAAGCGGGCTCTTGGGCTGCAGGGATCGTATTGATGTAATTAGTGTTGATACCGGTTGGCATATCAACACCACCAAGACGAGCTTTTTCTAGAACTTCTTCTAGTAAAAATTGCGCACGCTCTACGCCTTCTTCACGTACAACGGATTCCAGGGCAGCTAGCCACTCCTGAGTTTCCAGTGCATCTACGTCATGCTTCATGTCAGACATGGCGATCTATCCTTCTGTTGGTTGGATTTATTTAGAACCGCAATGGACCGCTATTGCGGCTCATTACCCTGTTGGATGCGACGGAGAGAACGTTCACGTCGAGACTCTTCTCGGGTCAAATCCAACAATGTTTCTTCGATATAAGCTAAATGTGAGTGTGACATTTCTCGTGCTTTTTCTGGCTGACCAGAAACGATCGCATCCACGATATTAGCTCGGTGCTTAGTTACTTTCTCCTCCGCTTCGGGGCGGCGGCGTAATAATTTAAAATTTTGTAAAATATTTTGCTCAAGCAAAGGCGCAAGGCTACGAACGATATGCAGCAGCACCACATTATGAGTGGCTTCGGTAATCGCTATCAAAAAGGCCATGACCGTGCTGGCTTCTGCTTCGGTATCTTTCAAGTCTTGAACTTCGCTAATTCGCGCCAAACTGGTTTGAATACGAGCAAAATCTTCATCGGTACCACGCAAAGCGGCAAAATAAGCTGAAATACCTTCCAACGCATGGCGTGCTTCCAGTAAATCTAACTGTGTTTCCGAATGACTAGACAATAAATTTAGCAGAGGATCAGAGAAACTTTGCCAGATATGTTCACTGACAAAGGTGCCGCCACCTTGGCGACGCGTCAATAAACGTTTTGCTTCTAAACGCTGTATCGCTTCACGTATCGAAGGACGAGAAACCTCGAACTGTTTTGCCAGCTCGCGCTCCGGAGGGAGTTGCTGCCCTGGGGCTAATGTTCCTTCCACAATCAACCGTTCTAACTCTTGCTCTATCACATCAGAAAGTTTCGGCTGACGAATCCTTTGATAAGCCATAATTTATTGTTCTTCTACTGGTCATTTTTTGCAGGCAATTGGTAATACCAATTTCAAGTTGGGGTAGAAATTAACATAATTAAAACGCGAGTGTCCAGTCAAAAGTTGACCCAAATCATAGAACCAGCCAAGTTAAAACACTTTGATAACAACCGCGCATTAAAACAGCAATAGTATAGGTCAGACCAATTACAAATTAAGCCTAAGTCAATAACCTAATAAGGTCGTAGCGAAAAATAATAGCAATAGAGTGACCGGACTGAGTGTAGGTGAACTCAGTCCGGAATGAGAAGTTGGCGAGGATTATTTGGCTTCTAAGCAATCAATCAGTAACTGTAAAGACTGGTTGCCACGGAATTCGTTAATGTCGAGTTTATAAGCTAAGCGTACCGTTTTCACCGAAGCATCAGGCCAACGACGGAGATCAACATTAAAAGCAATACCATCGATCATGATATTGGTTGGATGACCTTTAAATAACGGTTCAAGCATTAATTTTAAGTGTTTTTCACCGACTAATTTTTGGTGGAGAACTTTAAACTCACCGTCAAACAGTGGATCAGGGAAGGCTTGTCCCCAAGGCCCTGCGGATCTTAATAACTCGGCGGTATGCATCGAGAACTCTTCTGGAGTTAACTCACCATCACTGAGTACGATCCCTTTTAAGCTGGCTTCATCTAACTGTAAAGCCACTTCATGCTCAAACAGCTGACGAAAACGCGGCAAGTTAGCTTCAGCAATGGTTAACCCTGCCGCCATCGCATGACCACCGAATTTGATAATGATCCCCGGATTCTGGGTATCAATTTTATCTAAGGTATCTCGCATGTGTAAGCTAGGGATCGAGCGACAAGAACCTTTAATTAATCCGTCGCCACCATCGGCAAAGGCAATCACGGGACGGTGGTATTTGTCTTTGACCCGGGAAGCTAAAATACCGATCACCCCTTGATGCCAATCTCGTTGAAATAACACTAACCCCTGTGGCAACGCGCTATTATCGGCAAACTGAAGACGCTCACAAAACGCTAACGCTTCTTGCTTCATCCCTTCTTCGATTTCTTTACGAGTTTGATTCAGGGCATCCAATTCGCTGGCCATGCGCCGCGCGGCATGGATATTGTCGGTTAACAACAGTTCAACCCCAAACGACATATCATCCAACCGCCCAGCCGCGTTAATCCTTGGCCCAAGCGCAAAACCAAAATCGGCAGCCACTAGTTTTCGCGCATCGCGTTTGGCAATTTCAATTAAGGCTTGGATCCCCGGACGGGCTTTACCTGCGCGAATACGCTGTAAACCTTGATGGACTAAAATGCGATTATTGTCATCCAGCGGAACCACATCAGCTACGGTACCTAATGCCACTAAATCGATCAATTCCATGAGTTTAGGTTCAGGAATACCGTGTTTAATAAACCATCCTGACTGACGCATATGCACGCACAGTGCCATCATTAAGTAAAACGCCACCCCTACTCCAGCAAGCGCTTTTGACGGAAAAGCACACTGCTGTAGATTAGGATTCACCATGGCATCGACCTCAGGCAAGACTTGTCCGGGTAAATGGTGATCGGTGACTAAGACTTGCAAACCATGTTGCTTGGCATAACGTACCCCTTCGATGGAAGAGACGCCATTATCCACCGTCATAATCATCTCTGCGCCCATATGTAAGGCTTGATCAACCACTTCAGGACTGAGTCCATAGCCATCTTCAAAACGATTAGGGACTAAATAATCAACATTACGGCTACCCAGCATTCTCAGCGCTAATACCGACAGCGCGCAACTCGTGGCCCCATCGGCATCAAAATCGCCGACAATAATGATCCGCTTTTGCTGCTCAATGGCATTCAATAGGAGTGACACGGCTAGTTCAATCCCGTGCAGACTTTGATACGAATGCAAAGATTTAGCGCTTTTCTCTAATTGCTCAACACGGGTAATGCCTCGATTAAGATAAATACGTTTCAATAAATCGGGGATACTGTCAGGCAATAGGCTTAAATCGACTTCTGGTCTTCTGTGGATCTCGATCATAAAAATAATCAGGCTTGGACATGCCAAGCCTGTTTCCTCGTAATAAACAACGTCGTGAGATTAGCCTTGTTGAAGGCGTTGCAGTAATTGAGCTGCGGGTAAGTAGCCACCGATCATCTCACCGTTTGGTAAGAACATTGCTGGCGTACCTGAAATACCCAGCTCTTGACCTAATTGATAATGTTCAGCAATGGTCTGTTTACATTGAGCGATATTCCCTTGCGGGGTTAACGTTTTGCGCTCAATTTTCACCTCGTGCATGGCTTGCTTCGGATCGCTAGCACACCACATCGCCGCCATTTGCTCGGCAACAGGGCCGGCAACGCCTTGACGAGGAAACGCTAAATAACGGATGGTGATCCCCAAATCATTGTAATCTTTAATTTGGCTATGCAAACGAACACAATAACCGCAGGTCGTATCGGTAAACACACTAACGATATAGCGCTCTTGAGGCGCTTTAAATTCAATTGTGCTCGATGCAACTTGTTGTAATTTTTGTGCATTAATCGGCGCTTGGCGCTTGGCTAACATATCGACATAACTACCGTCATCCTTCAATGCGTATAACGTTCCGGCAATAAAATGTTTACCGTCCGGCGAAGCGTATAACACGCCACCGGGCGTTTGCACTTCGACCAATCCGCTGATCTCAGAAGGGACGATAGCCGTGACATCAATACCTAATGGGGCAAAACGTTGCTCAAATCCTGCTTTATCCAAACTTGGCGTTTGCTCTTTTGATTCCTGTGCATGGCATGCCATAGTGAAAAATGGTAAAGCAAAAAGCGTCAGACGGTGTAAAACCTTCATAAATAATCCTTTCTTTTAAGCCCTTGGATGGTGCTCGCTGTGTATTTGTTTGAGTCGCTCAGTCGCAACATGAGTATAAATTTGCGTGGTCGATAAGTCACTATGACCAAGCAGCATCTGTACCACGCGTAAATCGGCACCATAGTTGAGTAAATGAGTGGCAAAGGCATGACGTAAAACATGGGGAGACAGCTTTTCGACATCAATCCCAGCAATCACGGCATAATATTTAATCCGATGCCAAAAGGTCTGCCGCGTCATTTGTTGCGCACGTTTACTTGGGAAGACCACATCAGACGTATTCTCGCCCAGTAAATGTAAGCGCCCTTGAGCGATAAACGTTTCAATCCATTCAATGGCATTTTCACCCATCGGCACTAAACGCTCTTTACCGCCCTTACCAACTACCCGCACCACACCTTGACGTAAGCTGATGTTTTCCATGGTTAACGAAATCAGTTCAGTAACACGCAGTCCGGTCGCATACAATAACTCTAGCATGGCTTTATCACGCAACTCCAATGGATCATTAGGATCCGGCGCATTCAACAGCGCTTCGACTTGCTCTTCACTGAGATCTTTCGGTAAACGCTGTGGCAATTTAGGGCTCACCAATAAGGCACTCGGATCGTCACTACGCACTTTTTCACGGTGTAAATACTGAAATAAACGACGTAACGCCGAGAGCATTCTTGCTCGTGAGGTTTGTTTATAATCTTGATCGGTTAGCCAGCTCTGATACTCCAACAACCCAGCCAAGCTGATGAAATCTAATCGGTAATCGTGTTGCTCCATCCAGAGCAATAATTTTGTGAGGTCATTGCGATAAGACATCAGGGTATTTTCCGCTAATCCTCGCTCCATCCACATCGCATCTAAAAACTGCTCAACCAGTCCATGGTCGGCCGACAATTGCTTTGACACCGCTTCTTCTCATTATTTATTAGATTTAGACCTCAACTTAATACCACAAAATAGTCGCCACTCCTAGGTGGCATCTCTGGTCGAATTGGGTATAGAATTCGTCCATCGTTCTAAACCATGAATAAGATTCTATGAAAATTGGCCTATTTTACGGTTCTACCACCTGTTATACCGAAATGGCAGCGGAAAAAATGCGCGCCATTATTGGCGAAGAATTATTGACCCTCCATAATGTCAAGGAGACGCCACTAAGCAAAATGCGTGATTACGACCTGCTGATTTTAGGCATCTCAACTTGGGATTTTGGTGAAATCCAAGAAGATTGGAGTGCAATATGGGATCACATCGATGGCGTACCGCTAAACGACAAGTGCGTCGCATTGTTCGGCTTAGGCGATCAAGAAGGCTATGGCGAGTGGTATCTGGATGCGATGGGGATGCTGCACGACGAGATCCAGAAGAGCGGCGCTAAGCTTATTGGCTACTGGCCCAATCATGGTTACCATTTTGATGCCTCGAAAGCACTGACTGCCGATGGTGAATATTTTGTCGGTTTAGCACTCGATGAAGATTCACAATATGAACTCAGTGATGAGCGTATTGCCAACTGGGTAGAACAGATCCTCACTGAATATCAACAGCTCAATTAAAGCGATAGCTGCTGAAAAAAATAGCGCCAATCAAATACCAATCCTGGATCGGTTTTGCGTTGCGGAGCGATATATTGATGACCGGTGATCCGCTGCTGAGTGATTGCCGGATAACGCTGTTGCAAAGCCTTTGTTAAGCGTACCAATGATTGGTATTGCGCCGAAGTATAGGGCACATAATCACTGCCCTCTAACTCTATACCTATTGAATAATCATTACACCGCGCTTGACCCGCAAAGGATGATTGTCCAGCATGCCAAGCTCGCCCAGAAAAAGGTACAAACTGCACGACCTCGCCATCACGGCGAATTAAACAGTGCGCTGAGACCTGCATCGTCGCAATGGTGGCAAAAAATGGGTGTGCGCTCGGATCCAATTGACCGGTAAAAAACTGTTCAATATAAGGCCCTCCGAACTGCCCCGGCGGTAAACTGATGTTATGCACGACCAATAGAGAAATGGGTTGTTGCTGAGTGCGCTGATCAAAAAAAGGCGACGGAACATGTCGAGCGACTTGATACCAGCCTGCTGGGTCAATCATCAATTTCACCTTATCTATTACACAAAATCCGTGATTAGTGGCTGAATTTCACGCCTAGTCAGCGTATCATTCAAACTCCGTTCGATAGCATATTAGATTAGATTCGCGATGAAAAACACCCATAACAGCCAACAACGCCTTGATTACCTAAAACAACAGCTTCCCTTAGATATTACGCGTGCGGTACGTGATGCACTAGAAGAAGATCTTGGTGGTAGTGTCGATCCAACGGCAGATATTACCGCCAGCCTGATCCCTACCGATGCCCATAATGTGGCGACGATCATTACTCGCGAATCGGGCGTATTTTGTGGCCAAGCTTGGGCTGATGAAGTTTTTCGACAACTTGGTGGTGAAGTAGCGATAGATTGGCATGTGCAAGATGGTGACTCGCTCGAACCCAATCAAGTATTGTGCACGCTAAGCGGCCCTGCGCGCGCACTCTTGACCGGTGAACGTAACGCGATGAATTTTATCCAAACCTTATCTGGCTGCTCTACCGTTACCGCCCAATACGTCAAGCAACTGGAAGGCACCTCGTGTCGTCTATTGGATACCCGCAAAACGCTACCGGGACTACGTAATGCCTTAAAATACGCCGTCACTTGTGGCGGGGGCTTTAACCATCGTATCGGTGTATTTGATGCTTACCTGATCAAAGAGAATCATATTATTGCTTGCGGCGGGATCACCCCCGCGATCACGACTGCAAAAGCGCTTAATCCGGGCAAACCGGTTGAAGTGGAAACCGAAAACTTAGCCGAGCTCGAAGAAGCGATTCACGCCGGGGCTGATATTATTATGCTCGATAATTTTAGCTTAGAGATGATGCGTGAAGCCGTGCGTATCAACGCGGGACGGGCTGCTCTGGAAAACTCAGGCAATGTCACCTTAGCGACCATTCGCGAATACGCGCAAACGGGGGTGGATTATATTTCGGTAGGGGCATTAACCAAGCATATTCAAGCGTTGGATCTCTCCATGCGCCTATACCCAAACGACTTGGAGTTGCAGGTAGGCGGCAAGTGAGTGAATCCCCATGAGCATAGGCAAACTATGTGATTGGGGTGAACGAACGTAGCCAACACCGCTGCAGCTTCAAGTAGAAAGGGGATAAAGGTTAAAGGTTCATCGGGTTTTATCCCCCTGAAGCATCGCCTCAGCCTGTCATCGAATTGATATCAAACCACCATTGCCTCTTTATCACTCCCGATAAACACCAATTGCCACACTGTTTATCGGGATATCTTTAACTGACTCGCAGAATTTCAGCAACGACATTTCAACGCGGATGTAAAAACTGTCGCCTGACTCGAAACACATTTGTGTGACAGTTTTATTAATGCAACCAGACACTTATCCTAATTCGGTCTCAACAACTGACCATACCCAAGGATAATTCAGTCATGAAAACTCACTACACTAAACAACAAGGCTTTACTCTAATTGAACTGATGATCGTCGTGGCGATCATTGGCGTGCTAGCGGCAGTCGCTGTACCTGCTTATAAAGATTATGTCACCAAATCTCAAGCATCCTCTGCTATTGCCACATTGAAAGCACTACAAACCCCGGCTGAACTGCATATTCAAGAGTATGGATCATTAACTGCTCTCGGTGATTTAGGCACTTCGGCAACAGCGAATGGATTAGGCACATTATCAATTGGAGAAGATAAAGAAAGCATCGTCTTTACCTTCGATAAGGGTGTATTGGATACCAAGAAAATTACTTTAGAAAGAGATAAGGACACTGGCTGGACATGTAAGGCTGATAAAGAGATAACAGATTTCGACATAAAATCTTGTAACACAACAAAATCATAATTTATCAATAATTTATGCTCACCAATCTCATCGCGATTTTGCGTCAGGCGCAATTACTTAGCCTGACGCAAGAAAAAGCGCTGGTCGAACATATCCAAGCTTCTGGCGCTAGCGCGCCGGAAGCTTTGTTGGATTTAGCGATCTTCGATAGCCAAGAGCTGAGCGAACACATCAGTCAGCTGTTCGCACTGCCGATCCAAAATCTTAACGATTATGCCTACCCAGAGCTGTGCCAACAGCTCGGATTACGTGAGTTAATCATGCGCTACCAAGCGCTACCGATTGAGAATAATGGCTTGGTACTCACCTTAGCCATGGCCGACCCGACTCATCTGCAAGCAGAAGAAGAATTTCGCTTTGCCACCGGACTCGCGATTGAAGTGGTGTTGGCAGACTATAAAGCACTACAAGGGGCTATTCGTCGCTTATACGGACGCTCATTAGTTGGGCATTCTGCGCAAGGCAAAGAGATCAGCCAAGACGAGCTAGCCAGCTTAGTCGATATTTCTGATGATGAGCAGCAACAAGTCGAGGATCTTAGCCAAGATGACTCTCCAGTTAGCCGATTTATTAACCAAATCTTGCTTGATGCAGTGCGTAAAGGCGCGTCCGATATTCACTTTGAACCTTACGAGTCCCTTTATCGAGTTCGCTTACGCTGTGATGGTATTTTGGTGCAAACCCAACAACCCGCCAGCCATTTAGGCCGCCGGCTAGCGGCGCGAATTAAAATTTTAGCGAAACTGGATATCGCCGAGCGGCGCTTGCCACAAGACGGGCGAATTAAACTGCGCCTCAATGCCACCACCGCGATTGATATGCGCGTTTCCACCTTACCCACCTTATGGGGAGAAAAAATTGTCCTACGTTTACTCGATAGCAGCGCCGCCAGTTTAGATATTGACAAATTAGGCTACAACGAGATGCAAAAACAGCTCTATCTCAATGCTCTCAAACAGCCACAAGGGATGATTTTGATGACTGGCCCAACCGGCAGCGGCAAAACCGTTTCCCTTTATACTGGGCTGAGTTTATTAAATCGTGAGCAGGTGAATATTTCTACCGCCGAAGATCCCGTCGAAATCAATCTCCCCGGCATCAATCAGGTACAAGTGCAACCGAAAATCGGTTTTGGCTTTGCTAAAGCGCTGCGTTCTTTTTTACGCCAAGATCCGGACATTGTTATGGTCGGTGAAATCCGTGATGTCGAGACCGCTGAAATTGCCGTTAAAGCTGCTCAAACCGGGCATTTAGTGCTCTCCACGTTACACACTAACTCAGCAGCAGAGACCGTGATTCGCCTGACTAATATGGGCATTGAACCTTTTAATCTCGCTTCTTCATTAAGCTTAATCATCGCTCAGCGCTTAGCACGCCGTTTATGTCCGAACTGTAAAGTCGCCAAACAACCAAACGTAACGGAACAACAGCAGTTTGACTTATCAGCCGATGACATTCTCTACGCGGCGGATCCGAACGGTTGCAGTGAATGCACCAAAGGCTACAGTGGCCGAGTCGGCATTTATGAAGTAATGGCGTTTAATAGCCAATTAGCTGAAGCGATCATGCAGCGCGCTTCGATTACTCATATCGAAGCCATTGCTAAAGCTAATGGTATGCAAACTTTACAAGAATCTGGAATAGAAAAACTCCAACAGGGGATCACCAGCATTGACGAGCTGCAGCGTGTTCTTTACTTCTAATCGATTGGATTTCTCGCTATGACGCTATCTAAAGCACAAGAACTGAAAAATTATCGCTGGAAAGGCATCAATAGCTCTGGCAAAAAAGTGTCAGGGCAATTTTTAGCGATCAGCGAATTGGAAGTGCGCGATAAACTCAAAGATCAACATGTGCAAATTCAAAAGATCAAAAAAAGCAGCCTCTCTTTGATCACTCGTCTCACTCATCGCGCCACAAACAAAGAGATTACCCTGCTGACTCGCCAACTCTCGACCATGCTCGCGACGGGGGTCCCCATTGTTCAAGCCTTAAAGTTAGTCGCTGATAGTCATCAAAAAGCAGAAATGAAATCGATCATCACTCAAATAAGTAAAGGCGTAGCAGCAGGGACGCCGATCTCAAAAGCAATGCGTACCGCCAGTAGCCTGTTTGACCCTCTTTACGTTGATTTGGTACAAACGGGTGAACAATCGGGTAACTTGGCGGAAGTTTTTGAGCGCCTTGCCACCTATCGAGAGAAAACCGAACAACTGCGCGCCAAAGTGATCAAAGCGTTAATCTATCCAGCGATGGTGATGTTGGTTGCGCTTGGCGTCTCTTACTTAATGCTCACCATGATTATTCCTGAATTTGAGCTTATGTTTCAAGGTTTTGGTGCCGAGTTACCTTGGTTTACTCAACAAGTACTTAAACTGTCGCATCTGGTTCAAGCCTACAGCTTAGTCTTTGTACTGCTCTGCATTGCCATCGTATTCGGTTTTAAACTTATCCGTAAAAAATCGTTCCAATTCCGTTTAAAAACCAGCCGCTTAGCACTCACTATACCCATTGTTGGTGGCATACTCTGCAAAGCGTCGATCGCCAAATTTAGCCGAACCCTCGCCACCAGCTTTGCGGCTGGGATCCCGATTCTTGATAGCCTAAAAACGACCGCGAAAACCGCAGGTAATCTTCATTTTGAAACGGCTATTCAACAAGTCTACCGAGATACTGCGGCAGGCATGCCAATGTATATCGCAATGCGCAATACCGGCGCTTTCCCAGAATTGGTTCTACAAATGGTTATGATTGGCGAGGAGTCTGGTAAGCTCGATGACATGCTGAATAAAGTAGCAACGATTTATGAATTCGACGTTGATAACACCGTAGATAATTTAGGTAAAATCCTCGAGCCCCTAATTATTGTCTTTCTTGGTACAGTGGTTGGTGGGCTGGTCGTGGCAATGTATTTACCTATCTTTAACTTAATGAGTGTATTGGGGTAGTATACTCACTTTCGATGTTTTATCCCCAAATCACTGAAGAAGCAGATTGGTCATGATGAGTGATAAGCTCATCGCCTTGCTAAGCGCTCATTAAATATCAATAGGCTTAGCCCACCTCACGCCCACTCTAAGTTGAAAGGGAATAACACTCCTGCTGCTAACAAGAGCACCCTAAATGGACATTTTTTACTATATACCTTGGCTATTTCCCGCCTTAGCAACGCTATTAGGGTTAATCATTGGTAGTTTTTTGAATGTGGTGATTTACCGCTTACCAACGATGATGCAACGAGAATGGCGTCAAGAATGTGCCGACGCTTTTCCTGACTATGGCATCACACCCCCTGATGGCAAGCTCACGCTCAGTACACCTCGTTCAACTTGCCCTAAATGTCATACGCCTTTGCGCATAAGAGATAATATTCCACTTATCAGTTGGCTCTGCTTGCAAGGCAAATGCGCGCACTGTTCAGCACCGATCAGCGCTCGCTATCCGGCGATTGAGCTATTAACTGCCGTGAGCAGTTTGATCATTGCTCTGCACTTTGGCTTTAGCCCTTATAGTGTGGCACTGCTGCTGTTTACTTATGTGTTAATTGCCGCCACCTTCATTGATTTGGATAGCATGTTGCTGCCAGACCAATTGACTCTGCCTTTACTGTGGGCAGGGATCAGCCTAGCACTGTTGAATATTAGCCCACTCTCACTCAATGACGCCGTGATTGGAGCGATAGCAGGCTATCTTTGCTTATGGTCGATTTATTGGCTATTTAAGCTACTGACCGGTAAAGAAGGTATGGGCTATGGTGACTTTAAGTTGCTTGCCGCGCTCGGAGCTTGGTTAGGTTGGCAATTATTACCGTTAATCGTATTACTCTCTTCACTGGTCGGTTTGGTGTTTGGATTGATTCAATTGCGTTTGCAAAAACAAGGCATTAATAAAGCTTTCCCGTTTGGTCCTTACTTGGCGATTGCTGGTTGGCTGGCGATGTTGTGGGGCGATAAACTGATCGCTTGGTATCTACATTCATTGGTAGGATAACGCTCATGACGCTGATTATTGGCCTAACTGGAGGCATCGCGAGTGGCAAAACCACTGTCGCCAATCTGTTTCAAGAACATTTCTCGATTGATATCGTTGATGCCGATATCATTGCTCGGCAAGTGGTTGAAGTCGGCACTCCGGGCCTGAGCGCCATCATCGAGCACTTTGGTGAGGATATTTTACAAGACGATGGCCACTTAAACCGCAGCGCCTTGCGTGAACGAATTTTTGCCGACCCTAAAGAAAAACAATGGCTTAACGCAACGTTACACCCACTGATCAACCAACAAATGGCCGAGCAATTAAAGCTCGTTACATCGCCTTATGGTTTACTCGTTGTACCGTTATTAATTGAAAATCAATTACAATCGATGGTTGATCGCGTGTTAGTGATTGATGTAGATGAACAGACTCAAATTTCGCGCACCATGGCACGAGATAAGGTGGATGAACAACAAGCTCGAGCGATCTTAGCCGCTCAAGCAACCCGAGCTGAGCGTTTAGCGATGGCCGATGATGTGATTAAAAATGGAGCAAAAAACCGACAACTTTTGCCGCAAATCACAGAATTACATCAAAAGTATCTGGTAATGAGCGGTACAAATCGGTGAGAATACAGGTAAATCAATCAAGGCCAGTTTCATGAGCACACATAAGTTTGAACATCCGCTAAATGAAAAAACGCGCATTTATTTACGCGTCGAAGCGCTGCTCAATCAAATGGATCGAGCCTGTCAAACGGCTGACGGTATTCAGCATCAGTTGCTGTTTCGTTCTCTCTTTGACCTGCTAGATATTTTTGAGCAGATGCAACTGAAAAGTGAATTAGCAAAAGATATTGAAAAACAGCGTCAAACCTACCGACAATGGATTGATATTGACGGTGTCGACCAACAGATGCTGACTAGCCTGTTACAAGAGATTGACAGTGTTCATCGCTGCCTATTAGCCGGCGAACGCTTCGGCCAATCGCTAAAAGATGATCGATTCTTAAGTACCATTCGTCAACGATTTAACCTCCCTGGTGGCTCTTGTTGCTTTGATCTTCCCGCTCTGCATTACTGGTTACACTTATCATCAGAACAGAAGCAACTCGACATAAAACAATGGGTTGCAACCTTACAACCCCTATCTGATGCGCTTGCATTATGGTTAAAACTCACCCGAGAAACCGGGCATTTCCGAGCACGAATGGCACAAGATGGTTTCTACCAAAGCGACGCGGAAGACGCGAATATCCTGCGTTTATCGATTCCTTTAGAGTACGGCGTCTATCCGATGATTTCTGGTCATAAAAATCGCTTTGCCATTAAGTTCATTGATTTTTCTTCTGGTAAAGCCAGCAGCCGAAATATTCCTTTTGATCTTGCGGTGTGCTGCTAAATCCGTATCCTTCTGATTTGGTTTACCTACAGGATAGTGTCATGTCAAAAAAAATCACCGTGGTAAAGTGCCCCCAATGTGGCGATGATGTGCCGTGGAGCGCGCAAAGTCCTTTCCGGCCCTTTTGTAGTAAACAGTGTCAGATGATTGATTTTGGTACTTGGGCTGATGAAGAAAATACCATTCCTGGTGCACCCGATATGTCAGATAGTGACGGTTGGTCTGAAGAGCCGCTATAAGTCTCTCAGGGATAGAGGTTTAAAATACCCACCACCCTGAAGTAAATATGAGCATAAAAAAATCCCCAGCAGATTGGCTGGGGATTTTTTATGCTCTTATTCTACAACCAAAGGTTCGGTAGGTTCTGCATCAATCTCTATTTGCGTCACCCGCTGTAATCCTCTCGGTAGCAGTGCCCCTCGGCGGCCTCGCTCACCTCGGAAATTATCTAAATCCGTAGGCTTTAAGCCTAACTTTCGCTTTCCAGCGTAAAGCGTAATCGATGATCCAGACGGAATAGCCAGCAAATGAGAAACCACTTCTTCTCGCGCTTTCGCTTTCGCACTAGGAATATTAATGATCTTATTGCCTTTACCTTTGCTTAATTGCGGCAGATCTTTGATTGGAAATAGCAGCATTCGTCCCTGATTGGTCACCGCTAAAATCTCATCATGCTGCAGATCATTGACGGCTTGTGGTGCCAGTAACTCAGAGTTATTCGGCAAATTCACTAAAGCTTTACCACTGCGATTTTTCGATAACAGATCCGAACCTTTACACACAAAACCATAACCGGCATCAGAACCGACCAACCATAGCTGATCGTCTTCACCCATAATTACTTGGCGAATCGAACAGCCTTCAGTAATGTTCAACCGTCCGGTAATCGGCTCTCCCTGACCACGAGCAGAAGGCAGAGTATGTGCTTCTAATGAATAACTACGCCCATCACTGCCTAAAAAAGCCACCTGTTGATTACTCTTCCCGCAAGCATGCGCGAGGTAGTTATCACCGGATTTATAGTTCAAGCTATGGCAATCAACCTCATGCCCTTTAGCATGACGTACCCAACCTTTCTCTGAGATCACCACAGTGATCATTTCATTAGGCATCAGGTCACGTTCGGTTAAGGCTTTGGCCTCCGCCCGCTCAACAATCGGTGAGCGGCGATCGTCACCGTATTTTTCCGCATCCGCTTTTAATTCTTTCTTGAGTAGCGTGTTCAAGCGTCGCTCAGAACCAAGTAACTCTTCTAATTTAGCGCGCTCTTTATCCAAAGCATCTTGTTCGCCACGAATTTTGACCTCTTCAAGTTTTGCTAAATGGCGCAGTTTGGTGTCTAAAATCGCATCGGCTTGAATGTCGCTAATCCCGAAGCGCTCCATCAAGATGCCTTTGGGTTCATCTTCTTGACGAATGATCTCTATCACTTCGTCAATATTGAGATAAGCAATCAACAAACCCTGTAGGATATGTAAGCGAGCCAAAACCTTATCAAGACGATATTGCAAACGAGCGCGCACCGTTTCACGGCGAAATTCAATCCATTCACTCAGAATCTGCGTTAAGCCTTTAACTTCAGGGCGATTGTTCAGGCCAATCATATTGAGGTTAACCCGAAAACTCTTTTCTAAATCAGTTGAAGCGAATAAATGATTCATCAAAGTATCGCAATCAACTCGACTTGAGCGCGGTACAATCACTATCCGTGTTGGGTTTTCGTGATCCGATTCATCGCGTAAATCTTCCACCATCGGCAGCTTTTTAGCGCGCATTTGCCCAGCGATTTGCTCCAATAGTTTCGCACCAGAGACTTGGTGCGGCAGCGCTGAAATAACGATATCCGAGCCTTCTTTATGCCATACCGCACGCATTTTGATGCTACCACGCCCGGTTTGATAGATTTTTTCTAAATCAGACGGTGGTGAAATTATTTCCGCTTCGGTTGGAAAATCAGGACCTTTTACATACTGCATCAAGTCAATAAGACTGGCAGAAGGATGCTCGATCAGGTGAATCGTCGCCTCAACGACTTCACGGACATTATGGGGCGGAATATCGGTTGCCATACCAACAGCAATGCCGGTAACCCCATTAAGCAAAATATGTGGTAAGCGAGCCGGTAACATTTTCGGCTCTTGCATGGTGCCATCAAAGTTAGGCTGCCATTCCACCGTACCTTGGCCTAATTCACCCAATAGCACTTCGGCAAATTTAGACAACTTAGCTTCGGTATAACGCATCGCGGCGAACGATTTAGGATCATCCGGAGCCCCCCAGTTGCCTTGACCATCAACCAGTGGGTAACGATAAGAAAACGGCTGTGCCATCAATACCATGGCTTCATAACAGGCCGAATCGCCATGAGGATGATACTTACCCAGTACATCACCGACGGTTCGTGCCGATTTTTTGTATTTCGCTGATGCCGACAACCCCAGCTCAGACATGGCGTAAATGATCCGCCGCTGAACCGGCTTTAAACCATCGCCGATATAAGGTAAGGCGCGGTCCATAATCACATACATAGAGTAATTGAGATAGGCGTCCTCGGTAAACTTGCGCAGCGGTAACTGTTCTACGCCCTCAAAACTGATTTCACTCGACATTCTATTGTACCTCGGCCATATCACCATTGCGTTGTAACCAACTGCGTCGATCGTCCGCGCGTTTTTTACCCAGCAACATATCCATCATTTCATCGGTCTCTTTATCGTCATCAATGGTTAACTGCACTAAACGACGGGTGTTCGGATCCATGGTGGTCTCACGTAATTGCAGAGGATTCATCTCCCCCAAGCCTTTAAAACGTTGGACGTTGATTTTAGCTTTTTTACTACTGAGACGTTCGATGATTGCCTTTTTTTCATTGTCATCAAGTGCATAGTGCACTTCTTTACCGCAATCAATCCGATACAATGGCGGCATCGCCACATAGACGTGACCGGCACGAACCAAGGCACGGAAATGGCGAGTGAATAAGGCGCACAGCAATGTCGCAATGTGTAACCCATCGGAGTCCGCATCGGCTAAAATACAGACTTTACCGTAACGCAGCGCCTCTAAATCATCATTATCAGGGTCAATCCCCAAGGCAACAGAAATATCATGCACCTCTTGTGAAGCCAGCACTTGATCGGCCGAGACTTCCCAAGTATTAAGGATTTTACCGCGCAGTGGCATGATGGCTTGAAACTCACGGTTTCGCGCCTGTTTGGCACTGCCACCCGCCGAATCCCCTTCGACCAGAAACAGTTCTGTGCGGCTGAGATCTTGCTGAGAACAATCGGTTAACTTACCAGGCAACGCAGGACCAGAAGCGATTTTCTTGCGCACCACTTTTTTACTCGCGCGCATCCGGCGATGAGCATTGCTGATACACACTTCTGCCAATAACTCAGCCAATTGTGGCTTTTCATTCAACCATAAGCTAAACGAATCTTTAACAACACTGGCAACAAACGAGGCGGTTTGGCGAGAAGAAAGTCGCTCTTTGGTTTGCCCTGCGAATTGTGGATCTTGCATTTTTATCGATAAGACATAGGCGCAGCGATCGAATACGTCCTCACCGGTAAGTTTGACTCCACGCGGCAACAAATTACGAAATTCACAAAATTCACGCATCGCATCAAGCAGCCCTTGGCGTAAACCATTAACGTGCGTACCACCTTGTGGGGTAGGAATTAAGTTCACATAACTTTCGGTAATTAAATCGCCACCTTCCGGTAACCAAATGACTGCCCAGTTTGCGGCTTCTGTCTCGGTTTTAAACTCGCCCGTAAACGGCTCTTCAGGCAGTAAGGTATAACCTTTTACCCCTTCGGCAAGATAGTCTTTCAAACCGTCTTCATACAGCCAGCGATACTCGTTATTGTTAACCTTATCGGTGAAAGTAATTTCTAGACCGGGGCAAAGTACGGCTTTGGCGCGTAAATTATTGACCAAACGCGAGACGGAAAAATTAGCAGAATCAAAATAACGCGCTTCTGGCCAAAAATGCACCGAAGTACCACGATTACGACGTCCACAAGTCCCAGTGACCATTAAATCAGAGACTTTTTCACCATGTTCAAAGGCAATGTCATACACCTGACCGTCACGGCGAACCGTCACTTCAACCCGTTTAGAAAGGGCGTTAACCACCGAAATCCCCACCCCGTGTAAACCACCAGAAAATTGGTAGCTTTTATTGGAGAATTTACCGCCAGCGTGAAGCTTACATAAAATAAGTTCAACCCCAGAAACGTTCTCTTCAGGATGAATGTCTACGGGCATACCACGCCCATCATCAATCACCTCTAGTGATTGATCAGCGTGAAGTATCACCTGAACCTTAGTGGCGTATCCGGCCAACGCTTCATCGACACTGTTGTCGATGACTTCTTGCCCAAGATGATTGGGACGCGTGGTATCCGTATACATCCCGGGACGGCGACGTACTGGTTCTAAGCCATTGAGAACTTCGATGGCTCCAGCATTATATTGTTCAGTCATAATACGGAATGCTTTTATCGATAAATGATTGGTAACTTTACTACCCATTAAGGATTTACGCTTGAATTATCCACCAAAAAGCAGATTTGGTGATAAAACACAGCAGCTCAATGGAGCAAGAACAAGACAGACATAGTCTGGAAGAGCCCCTTCGATGTCAAGTGACATCCGTAAGCCTAAGGTAAAATTATGACTTTTCGCGCATGATGACAGCGAATTTATAAGTGCAGAAAATCGATGATTGCCGAAGGATAGCGCTCAAAACCAACAAAACTATGATCACCACCGTCTTCAACCGTCTGGCGAGCATGACGATATTTCTCTACCGCTTGTCGATAATCGAGCACTTCATCACCCGTTTGCTGTAATAGCCAAAAATGCTCAGGATGATCAATCGAGTCAATCTCTAGCGCTTTTAATTCATCAATATGATCAACCGTCAGCAGGTAACGTTGTTGAGTATACGGATTCTGCTGCTCACCAAGAAAATTACGCAGTAATTCATACGGTTTCACCGCTGGATTCACCAACACCGCAGGAACCGTATAGTGCGCATTAAGCCAAGTGGCTAAATAGCCACCTAATGAACTTCCCACCAGACCAATCTGATAATCGGCTTGATAAGACTCCATTAAATTACGTAACTGTTCAGCGGCTTGCTGTGGAAAAGGCGCTAATTTAGGGATAACGACCTTGATATCCGGCCGTTGCTGAGCACAATACTGCTGGATCACCTGAGCTTTGTGTGAAAGCGGTGAGCTGTTAAAACCATGTATATACAGCAGTAGCGAAGAGCGCACACCCATATTAATACCCATTTGAAGTAAAGTCCGGCACAAAGGCTCCGCGTGCTAATCGTTTGACCTGCGTTGTCACTTGACCATCAGCGTGCAATTCAAGCTCACGCCAACCAGGAGAGCATTGATCTAACGCGAAATCATCGGAATTCGGTTTAAACTGTACACACGTTGACGGACTTGCCATTACTTTTACCCCGGCGAAAGTGCGGTCCATATCTTGATGAACGTGACCACACAAAACGGCTCGTGCGTTTTGATGTCGCTGAATGACGCTCCAAAATGCATCACTGTCTTTTAAAGTATGTTGATCAAGCCAAGCACTGCCCACTAACAGAGGATGATGATGCAATAAAATCAACGCATAGCGATCTGGATGTTGAGCGAGTTTTTCATCTAATAGATTCAGTTGGTAATCACTGAGACGGCCATGCGGCACGCCAACGACTTGAGAGTCGAGTAAAATCATTTGCCAGTGCTTCCCAAGCAAGACATGCTCGGGGGCATGCAGTTGTGAAGACGGCATAACACTACCCATGTTGGGTTTATAATCATGATTACCCGGTAACCAAAAGCACGCTTTTTGCAAGGCGCTGATCTCAGAAGCAAAACGCTGATAAGACTCCGCGCTATGATCTTGTGAAATATCGCCAGTAGCAAGCAGAGCATCAAAAGCAACCTTTTGCTCAATAATCGCTTGCACAATGGCATGAAAACTGTCTGCTGTATTCACACTAAGTAAACAACCGTCATCAGCCGCAAACAGGTGCGTGTCCGTGATCTGAACAAGCTTAATATTGTCTGATGGGTCTAAACTGGGCGACACGTTCAAATTGATAAACCTAATGCTATGAATAGTTAATATTAATCGGCGCTCGGCTAATGCCTTGTTTCAAACAGAAGGTGAGCCAATCACCTAAAAAACGGTTGATTTGTGCTTTCTCATCTTTTTGCACCATCTTATGGTTAGGATACTCATAACGAGCCGCAATACGCGTTAATTGATCGCTAGCACACACTTCAGCAACTCGTGCATCGTGATACAGCCTGACAGACATCACAGGTAATGAAAACGTTGAAATATCATCACTTTGACAAATTTCCACCAAAGTTGTGTACTTTGTGACCTCGAGCACTTGTAACTGATAAATCAGATCAGCCGCTTGATAACAACGGACTTCACCTACACTCCCTGGTTTTGGCAGCAGAGCATTGAGTTTTGCGTAATTGGTTTCATAAGTTCGCATCAGATCCGCAAGATCCACATGATACGGCTTAGTGGCTATCGCTCTGCGCATGAGGTTATCAACTCCGCCATTGAGATTGTAATTGCTGATGATGCAACTCTAACCATTGTAGTGCGATTATTGAGGCACCATTCTCAATTTGACCATCTTTGATCCATTGATAAGCTTGCTGACGACTGAGCACATGCACTTTAATATCTTCACCTTCAGTGTCCAACCCATGCACACCTCCCGCCAGTGTAGTATCTACTTCACCAATGTAGACATCGAGTTTCTCAGAACATCCCCCTGAAGAAGGGTAATAACTGGTGATTTTTTCTAATCTTGCCACCGAGATCCCAGCCTCTTCGAATGCTTCACGACGTACAACGTCCTGTGCATCCTCACCCGGTTCAATCATGCCTGCGATAATTTCTTTCTGCCATGGCTGATCATGTTCTAGTGCCCCGACCCGGATCTGCTCAATGATCACTACTTCATCACGTTGAGGATCATAAGCTAACAGCGCCGCGGCGTGACCACGCTCGAACATTTCTCGCTCGATCGTCTCACTCCACCCACCTTGGAATAATCGATGCTTAAATTGGTATTTAACCATGCGAAAAAAACCTTGGAACAGTGTCTTTTTTGAGACAATCTGCAGATCATTAACGCTAAAGTGGTCTTTTTCTTGGTTTGTGGGTTGCATAGCCATTCCTTCTCGGTGAATCTATTAGTTTACTCATGAAGGTTTACGACTGCCAACGACATTGCTCAACTTTTTGTATAAAAGTTATGTTTTTTTTTAAGTGATTGCTCTTTTATCATGATAGATAGCTGATTAAATAAACTTTTTTGTGTAATGAACCATTCGCAAGCTCTGTCACTGGTTGGTTAATACATTAATTTATATTGCACAAGTGGATAATTAAGTGTAAAAAAGTGCAAACTTTCGCATGAAATACCAACAATTTGAGTTACACTCTGTCAACGTAACTCCTTTCATATCTAGGCAGGAATAGGACCGATGAAAAAACTGCTTCCTTTTTTAGTGAGTGCAACCCTTGGTAGCTTTAGTATTAACGCATGGGCCGATGATCTTGCACAAATTTATGATCAAGCAAAACAAAATGATCCGCAATTGCTCAGTGCTGCTGCTCGTCGTGAAGCCGCTTTTGAAGCAATCAATTCGAGCCGTAGTTCGTTGTTACCACAGATTAATTTAACGGCTGGGTATAACCTCACTCGTAGCGATGTTGATGCGCGCGATAGCGATCGCCTATCAGCAGGCATCAGTTTTGCTCAAGAACTGTATAACCGCTCAAGTTGGGTATCATTAGATACTGCTGAGAAACAAGCTCGCCAAGCCGATGCACAATACGCCGCCGTACAACAAGGATTGATGTTGCGCGTCGCTCAAGCCTACTTCGAAGTGTTGAGTGCACAAGATAACTTAGAATTTGTCCGTGCCGAAAAAGCCGCGGTGGCACGTCAGTTAGAACAAACTAAGCAGCGTTTTGACGTTGGGCTCTCAGCCATTACGGATGTCCATGATGCACAAGCACAATACGATAGTGTTTTAGCGCAAGAAGTTTTAGCGGATAACACCTTAATCAATAGCTATGAATCTTTGAGAGAAATTACTGGGCAAGGCTATTCGCAATTAAGCATTCTTGATACTCAACGCTTTTCAGCCAGCCGCAATACGGAATCGATGCAGGCATTGATCGAGCGAGCTCAGCAACAAAACTTAGCCTTGCTTTCTTCGCGTATTGCTCAAGATGTGGCAAAAGATAATATCGCTCTCGCCAGTTCCGGTCATTTGCCGTCGTTGAAGTTAAACGGTGGTTATAATTATGCGCGTGAGTCGAATAGCAATAATTCCGCGAATAATACCGATTTTAACGATTTTACCATTGGGCTAAATCTCAATGTTCCGCTGTATACGGGTGGTAACGTAACGTCATTAACCAAACAAGCCGAACATGCGTTTGTCGCCGCAAGCCAAGACTTAGAAGCGACCTTCCGCAGCGTGGTCAAAGATGTGCGCGCCTATAACAACAATATCAACGCTTCAATTGGCGCATTACGTGCTTATGAACAATCGGTGATTTCCGCTCGTTCTGCCCTAGAAGCAACCGAAGCCGGTTTTGAAGTTGGTACTCGGACGATTGTTGATGTATTAGATGCAACGCGACGTCTGTATGATGCCAACCGTAATCTCTCTTCAGCGCGCTACGATTATATTTTGAATCGTCTACAACTTAGTCAAGCAATTGGCTCTCTCAGCGAACAAGATATTCTCGATATCAATGCCGGACTACAACGCGTGAGTCGATAAAGCAATCCCTAAATGAAATAAGGGGCTTCAATTGAAGCCCCTTATTTTTATGCGCTTACGCGCTGAAAACACAGCGATTGGCTATCTCCATCGAGATCACCGGCGTTAACCTTTACCGCCTTTAATCGCCTTGATAATATCTGTGGTCGAACAGCCTTCTTCGAAATTCAGTACTTTCACTTCACCACCCGCAGCAATCACTTCTTCACCACCAGCGATATCTTCAGGTTTATAGTCGCCACCTTTAACTAAAATGCTTGGTAACACTTCTGAAATTAAGCGCTGCGGAGTATCTTCGCTAAATGGAACCACCCAATCTACGGCACCTAGCCCGGCTAGCACCGCCATGCGACGATCGGTTGGATTGACCGGACGCCCTGGGCCTTTCAAACGTTTCACAGACTCATCGGTATTAACCGCTACAATTAAGCGATCGCCAAGCTCTGCTGCATGGTTCAAATAAGACACATGTCCAGCGTGTAAAATATCAAAACAGCCGTTAGTCATGACAACTTTTTCACCGCGGGCTTTGGCTTTTTTGACCGCTTCAATCAGCGCACTTTCACCAATAATGCCAAAATCCGCCTCTTTGCTGCCATGAATGGCTTCAGCCAATTCAATCGTCGATACCGTCGAAGTTCCCAGTTTTCCAACCACAACGCCAGCGGCAGCATTGGCTAAAACACACGCTTCATCCAAAGATTTACCCGCAGCCACCGACGCAGCAAGCACCGAAATCACCGTATCACCAGCACCGGTTACATCAAAGACTTCTTTGGCTTGCGTTGGCAAATGGAAAGGCTCCATACCACGACGCAACAAGGTCATACCATGCTCACTGCGGGTCACCAACAACGCTTGTAGATCAAACTGTTCAATGAGCCCCAAGCCTTTTTCAACCAATTCTTGATCCGACTTAACTTTTCCTACTACCTGCTCAAACTCACCCATATTCGGTGTCAATAAGGTTGCACCACGATAGCGTTCAAAATCAGCCCCTTTAGGATCAATAAACACTGGGACATTGGCAATGCGGGCTTTTTGAATCAACTGCTGAACGTGCTCCAAAGCGCCTTTCGCATAGTCAGATAAAATCACCGCGTTCACGCTCGCCAGAGAACGTTCCATGCGCGACAGGATCAGCTGAGCATCAATATTCTCAAATTTGTCTTCAAAATCGAGACGGATCAATTGTTGTCCACGACTTAACACTCGTAATTTGGTGATGGTGGGGTAATCAGCTAAACCAACGAAGTCACACTGCACATTCAGCGAGGTTAATTTTTCTTGCAGCACTTGTGCTGGCTCGTCAATGCCAGTTAAACCTATGATATGCGCCAAACCACCTAAAGAGGCAATGTTCATCGCCACGTTAGCAGCGCCACCAGGACGCTCTTCGTTATGCTCGACTTTTACCACTGGCACTGGCGCTTCAGGGGAAATACGTCCCGTTGGACCATACCAATAACGATCAAGCATGACGTCACCAATGATAAGCACACCCGCTTTGCTGTAGTCAGGTAGGATTGGTTTCATTATCGATCTTCTCCACTATTAATCTATGGCGCAGTGTAACATAGCCCTCTATCGGCAAACTACTTTGAGTTACCGCTAAGCGGTGTCAGTACGACCAGTCTTTATCGGGTTCAGTAGGCAGCGTTTCCTCGCTGACAGCGTTCAGCCTAACCAGTGATGCCAAGTTTCAATCACCCATTCTCGCTGAGCTACCCATTGTGCTTCATCCACATCCGCATCAAGATTCAATAAGTTACGATGATGGATTTGATCTCGCATCTCGGTATACGCGCGAGTTAACGCCTCAGCTGATGCGGGATCCAGTACCGCTTCGTTCATCAACGATTCAAAAATACGCACATTATCCGACCAACGCGTTAACTTTGGATGCTGGTGACTATAACGTAAGACAAAATATTGCGCGAGAAACTCAATATCGGTGATCCCACCTTGATCGTGCTTTAACATGAAACGTCCGGCTTTTTTGCTGGCCAAGTGTTGACGCATTTTGTCACGCATCTCGACCACTTGTTGTTGCAAAGTGTTTGGATCTCGCGGCAAACAGAGTACAGAATGTCTGACATGATTAAATTTGGCTTGTAAATCCGCTTCACCGTAAATCATTCTTGCTCGGACCAAGGCTTGATGCTCCCACGTCCAAGCCTCTTGATGCTGATAATCGGCAAAAGCGTCTATCGAGCTGACCAATAACCCTGAAGCGCCGGAAGGACGTAGACGGGTATCGACTTCGTACAAAATACCGGAAGCGGTACGGGTCGAAAAAAGGTGAATGATCCGCTGAGCAAGACGCAGATAAAATTGTCGCCCATCAATCGGTTTGATCCCTTGAGTCATGGAAGAAGCCGGACAATCATGAATAAAGACAATATCTAAATCGGAGTTATAACCCAGCTCCCAGCCCCCCACTTTGCCATAGCCTACCACAGCAAAGCCTTTACCAGCTTGTTGGGTTAAATGATCCGGCACACCATGTTTAGCACTGACTTGTAACCAAGCTTGATTAACGACGGCATCGACGATGGCTTCAGCTAAATACGTTAAATGATCGCTGACCTTCATCACTGGCAACACACCCGCGATATCAGCAGCAGCGATTTTCAATATCCCGATCTGCTTAAATTGACGCAGCGCTTCCATTTGCTGCTCCATGTCCTCTTCTGGAATACGAGCAAGAAAATCACGCAGCTCGGTTTTATAACTACCAAGATCGATCGGATGATAAAGATGCTGCGGATCAATCAACTCATCCAATAAAATCGGGTAACGAGCCAGTTGCTCGGAAATCATCGGGCTGGCTGTGCACAAACGAACCAGTTGATGTAGTGCTGCTGGATATTCATCCAACAGCTCTAAATAGGTGGTGCGCGTGGCAATACTATTAAGTAAATGCAGCACTCGCGCTAAACCAAATTGCGCATCGGGATGAGAGAATATGGCTTGATAAACCTTAGGCATTAAGCGATTTAATACCTCTCGGCCACGTGGACCAATGGTTTTTTTAGCTAAATCCTGTTTAAACGTTAAGCAGCAATGTGCCAAATTCGATGGCTCTTCAATTGCTAACTCCTGCCTAAAAATAGGTAAAATCACATCCAGCTTATCTGCCATGTCCCACAATTCATGAAAATGCTCAGCCGTGGTGCTTTCTTCATCGTCATCTTCACCGATCAAAGTGATAAACACGTGATGAACTTGCGTCATATGATGTTGTAACTGGCTAAGTAACGCATCCCAACATCCATAACCCATCGCAATAGCGAGACGCAGTTGATCGTCTTCTTTCTCTGGCAGCGTTTGCGTCTGTTTGTCTTCCATGGCCTGTAATAGATTTTCTAATCGGCGCAAAAAACGATAAGCGGCCACTAACTGCGCGACTTGTTCGGCGGTTAATAGTTCAAGTTCGGCAATCGCCTGTAGTGTTTCTAATAATCCTCTCTGGCGCAAACTGGGCTCTCGTCCACCACGAATGAGCTGGAAAACTTGGGCAATAAATTCAATCTCCCGAATACCACCAGCACCCAGTTTAATGTTATTACTCAACCCACGACGACGTACCTCACTACGGATCATCGATTTCATTCGCCGCAGCGATTGAATCGCACTAAAATCGATATAACGACGAAATACAAAAGGCCGCAGCATTTGCCGTAGTTCTTGATACTGATGGTGCATTTCACGGCCCATCACCCGCGCTTTGACCATCGCATAGCGTTCCCAATCACGTCCTTGTTCTTGGTAGTAATCCTCTAATGCGGCGTAGCTCATCACTAAAGGACCGCTTTCGCCAAACGGACGCAAACGCATATCAACCCGATAACAAAAACCATCGAGTGTCGGTTGATCAAGCATTTTTATGATCCGCTGACCTAAACGGGTAAAGAACTGTCCGTTATCAATACTGCGCCTGACGCCTTGAGTTTGACCATTTTCAGGGTAAGTAAAAATCAGATCGATATCCGAAGAGAAATTGAGCTCCCCACCACCTAATTTACCCATGCCGATAATCAGCATCGGTTGAGCCTCACCTTGCGCATTGCATGGCGTTCCCCATTCTTGGCAGCACAGTGAATATTGCCATTGATACGTCTCGACGATCAGCGCTTCTGCCAGTTCAGAAAGATGCTCAAGGCTCTGCTCGACAGGCCAAGTGGCTAAAAAATCACGCCAAGCAATATAGACCATCTCTCGATAACGAAACTGACGTAAAATCCGCTGTCCGGTTTGTTCATCAGGGCACGAAGTTAGTAAAGCCTGTAATCGCTCACGATAAGTCTCTGCTCGCGATTCACTTTGTAACCAAGTAGGAAACTCATCGACCAGCCACTCATCACGAGAGAAGGTCTGGGTGACAAAGCGGCTCAACGCGGTCACATAACGAAGTGATTGCTGTAATTCAGACGGCCACTGATTCAGCTTCGGCTGCTCAGCAAGCAACTGTTGATAGGCATTATCGGCATGGGTCATTAAGCGTTCAGGGAGGTGCATAAATCATCCTTGTCTCTCATCATCGACTCACTCTATCGCAGTCTGAGATAAATAAAAACGCCCACTAAACAGTGAGCGTCGTTGATATCAATTAACCTGAACTGATCACACCTTGAAGACGGTGATTTTTCGATCCAATTCTTCGGCATTATTTTGCATCAGTTCCGAAGTTTCCAGCAACTCACTGACTACCGTGACCGATGCTTCGACTAACTCTCTCACATTGGTGATATTTTGATTGATCTCCACCGCAACACTGCTTTGTTGCCCCGCTGCTGTCGCAATCTGTAAGTTCATCTCATTGATGAGTTTGACTTGTTGGACAATACCGTCCAACTCTGTACCCGCATTGGTGATTAATTCAACGCCATCAGCCGCTTCAACGACACTTTTTTCCATTAAATCCACCGCCGAGTTAGCGCTGCTTTGTAGATGGCTAATCATATCTTGTATTTCAACCGTCGCCGTCTGAGTACGCTGAGCTAAGTTACGAACTTCATCGGCAACCACAGCAAAACCACGCCCCGCCTCGCCAGCACGAGCGGCTTCAATCGCGGCATTTAACGCCAATAAATTGGTTTGTTCAGAAATACTTTGAATGGTACCAACCACACTGCCAATCGCAACGACTCGCTCTTCAACTTGGTTTACGGCCGAAGCTGAAGCGGCAATATCTTTTGATAACTGATCAATTTTACGAATGGTTTTTTGAACAAACTGCTGCCCAGTAGCCGCACTATGAGAAGCAGTCTCGGTCAATGAAGACGCACTTTGTGCATGATCGGCGACCGTTTGTACCGTTGACGACATTTGATTCATCGCCGTAGCAATTTGGTCAATCTCATGGAACTCTTCCTGCGCGGAGTCTTTCGTCTCTGACATACTGATCGTCATGACTTCCGTCAAGGTGGTTAATTCTTGTGATGTAGTGATCTGCACTTTGATTAAATCTTGCAGTTGGCGGCGAGTTTTCTCTAACTCACGAGCGACATCACCATACTCATCTTTACAGTCCATAAAAATAGGTTCAGATAAATCGCGTTCAGCCATCTGTTTGATTGACTGACTAAGAAATTGGGTTTGACGTAACATCACTCGCGCGGCAAACATCAGTAATGAAACAAAAGTGACGATCATAAACCCAGTTTGCCAAATGACCTGCACGATATAAGTGTCATAGTGCAATTTGGCAATTTCCGTGCTTTGAGTCGCAGCAAGTAAAGAGTCATAGAACAAGCTCGCATCCCACAGTTGCTTGCCGATCACTAAAATCGTACTAAAAAACATTAGCATGACCATTTTAGGGATCAAACGTATGTCTGTGATCACCCGTTCCCACGGTTTAAATGCCATCCTCGCCATGACTGATTCTCCACTCTGTTTTTAATGCTCGCCCATCATGGTGTGATGCCCACCTACCACGTATGAATTATTTCGAGCTTCGTATGAAATTAATACTATCAAAAACCAGCGGCTCTCGATGTGTATTACCTCGCGAATTTGCAGATTGATGGTGTGATTTGTCTAAGCCGATGGATTATGCATTACACACTCTTTAATGCAGTATATATCCAACCATCACCGTTTTTATCGGCGACACATCAAATGGCTACAATGGAATAAACCAGCGGTTACGCTATTTGTGAGTTAACTCTAGTTTTTTCAACAAAGAGAGAAGTAACGGAAAGATAGGATGAAAGTGGCACATTCCCGAAGTGAAAGTTCAGAAATGTGCTTGATGAGCGTATACCCAAACGACTTGAAGTTGCAGGTAGGCGGCAAGTGAGTGAATCTCCATGAACATAGGCAAACTATGTGATTGGGGTGAACGAACGTAGCCAACACCGCTGCAGCTGCAAGTACGAAGGGGATAGTCACTATTCACGCCAATAAGGCGTCGCTTCTATCCCAATGCGACGCGTTTGCTCCATGGCGTGCAAAATCGAGTTTTCTTGACGATTAAGCCAACGGGTTAACTGCTCTTGATCTTGTTCATCTTGTAACAGATCAAGCAGTTGCTCTAACGTTTTTAAGGTTAATAAGTCATCGATACCATGTAATAAATCAATCCATGGCATCCGAAACGCTAAACGCTGCTCGGCATCATATAAACGCGCGAAACTGACCCCAGTATAAAGCGCGCGTATCAAACGATATTGCTGTTCAATGTAATCATCAGCTGAGAGTGCCTCCTCTGGCGGAAAGACCTCAACCAACTCCGCCCACGCTCGGTCAAGCTGTTTGACAGAAAAAGGCCCCACCAGTCGAGCCATTCGCTCACGAGCTTTATCATCCAAAAACGGCTGCCATCCGCGGGTTAAAATCCAACGACTCAAATCAAGCAGTAATGCCGTATAACGAGCACTGTGCAACAGTTTTAATGACGCATCACGTTGAGGTAAGGCTTCTTGGCGCTGCTTAAGCTCGTTGACTAAAAACTTACGGGCATCCAGCTTACGTAACGCATAGCCCTTATCTTTGAGTAAGTCTTCTAGATAGTCATACTGTTTTAACCACGCCAATTCACCATCTAACCATTTAAGTTCTTGACGTAAAATCGCACTGGCTCGGCGTGGAACAATACCACCGTATACGCTGAGTAATTGGCGGATAAAACTGATTGCATGACGAATCTCATGCAAAGCGGCTATCGAGTCTTGTTCGGTGTAAATTTGTTCATGGCGATGCCAATGAGCAAGAGCGTGCTCGAGTGAGCGAATAAAGCAAGACTCAACGTTATCATTGCTCTGGGTATTCACCAGCATGAGCCCTTGCACCTCATCACCTTCGTACCCCATCGCTAAACGATAACCTTTTGCCGCTTTACTTTGGTTCCCCAACCGCATACCACCTTGTTCAGAGAGGTGACGAGCAAGCAAAAACAGAGCATCTATCTGCCCCGATTTAAGCTCTAACTCAACCTCACAAATCGACGCTTGCTGATCCCCAGCCTCGACAACGCCTTGATCAAACGCCACTTCAATTTGACTACCATCATTCATGGCGACGAGCCACTGTTCACGGGTAAAATTGGTCGAGAATAAAGCGACCAATTGCGATTGCAGCGTTTCAGCATCGCGCCCTTGAGGCCAAATATCTTCAGGATGTAGGGTTAAATCGGGATGATTGCCCGTGTGCTCTGCATTGTATTCCGGCCTTTGATGCAGGCCTGCAACGACTCGTCCTGCAGTTTTGACGGTTTGCACGTACACCTCATCAAAACGACGAATACGTAGCCCAATATCGTGTTGACGTAACCAATGGTCAGCAGAATCAAAATAGGTGTTACCCAGTTGCCGACAATGGTGCTGAAGCACTTTGGTTTCGGAAATTTTATTACGCAAAACGTCTGAAAAATCAGGAGAAACAAAAAACTTCAGTTCTATCTCGGTTTCCATAGTTATACCTTTCACAGCAGATAGCGACAGGATATTGCCTAATAGACAGCGGGGCAAGTGAGAAATATCGTCCTATTGATGATCTAAAACAGTTTTAATGATTCTATTATTAGGTTACCATGCGCGCCTTTATAGCCAACGCTCAACATTTCACCAGGCTATCGTGGTGTCTGTTCTTTCTCGGTTATAGTAATTAGGTTGAATGACCATGCCAGTAAATACCATTATGGGGTTATTTGCAAAGTCCCCCATTAAGCCTTTGCAACGACACGTTGTGTGTGTCAATGAATGCTGCTCACACCTGATCAACTTCTTTGAAGTTTGTGCTCAAGGTGATTGGGAAAAAGCGGCAGAAATACGTGCACAAATTTCTCATTTAGAGAAAGAAGCCGACGTGTTAAAACGCGAAATTCGTCTGAAACTCCCTCGCGGTCTGTTTCTGCCGGTTGATCGTACTGACATGCTTGAGCTTCTCACTCAACAAGATAAGCTGGCAAATCTTGCTAAAGACATTTCTGGCCGTGTTTACGGTCGTCAGCTTATTATCCCTAAACCTCTCCAAGATAATTTCCTCGCTTATGTTCAACGCTGTCTTGACGCGGCGACACAAGCACAGAAGGTGATCAATGAACTTGACGAGTTATTGGAAACCGGATTTAAAGGTCGTGAAGTCACGCTCGTGGCGGAAATGATTAATCAACTGGATGTCATAGAAGATGATACGGACAACATGCAGATTCGCTTACGCCAACAGTTAATGGCTATCGAGTCAACCATGAATCCGATTGACGTCATATTCTTGTACAAAATCTTTGAATGGGTCGGCGGTATCGCTGATCAAGCTCAGCGAGTCGGTGCTCGACTTGAACTGATGCTTTCCCGTTCTTAAATCATTTAAGTTAACCAAATAACTAAGAGTCATAATCGTGTTTCCCACCATTCAAGCGCTGACTATATTCTTGCGCTAATGGTTTTTTTCGTGCCTAAAAAGCACCACGATGAGTCTCCGCTTGTTATCAACAACTAGGTATTACGATGGATATCCTTGCGAACTACGGCATTGTCCTGATTATTGTTGCAGCGATCTTCGGTTTATTAATGGCCATTGGTATTGGTGCAAATGACGTCGCCAATGCGATGGGCACATCTGTTGGCTCAAAAGCTCTCACCGTCAAGCAAGCGATCATCATTGCGATGATTTTTGAATTTGCTGGCGCTTATTTAGCCGGAGGCGAAGTCACCGATACGATTCGCCAAGGTGTTATTGACACCACCCTGTTTGCCGATCAACCAGACCTGCTGGTCTATGGCATGATGTCATCCCTGCTCGCCGCAGGTACTTGGCTGCTTGTTGCCTCTTATATGGGCTGGCCAGTCTCAACTACCCATTCGATTATTGGTGCGATTATTGGTTTTGCAACAATTTCTGTCGGTACAGAAGCTGTTGATTGGAGCTCAGTACAAGGCATCGTTGGCAGTTGGGTTATCACGCCATTTATTTCCGGCTTATTGGCTTACGCTATTTTTGTCAGTGCACAAAAACTGATCTTTGATACAGAAACGCCGCTGATTAATGCCAAGCGTTTCGTCCCCGTTTACATGTTTATTACCACCATGGTGATCGCCTTAGTGACCATTAAAAAAGGCTTAAAACATGTTGGGCTGCACTTAACCAGTAGTGAAGCTTGGATCTGTTCGATTCTGGTTTCAGGCATTGTCATGGTTATTGGCTATCTGTACATTTATAAGAAATTTGCCGATACCGAAGAAAACCATGGTTTTTCTAATGTTGAGCGTATTTTCTCTGTTTTAATGGTCATTACCGCCTGTGCGATGGCGTTTGCCCATGGTTCAAACGATGTCGCGAATGCGATTGGTCCCCTAGCCGCAGTGGTTTCTACGGTTGAAAGCCTAGGTAATGTCGCGTCTAAAAGTGCGATTGCCTGGTGGATACTACCACTCGGTGGTATCGGGATTGTGATCGGCCTTGCGACACTGGGTCATAAAGTGATGGCTACCGTCGGAACAGGGATCACTGAATTAACACCAAGTCGTGGTTTTGCCGCTCAGTTAGCTACCGCTTCGACGGTGGTACTCGCTTCAGGCACTGGCTTACCGATTTCAACCACTCAGACCTTAGTGGGTGCGGTGTTAGGGGTAGGCTTTGCTCGTGGCATCGCGGCGCTCAATTTAGGTGTGGTGCGTAATATTGTCGCATCATGGATTGTGACTTTACCCGCCGGTGCTTTACTGGCCGTGATCTTCTTCTATGCGATTCAAGCGGCGTTTACTTAATCGATTCGTCAATCCAATGTAAACGGATTGTCATTATTGACTCAAACGCACAGAAAGGGAGGCTCAGCCTCCCTTCTTTGTTGCGCCGCGCGCAGAAAGTTTTTACTATTTGTAAAACAAACCTTAAGACTGATAATAAAGTCGTACATAACCCTATTGCGCGCCCATCAACAGAATGAGATGATTCAAAGCTCTCACGCGCAATATTGACCATAATTAAGGGATCTACCGTGAAAAAACTCATCTGCATGGTGCTATTTTCTTTATTAGCAGCACCAGCGCTCGCTCAAGACCGTTATGTCGCAGATAAACTGTTTACTTATATGCATTCTGGCCCAAGTAATCAGTTTCGTATTATTGGATCGATTGATGCGGGAGAGAAAGTTAAACTGCTCAACACCGATAAAGAGACAGGTTATAGCCAAATTGTTGATGAACGAGGACGCAATGGTTGGATAGAAAGCCGCTTTGTAACTCGTGAAGTCAGTATGGCGGTTCGTCTGCCGCAACTTGAAAAAGAACTTAAAGAAGTAAAAAACCAACTGGCTAATGCTCGCCAAAATGCCGATAGTGAAAAAGCCGGACTGGTCGATTCATTAGAAATCCGTAACAAACAAATCGCCGATCTAGAGCAAAGTTATAGCGATATCAGTCAGCAACTGATTGCTTCGCAAACTGAAATCCGTGAACTGCGTGCTCGCTTAGATACCCAAAAAGAGGATTTACTCTTGAAATACTTTATCTATGGCGGTGGCGTTGCTGGCGGCGGCTTGCTGTTTGGTCTAGTGCTGCCACACATTATCCCTCGCCGTAAACGTAATCCGGCCGGATGGGCATAATGACACGAACAACGGTCACCTAAGGTGGCCGTTTTTGTCTTCGCACTTGTTTTCTCAATAAGGAGCCTCTGTGCAAGTTTATCTCGTCGGTGGCGCAGTGCGCGATCAATTACTCTCTTTGCCAGTACATGATCAAGATTGGGTCGTCGTCGGCAGTAGTCCAGAGCAAATGCGTCAAGCCGGCTATCAAGCGGTCGGTAAAGATTTCCCTGTCTTCTTACACCCTAAGACAAAACAAGAATATGCTCTGGCTCGTACCGAGCGTAAAACAGGATCAGGCTATACCGGATTTGCTTGTTATTACGCCCCAGATGTCAGTCTTGAAGAAGACCTCGCTCGGCGCGATCTGACCATCAACGCCATAGCACAAGACAACACCCGCAAGCTGATTGATCCCTATGGGGGTCAGCGTGATTTGCACAACCGTCTATTACGCCACGTTTCTGATGCCTTTATCGAAGATCCGCTTCGCGTCCTTCGCGTCGCACGATTTGCGGCAAAGTTAGCACATCTCGGGTTTACCATTGCTAGCGAGACGATGCAATTAATGACACAGATCGCTCAATCTGGAGAGTTACATCATTTAACCGCGGAGCGCATCTGGCAAGAGTGGCATAAATCGCTTTCGACCGCGAATCCAGAAGTCTTTCTCTCTACACTGCGCGAATGTGGGGCGCTGGCTATTGTATTACCTGAAATTGACCGCTTATTCGGTGTCCCACAGCCCAAGCAGTGGCACCCTGAAATAGATACCGGAGTACACACGTTAATGGTCGCCGCACAAGCGGCAAAGCTCTCTCCATCCATTGCGGTGCGTTTTGCTGCGCAAGTACATGATGTAGGTAAAGGCGTAACACCGCAGAATGAATGGCCAAGCCACAAAATGCACTGCCATACCGGAGTTAAGATTATTAACGCGTTATGCGAACGTGTCCGCATTCCTAATGAGTGCAAAGATCTAGCATTATTAGTCTGTGAACAACATTCAAACATTCATCGAGCGGCAGAGCTTAAAGCAAGCACCAAGCTTAAGATACTCGATAAACTCGATGTCTGGCGTAAACCCGAGCGTTTGCATGACGTTTTGCTCTGTTGTCAGGCGGATCACGCTGGTCGATTAGGCTGCGAAGCAAACGCTTATCCGCAACGCGATCTCTTTCTTAATGCTTATCAAGCGGCTCTAAGTGTCGAGGTACAGCAGGTGATCGCTGATGGTTTTCAGGGAAAAGCTATTAAAGAAGAGCTTAATAAACGACGAATACAAGCGATTAGCGCAGCGGCATAAGCCCTACTGCACTGGCCTTGTACTTATCTTCAATATAAAAAAACGCCCTGCTATGCAGGGCGTTCTCTAAGCAATAATGCTAAGCCGTATCCAAAAGGATTACGCTTGGCCTTTCACTTCTTTTAGACCGTTGAAAGGAGCACGACCCGCTAGCGCTTCTTCAATACGGATCAATTGGTTGTACTTAGCAACGCGATCAGAACGGCTCATAGAACCCGTTTTGATTTGACCTGCAGCAGTACCTACCGCTAGATCAGCAATCGTTGCATCTTCAGTTTCGCCTGAACGGTGAGAGATAACTGCAGTGTAACCAGCATCTTTCGCCATCTTGATAGCTGCCAATGTTTCAGTTAGAGAACCGATTTGGTTAAACTTGATCAGGATTGAGTTAACAATACCTTTCTCAATACCTTCTTTCAGGATCTTAGTGTTGGTTACGAACAGATCATCACCCACTAATTGCAGCTTGTCACCAAGTAGTTCAGTTTGGTGCTTGAAGCCATCCCAATCTGACTCATCAAGACCGTCTTCGATAGATACGATTGGGAACTTGTTAGCTAGCTCAGCAAGGTAGTGGTTGAACTCTTCTGAAGTGAAGGTTTTACCTTCACCTTTCATGTTGTAGATGCCGGCTTCTTTGTCGAAGAACTCAGATGCTGCACAGTCCATCGCTAGAGTGATGTCTTTACCTAACACGTAGCCAGCCGCTGCAACCGCTTCTGCGATAACTTCTAGCGCTTCAGCGTTAGATTTTAGGTTAGGAGCGAAACCACCTTCGTCACCAACAGCAGTGTTGTAGCCTTTAGATTTAAGCACTTTAGCTAGGTTATGGAACACTTCTGCGCCCATACGTACTGCTTCTTTTAGCGTTTTTGCGCCAACAGGTTGGATCATGAACTCTTGGATATCTACGTTGTTATCGGCGTGCTCACCACCGTTGATGATGTTCATCATTGGTAGAGGCATAGAGAATTGACCAGGAGTGCCGTTTAACTCAGCGATGTGCTCATACAAAGGCATACCTTTAGCGGCAGCGGCTGCTTTCGCGTTCGCTAGTGATACCGCAAGAATCGCGTTCGCACCAAACTTAGATTTGTTTTCCGTGCCATCAAGGTCGATCATCACTTGGTCAATTGTCGCTTGATCTTTTGCGTCTTTACCGACAAGAGCATCAGCAATTGGGCCATTAACCGCAGCAATCGCTTTAAGAACACCTTTACCTAGGAAACGAGACTTGTCGCCGTCACGTAGCTCAAGCGCTTCGCGAGAACCAGTAGATGCACCAGATGGAGCTGCTGCCATACCAACGAAACCGCCTTCTAGGTGTACTTCAGCTTCTACTGTTGGGTTACCACGTGAGTCGATGATTTCACGACCTAGAACTTTAACGATCTTAGACATTAATGTTTCCTCTCATTGAATTTAAATGTCAAAACTAAAAGGATAGCCGCACAACTTAAGCCGCTACCCATATCCTTTTACTTTAATTCACCGCGTTGGAACTGACCGGCTGCTTTCACAAAACCTGCAAATAATGGATGACCATCACGAGGCGTCGATGTGAATTCTGGGTGGAATTGAGCCGCAACAAACCATGGATGAGCTGGGTTTTCAATCACTTCCACCAGTTTCTTGTCTGCTGACAATCCAGACACTTTCAAGCCTGCTTTTTCAATTTTTGGACGAAGATGGTTATTCACTTCGTAACGATGGCGATGACGCTCATGAATCGTCGCGCTACCATAAAGCTCATAAGCTTTGGTGCCTTTCGTCAAGTGGCAAAGTTGCGAACCTAAACGCATGGTGCCGCCCAAATCGGAACTTTCGGTACGCTCTTCTACCTTACCTTCACCATCAACCCACTCGGTAATTAAGCCTACCACAGGGAATGGGGTTTCTTTGTTAAATTCTGTTGAATGTGCGCCTTCCATACCAGCGACATTACGTGCGTATTCAATCAACGCCACTTGCATCCCCAGACAGATACCTAAATAAGGGACATTATTTTCACGTGCATATTGAGCAGCAAGGATTTTACCTTCAATACCACGATCACCAAAGCCACCTGGAACCAAAATAGCGTCAACACCTTCTAAGATTTCAACACCTTTGGTTTCAACATCTTGCGAATCGATGTATTTGATATGCACGCTTAAACGGTTTTTAAGGCCCGCGTGTTTCAGTGCTTCGTTAACCGATTTATACGCATCCGGTAACTCGATGTATTTGCCGACCATGCCAATCGTCACTTCACCCGTTGGGTTAGCATCTTCATAAATGACTCGTTCCCACTCGGTAAGATCGGCTTCTGGAGCGGTAATACCAAATCGTGCACATACCAAGTCATCTAAACCTTGTGACTTGATAAGCTGAGGGATTTTGTAGATCGAATCAACATCCTTCATTGAGATAACGGCTTTTTCAGGGACGTTACAGAATAGAGCAATTTTCTTACGCTCATTCGCAGGGATCACTCGATCACTACGACAAACTAGAATGTCAGGTTGAATACCAATCGAGAGTAGCTCTTTAACCGAATGTTGGGTTGGTTTGGTTTTTACTTCACCAGCGGCAGCAAGATAAGGCACTAACGTCAGATGCATAAACATCGCCCGCTCACGACCAACTTCGATCGCTAGCTGACGAATGGCTTCCATGAAAGGTAAAGACTCGATATCACCGACGGTACCACCAACTTCAACAATCGCGATTTCATGGCCTTCAGAGCCAGCAAGAACACGATCTTTGATCGCATTGGTAATATGAGGAATAACCTGAATCGTTGCACCTAGGTAATCACCACGACGCTCTTTACGCAATACATCAGCATAAACACGACCAGCCGTAAAGTTATTGCGCTTAGTCATTTTGGTACGAATAAAACGTTCGTAGTGACCAAGGTCAAGGTCAGTTTCAGCGCCATCTTCCGTGACAAACACTTCACCATGTTGGGTTGGGCTCATTGTGCCCGGATCAACGTTGATGTAAGGGTCAAGCTTCATCATGGTCACTTTAAGACCACGAGCTTCTAAAATCGCCGCAAGCGATGCTGCTGCAATACCTTTACCTAGAGAGGATACAACCCCGCCAGTAACAAAAATATAATTTGTTGTCATGTTTAACCTGAAATTGGTTGAATGAGGGAAATGGATTTCTTCTGGACGGGATAAAACTATACCAGAACCCATTTATCGCCACAACGTGAAATCTATCACACTCAGTTTTTTATTTTTTGCTTCAAATCAAACAGATTGAAGTCGGTGCTTTTTCTTGGCTCACCACGGTTGATTAACTCGCTCAAAATGACGCAGTGAGAAAATCCATGCGATACATAGAGTCAACGAACCTTTTTCTCTTGTCGTTTTACTTGTTCCCATAACGCATCTAACTCGTTTAATGTCAAACTGGTTAGTGGCTGCTCAGCTAATGATGCTAATTGCTCTACGGCTTGAAAACGGCGTATAAACTTATGATTGGCTTTATTTAAAGCCAGTTCAGGATCCTTACCTAAATGACGAACCAGATTAACCGTCGCAAACAGTAAATCCCCAAGCTCTTCTTCTACCTTTTGCTCATCGACGGGCACTTGCAGCACTTCCGCCATCACCTCATCCAACTCTTCCTGCACCTTCTCCGCCACAGGGCCGACACTTGACCAATCAAAACCAAATTGAGCGCATTTCTTTTGGATTTTATTAGCCCGCGACAAGGCCGGTAACGCTTGTGGTATTGAGTCTAGAATACTTTGTTCTGTTTTGCCTGCTTGCTGCTTTTCTTTATGTTTTTCGGCCTGCCAATGGGCAGCCAGTTGCTGCTCATCGGCAAACTTTGCGTCAGAAAAGACGTGCGGATGACGGCGAGTGAGCTTTTCATTGACGGTGTCTACCACATCAGAAAACTCGAATAATCCTTGCTCTTTAGCCAACTGGCTATAAAAAATCACTTGGAACAATAAATCACCGAGTTCTTCTTGTAAGTTAGGCCAATATTGCTGGACTATCGCATCGACGACTTCATAGGTTTCTTCGATGGTATGCGGAATAATCGTTTCAAAGGTTTGTTGTTTATCCCATGGGCAGCCATGCTCTTTATCACGTAACTGCGCCATAATCTGTTCAAGTTGTACAATAGGATGAGACATACTTTCTCTTTACTGATACGTAATAACGAGGCCAATGAGCATCATCGCACCTCGTTATTGATTAAGGACTAATCAGCGACACGACGCCATCGCCACTCGCACTGATCGGCGTAGGTCGTGATTCAGCCCAATCGTTTGACGAGCATAACGTCTTTGATTTGCTCCGTGCGCTTCATGATCCGCTGTAGAACTTCAACACTATTGACCTCTAACTCAAAGTCCATGATCGTCAATTGACGTTTATAATCACTGCGGTTTTTCATGCTGATCACTTTCACTTTCTCGTTAGCCAGTAATGTGGTGATGTCTTTTAATAACCCGCTGCGTTCCATCGCTTCAATCCGTAACGTCAAGCGATAAGTTCCCACAAAACCTCGTCCCCAAACCGTTTCAATGATGCGTTCAGGCGCATGGTGACTGAGTTCTTCAAGCTGCTCGCAATCGCTACGATGTACCGAAATACCGCGACCTTGAGTGATATAACCGCGAATATCATCACCAGGAATCGGCTGACAACAACGAGCAAGATGGGTCATTAAATTATCCACTCCTTGCACCACGACCGCATCCTTGTGAGTGGTTTGAGTCGTGGTCGTTTTTACTTCACCGGCTAATTTTTCTAAGGCGATCTTATCTTCTTCTTCAGCGGTGGGCTTATTCACTAATGCATTGATATGATTAATGATTTGATTGATGCGAAGATCACCACTGCCAACACCAACGTAAAGCTCATCGGCGCTATTAACATTAAAGCGCTTTAACGCGTACGCTTCGGCATCTTTTAACTTAGCGCCAATTTTTGCCAATTCGTTTTCGAGAATTTCACGTCCCGCTTCAAGATTTTTCTCTCGGCTCTGTTTACGAAACCAAGCGTTGATTTTGGCTCGAGCCCGACCAGAATGCACAAAGCCCAGTGATGGATTTAACCAATCACGAGAAGGATTAGGCTCTTTAGCGGTAATAATTTCTACCTGATCTCCCATGTGTAATTTATGGGTAAACGGCACAATTCGCCCTGCCACTTTAGCGCCAATGCAGCGATGACCCACTTCTGAGTGAATATGGTAAGCAAAATCGAGCGGTGTTGCGCCCATCGGTAAATCGACGACGTCACCACGCGGCGTAAAGGCATAGACCCGATCGTCAAAGACTTGACTGCGCAGTTCATCAAGCATTTCCCCTGAGTCGGACATCTCTTCTTGCCAATCAAGCAGCTTACGTAGCCAGGTGATTTTTTCATCATAACCACTACGAGCCGTCGATGCGCCTTCTTTATATTTCCAGTGCGCGGCAACGCCAAGCTCAGACTCTTCATGCATCTGCTTAGTTCGGATCTGAATCTCAATGGTTTTGCCTTCGGGGCCTAAAATCACCGTATGAATCGACTGATAACCATTAGGTTTCGGATTGGCCACATAGTCGTCAAATTCGCCCGGCAAGTGTTTATATTTAGTATGCACAATGCCTAAAGCGGCGTAACAGTCTTGCAATTTATCAGCGATGATCCGCACCGCGCGCACATCAAACAGCTCATCAAACGCGAGGTTTTTCTTCTGCATTTTGCGCCAAATGCTGTAGATATGCTTAGGACGACCACTCACCTCAGCATTGATATTTAATGCTTGCATCTCTTGGCGAAGATCATTGACGAAATCACGGATGTATTGTTCACGGACAATACGCCGCTCAGAGAGCTGTTTAGCGATTTGTTTATAAGTATCTGGTTGTTGATAACGAAACGCGTAATCTTCAATTTCCCATTTTAACTGACCAATCCCCAAACGATTCGCTAGTGGCGCATAGATATTGGCGCACTCTTTAGCTGCGGCGCGACGCACTTCATCAGGCTGGTCTTTTACTTCACGTAAATTGCAAATTCGTTCTGCTAACTTAATGACTACACAACGAAAATCATCAACCATCGCCAACAACATACGGCGAACATTATCAACTTGTGCCGACGCTTCACTGCCTTGCATGGTGATATTGAGTTGCCCAATCGCTGCCATCTCTTCAACACCATGAATCAACTTGATGATCTCTTTGCCGTAATGCTCTTCGAGTTCTTCTTGATCCAACAAACCGCTGGTGGCAATCGGAAACAGTAGCGCTGCCACTAAGGTGGGTTTATCCATCGACAAGGTGATCAATATTTCGATCATTTCCCGTCCACGCCATAGCAACATTGGACCTTGAGAGTGCCCCTCAAGCCAATGATCACACTGACGATAGACTTCCATCAGTCTCGCCGTCGTTTTGCTATCTTGCTGCAAACTAGCAATCCATTTTTCTAGTTCAAACTGTTCGTCTGGGTTTAAATGTGCGCTACGAACCGCAACCATAGGGATAATCCTAATTTTTAGATTTTAGGGTATCGACTGACTTTCGCTCCCGAAAGTTCAGCCGCTTACCGATTTTTTACAAACAGAGCCATCGATTCTAAATGACTAGTATGAGGAAACATATCAAGCATAGCCAATTTCGCCAAATGATAACCTTGATTGAGTAAGCTTTGGCTATCACGCGCTAAAGTTGCGGGGTTACACGAGACATAAACAATACGTTGAGCCGATAATTGTCCCAACTGTTCAACAATCCCTGCTGCGCCCGCTCGCGCCGGATCAAGCAGTATTTTATCAAACTTTTCAGCCGCCCACGTTGCCTTGGTCATATCTTGTTCCAAATTGGCTTGGTAAAAGGCGCTATTATTGATCTGGTTCAAATGAGCATTCTCACTGGCCACTGAAACCATCTCATCGACGCCTTCAACCCCAACCACATAGTGAGCAATGCGTGCCAGCGGTAAACTAAAATTGCCTAAGCCACAAAAGAGATCAAGCACTCGGTCATTGGCTTGAATCTCTAGCCATTCGATAGCTTGGGCAACCATGCGCTGGTTGATGGATTGATTAACCTGAATGAAGTGAGTGGGCAAAAAATGCATCGTCACTCCCGTCTCTTGATAGTAAGGCGTTTCACCTTGCACATGCTCCAACGGGTGATCATCGGTCAACAAATACAATGCCAATTGATGACGCTGAGCGAATTCAGACAAACGTTGCTTATCGGCACTCGGTAACGGCGCTAAATGGCGCAATAAAAGCACACTGGTATTATCGGCTTTGATCAACTCAACATGCCCCAGTTGTTCTGGCTGCTTAAACCCACTCAGTAAAGGTTTTAACTCAGCTAAGCATTGATTAAGATGAGGTTCAAGGACTGGGCAATCCGTCACATTGACAATACTTTTACTCTGTTTACGCCGAAACCCAACCTGCAATTGCCGTGTTTTTTTATCCCACCATAAACTGAGTCGCGCTCGGCGACGGTAGCCTTTATCTTCATCAATGATCGACGCTGACAATGGTACCGCTTGCTTAGCGAACTTGCTCATTAAATGGCTAAGAGTTTGCTGTTTATGAGTAATTTGCGCTTCGCGAGATAAGTGTTGTAAATCGCATCCGCCACACTGCTGATAATATTGGCAAAATGGCACGACGCGTTCGGGACTAGGGGCAAGCACCTTGATAAGCTTTGCCCGCGAAAATTTGCTTTTACTTTCAGTAATTTGAATCACAACTTCTTCACCAGGCAACGCTCCGTCAATAAAAGTCGGTTTGTCTTGCTGATACGCAATCCCCGCGCCAAGATGATCCAGCTTAGTCACCATGACTGACTGATGTTTAGATTGAATCGAGGTGTTCTTCTTCGCTTGGAAAAAACGTGCCATGCTCTGTGCCTAAGTGTGATTTATAAAAAGGTTTTTGCCCCAGCATCACTATTCTGTGTGGGGAAGATTGTCGAAGCCATTACTCTTGCATTAAGCTATAGTGGCTTAGCGTTGTGGGTAGACAACCGCCGTCTGACTCAACCACGATAGCGACTTATTGAATAGCTTCGCCACTGTAATGCGGGTTATTTTCCCATATCCACACCACGATGTTTAGACAATAATGACCAAATATGGCTTACGTGCGCGTGTTATTACCCTGACTTTAGCACCAACCTTAATTATTGGGTTACTGCTTAGCGCTTTATTCTCATTCAATCGTTACCACGATTTGGAAATTCAGGTTCTCAATTCTGGGGCAAGTATCATTGAACCACTGGCGATTGCCAGCGAAGAAGCGTTAAAAAACCAAAGTAGAGAATCGGTACGACGGATCATTAGTTATGCTCATCGTAAACATTCCAAATTAGTACGCAGTATTGCAGTGTTTGATGCTCGTCATGAGTTATTTGTTACCTCCAACTTTCATCCCAACTTTGAAAGCTTGATGTACCCTAAAGAGCAACCGATCCCCGTCCTCGGCAGCGCTCAGCAACATGATAACACCCTGATTCTCCGTACACCGATTTTGGCAGAAAGTCGCCTACTCGAAGATAATACCAACAGCGCGCGATCGGTACCGGTACTGGGTTATATTGCCATTGAATTAGATCTCTCCTCGTTGCGTTTACAACAATATCAAGAGATTTTCTCCGCCTGCTTAGTATTAATTATGGGCTTAGTGCTCTCTAGCGTTTTCGCCGTTCGCCTCATGCACGATGTGACTCGTCCCATTACCCATATGAAAAACATGGTTGACCGCATTCGGCGCGGCCATTTAGATGTTCGAATTGAAGGGAAAATGCATGGTGAGTTGGACTCGCTACGTAAAGGCATTAATGCCATGGCGGTCTCGCTATCCGAATACCATGTAGAAATGCAACACAGTATTGATCAAGCCACCTCAGATCTGCGCGAAACCCTTGAGCAATTAGAGATCCAAAACGTTGAACTGGATATTGCCAAAAAGCGCGCTCAAGAAGCCGCTCGAATTAAATCTGAGTTTTTAGCCAATATGTCACACGAACTGCGTACTCCGCTCAATGGGGTGATCGGCTTTACACGTCAAATGCTGAAAACCCAGTTAACCAACAGTCAAACTGACTACCTTCAAACCATTGAAAAATCAGCCAATAACTTATTAACCATCATTAATGACATCCTTGATTTCTCAAAACTCGAAGCGGGTAAGCTCGCTCTGGAAAATATTCCTTTTGAATTTCAAGAAACCTTAGAAGAAGTGGTTAATCTCCAGGCCACCAGCGCCCATGAAAAAGGCTTAGAAATCACGCTCAAAGTTGATCCAAAGATCCCGTTAGGCCTCGTCGGCGATCCACTGCGCATTCAACAAGTCTTAACCAATTTAGTCGGCAACTCGATTAAGTTTACCGAACGTGGCAACATTGATATCAGCGTCGAAATGCGCTCACAACGGGATGATATGGTTGAGTTGCAGTTTATGGTCCGCGACACCGGAATCGGCATTTCAGAACGTCAGCAGGCCCAGCTCTTCCAAGCCTTTAGTCAAGCGGATGCGAGCATTTCGCGTCGTTACGGTGGCACAGGTTTGGGCTTAGTCATCACGCAAAAGTTAGTCGGGCAAATGGGCGGCGAAATCAGTTTAACCAGCCGGCTGCATCAAGGTTCGACATTCTGGTTTACGCTGCGTTTACCTGCGACAACCATGCCAATCAGTGATTGGGTCGATCCGCAGGCGCTATTAGATAAACAGTTATTACTTGTTGAACCTAATATGCAGGCCGCTTCTATTGTTCAGCAGCAGTTAGTGCAAGCCGGGTTAAGCGTTACCTATCGCTCATCGATGCCTGAAGAATCGGAACACTACGACTATATTTTACTGAATTTATCGCCAACGAAAGAAACCGACAGCACCATCGTGGAGCAATGGATTCAACAAGCACTGCAATCTGCACCACATGTCATTATTGGTACACCAAGTACCGAGCTGGCGTTGGCAGACCAACTGATGAAGCATTATCCGGTACAATGCGTCACTAAACCGTTGTCACGCCGCAAACTATTGCAAACCTTATTAGCTCATCAGCCGACACGACCGACGCCTATCGAGCAACCGCGTGAAATAGATAAACTGCCCTTGACCGTGATGGCGGTTGATGACAACCCAGCCAACTTAAAACTGATCAGCGCCCTACTGCAGGAAAGGGTTGCACAGGTGGTCACTTGCAGCGATGGAATAAGCGCAGTGGAGCAAGCGACGCTGCGCGCCTTTGATATCATTTTAATGGATATTCAGATGCCACATATGGATGGAGTTAGCGCTTGTAAAGCAATTAAACAGTTACCGCTCAATGCCACCACACCGATTATTGCGGTAACCGCACACGCCATGGCCGGAGAGCGAGATCGGCTGCTAAAAGCGGGTATGGACGATTACCTAACCAAACCGATTGAAGAGCATATTTTACAACAAGTACTGGTGCACTGGAGTCCAACCCACTTAACTCATGGTGTAGAGAAACTTCCCTTGAGCCACCATCAAGCAGAGCCGATCCTCTCGCCCCACTCTACCGCCAATCTATCCTCTTCAATGGTGATTGATTGGCCGCTGGCCTTAAAGCAAGCCGCAGGCAAAGAAGACTTAGCTAAAGAGATGCTACAGCTGTTGGTCAATTATCTTCCTGATGTGATTCAAGTGGTGAATCAAGCACAGCAAGATGATCAATATGCGTTAGACGATCTACTGCATCATATCCATAAACTACACGGTAGCTGCTCTTACAGCGGTACGCCATCACTAAAAGCCATCTGTGCAACCTTGGAACACATGCTGCGCTCAGGGAGCCAACTCAGTGATATCGAACCAGAATTATTTGAACTGCAAGATGAAATGGAGAAGCTACTCAACGAAGCGCCACAATATTTACTAACTTAATATAGCTAATTATAAAATATTCACTGAGGTAGTATTAATTGATACTACCTCAGTGAATATCATTGTTAAGTATTTATATTTCATTATCAAAACAAAATCTGTAGCCTACACCTGGCTCTGTTCTTAGGTATTTAGGATTTAATGATTCATCGCCTAATTTTTGTCTAAGGTGGCTAATAACAATTCGTAAATAATGAGTATCTTGACTATGACCTGGCCCCCATATTTCTCGCAGTAACTGCGTCTGAGTAATAACACAATTAGGCGATGATGCCAGAATCGACAATACCCCATACTCTTTAGGTGTCAATTCAACTAGCTCATTATCAAACATTACAACTCTACGAGTTAAATCAATCTTTAAACTCCCATCATCTAATACTGCCTGTTGCTCTGGCTTAATATTATCTCTTAAACAAACTCTTATACGTGCTAATAGCTCAACAACGCTAAATGGCTTAGTGACATAATCTTGAGCACCATTATCTAGAGCTTTAACTTTTTCGTTATCTTTATTCCTAACCGACAATACTATAATGGGAATAGAACTCCAACTACGAAGCTCCTTAAGCACATCTTGTCCATCTAAATCAGGCAAACCAAGATCCAGTACAACTAAATTTGGTTGATGACGTGCAACCATACTTATTCCAATATTACCATTTTCTGCTTCTATAATTTCATAGCCTTCACTACCTAAAGCAACACGAAGCATTCTACGAATTTGAGCCTCATCATCAATCACTACTATTTTCATACTCACAAGTATACAACCTTACTTTATTTCTACAGTCGGATATGCCAGAGGCAGCTCAATCTCAAATCGAGTTCCTCTACCATGAGCTCTATCTTTCACTCTCACTTTACCACCATGAGCACTAATCATTCCTTTGCAAATAGCTAAACCCATTCCTGTATTATTTTTCTTATTATCACCATCGGAAATAACATAAAACATATTAAAAATACTATCTTTCTTATCATCAGGAATTCCAGGACCTCGATCTTCGATAGCAATTATACATGAATTATTG
>NZ_WXWI01000036.1:0-97689 GCF_009904895.1 Vibrio sp. V31_P5A7T61
TATTTGCCCAGCGATGAAGAAGACTAAGAGAGTAAAACCCTCTGTCGAACATTGTGAGACTGTAGTCTGGTGTTGTTTCAATCAACTGTTCCGCCAATATCATCTCATTGGTTTTGTAACTCGCGAAAGCACTGGCGACCAGCATGTGACTGGTCAACTCCATCTGGCAAACCATACGCACCTGAGGAAAGCTACCTTCACCATTCTGATTTGATGCAGATTGAAACGCATCACGGTTTTCCTTGGTGTCTGGCGTTCGCCATACCACACCATCGACAGCGAGGAGTTTTAATCCACACCAAGTCGGATGGTCAGCTGTTTTATTCCATAAGCTCTGGCTTTGATGGAATACTTCTTTCATTGCATCAGCCCCGAGCCGTTGTCTCGCTTGAACGATAGCGCTAGGGGCAACCAGACTTCGTTTCCCGGGCAACATTAATTGTGCTTTGGAGACAATTGACCACAAAGGCTCTTGTCGGTAAAGCGACATAGCAACGACCGCCCAAACGGCCATGTCGAGAGGGATACGACGTTTACGAATAGTGGCCACACCGGAAGCTTCTAAGCATTGGTTGATGAAATCAGGACAAAGAATGTCACTGAGTTTTCCAAGTTGTTCAGTATTGGGGGCGTAACGCTTGGCGAGTGTTAGGGCTGTAGTTAATTGCAAAATAAAAGGCTCAAAGTTTTAGGAACTTAGAGCCTTTATAAGCCATCTGTAGGATCGTTCAACCGATCATTTATCTCTTAACTGATCGGCATTACCCTGTGCGGCTTTATTTTTTATTATCTCTATCAAGATATTAGTGATGGTGTATAAATTGTGTAAGTATCCCTCTGATATTGTTGATTAACTCACCACATTACCGTTATTCTTTGTCGACTTGCCTGTATTAAGGATTGTGATATGCGCTTAGCCCATCACGGCTTGCTTATTGTTACGCTTGCGCTCAGCGGCTGTGCGCCGCAAACGCAACATATTTCAGAAACACTCTCAGTGGCTTTATTTGGGGTCAGTGATGAACGCGCTACCGTGGATTACGCCCAAACGCTGCCTTATGCGTCTTTATTTGCTAGCTTAGATAACGCGCCTCATGCTCTGTTAGTGTTAGCTTGGGATGAGCCAGGACAACATAACGCGCTGGCTTTAAAATGGATTTCGGCTCAGCAAGAGCTCATTGTTACTGAAGCGGGACGCATTACCAAAACGGTTAATTTGGTGGTCGGCAACCTTCAACATCTCTATGCCAGCGAACCCGACCCGCTAAGTCAAAATCTGTTGCTCGATAGCACACCGAAAACTTGGCGTTATCAATTAAGTTGGCAAAATACTCAGCGTCATCAGCAACCCGCGGTTTCGACATTTATTATTCATCCGCAACAAGAAAAAGCCTTGCCTAATGGCACTCAGTCTCTGATTTGGGTCGAGGAACAAGTTTCATTACCACTAACCAAGCAACGCTATACCAATCACTATTGGCTAAATCCAACGAGCGGCAAAGTGATTGCCAGTGAACAGCGTTTGGGACCAAACGGGTCTCAACTGGCCTTATCCATTGCTAAACCTTTTGCAGGAGAATAAACCATGCGCTTTGCGTTATTGTTCATGCCATTCTGGCTTCTGGTTAGTCAATCTAGCTTGGCAAACACAACGGTTTCTCATCCTATTTCAGGCTCTCGTAGCAATGATTCAACCTTTAGCGCACAAGTGGCAATTTCAACCGCTCCACCGATGCTTAATTTGGTTGCCGAAGGCCCAGTACGTTTAGAGGCGATGATGATGGAGGCGCTGCACGCCCAGCAACCCATCTTAAGTACCTTACGGGTCGATTGGCAGCGCGCCGCTTTGTTTATGCTCACCACGCCTTTTACCCAACAAACGCAAGTATTAAAACAACTGGCCCTGCAACAAGACAATATCTCTGCGGATCAAGCCCGAGCTTGGGAGCAGTTACGTAACCAATTGCGACGCAGTGAATTTGCTCAGCGTGAGTTTATCCCTCTTGATCCGGATGTGATTCGTGTTGTTGATCGGCACAACCCATTATTGCAAGGACAGTTTGCCCTTCATTTACCACTGCTCAGCGACCAAACGAGTGTCTCAGTATGGGGAGCGGTTAACGAGCCTACCCGTTTTGAATGGCAAGCCAATTTCAGTGCCAAAGATTATGCCCAGCAGGCACAGTGGATAAACCCGAGATTAAGTACCGTGGTGGTGATTCAGCCAAACGGCGATGTGCAATCTCACCCGGTTGGCTATTGGCAATCGCAGTCTCTGCCCATTCAGCCTGGTGCAATTATCTACGTTCCCTTTACACGCAGCCTGCTCGCTTCTCTGTCACGCTCAGAGTTAGATCAAACCAATCAGCAAGTGGTTGAATTGCTTCGCCACCTTTTGCCTACTGAGTAACCATGATGATGTTAACTAACGGTTTATTTAAATATTTAAGCTACACTGGTGTCTTATTGTTGACCCTCCCCGCCACCGCGCATCAGTACACTCAATCGAACTTTGGTGGCACTGGATTAATGCAAATGCCCAGCGCGCGCATGCAGCCAGAAGGGGAATTTAGCGTTGGTTTTAACCATAACGATGTCTATGATTTCTATACCGTTACTGTCCAGCTCTTTCCATGGTTAGAAACCACTGCTCGTTACGCTCAAGCGCACGATCTGTTGTATAGCGAAGACCCCTCTTTTAGCGGCAATACCAAATACACCGACAAATCGTTTGATATGAAGGTACGTTTGTTAGAAGAGAGCTACTGGCTGCCTCAAGTTTCCGTTGGTTTTCAAGATTTTGCAGGTACAGGACTGTTTGATGGTGAATATCTTGCGGCCAGTAAACGCTGGGGACCACTTGATGTTACCCTCGGTATTGGCTGGGGATATGTCGGTAACCGAGCCAATCTACGCGGTGATAAGTCGTTATCGGCTGACTGTGGACGAGATACCAGCTTTAAAACCGGTGGCGGCGATTTTAATATCGATCGTATGTTTAGCGGTTGTATGGCACTGTTTGGCGGCATTGAATATCAAACGCCTTATCAGCCATTGACCTTAAAAATTGAATACGATGGCAATGATTATCGCAGTGATTTTCCGGTCGAAAGGGGTAAAAACTCAATGACCCAATCAACGCCATGGAATGTTGGGCTTAATTATGCGATGACCGATTGGGCCAGCCTTCGTCTCAGTTATGAGCGCGGTAATACGCTTAATCTAGGGGTTAGGCTGCACAGCAATTTCTCTTACATTAAACCATTGTGGCTTGATGAACCCAAACCCGCTTATCAACCCAATGAACCTCGCACTCAGCTCAGCAATGAAGAGTGGCAAGCCTTGACCGAGGAAGTGGCTCAAGTCGCGGGTTATCAATCGGTTCGGCTCTACCAAAGTGATGACGCGGTGACAGTGACGGGCGAACAAAAGCGCTATCGAGATCGTCAAGAAGCTCATGAACGAGTCGCGCGCGTTGTGCTTAATAGCGGCATTGATACCGATGAACTGCGGATCATTGAAACGCGTAATCAACAGCCATTAACCGAAGTCGTTATTAACCGTGAGCAAGCTCATCAGGTTCTGAACCAAGCCTATATTGGTAGTCATATTGGTGATGCCAGCACAATCCAAGAGCCGTCGCCGATTGTCGGTGAACAACATACGCATCAAGATAAAGCGTGGGACTTTGGGCTCGCACCAGTATTGCAACAATCGTTTGGCGGATCTGAAAGTTTTTATCTGTATGCGATTGGCGTACGCGCCGATGCCAGTTGGCGCTTAGATGATCACTGGCTACTGTCTGGTAGTTTGTATGGCAACATTTACGATAACTACGACAAATTTAACTATACCGTACCGCCAGATGGTACCGATTTAAAACGAGTTCGCACCCTCAGCCGAGAGTATTTAGAAGACACGATTCGAGTTAACCATGCTCAGTTAACTTACTTTGATCACTTAGGCCACGGTGTGTATAACCAGTTCTATGGCGGTTACTTAGAGAGTATGTTTGCCGGTGTCGGAACCGAATGGCTCTATCGGCCACTCAATGATAACTGGGCATTTGGGGTTGATATTAACTACGTCGCGCAACGTGAAGCGGGATCCGCTTTTGGTATTTACCGTGATGAAGTCCAGTACGATAAAACCCTTAATCGCAATTATCGAGTACAAACCGGCACCGCCACTGGCCATGCCACGCTGTATTGGCAGCCGCAATTTTGGTCATTACTGGATAACAGCTTATTAAAAGTCAGCGCTGGACGTTATTTGGCAGAAGATATTGGCGTCACTGTCGAGTTTTCTAAGCAATTTGCCAGTGGCGTGATTGTTGGCGCTTTTGCAGCGAAAACCGACCTCTCTGCTGATGAATTTGGTGAAGGTGGTTTTACTAAAGGCTTTTATATTTCAGTCCCACTAGAGATGATGACGGCGAAACATAATACCAACCGCGCGGCGATCAGTTGGATGCCGATTCAACGTGATGGTGGGCAAATGCTCGGTCGTCAACATAGTTTATTTGGTATGACGGACGCAAGAAGCCCATGGTATGAAAAACCGGTGAGTCGATAGAAGGTTCTAGGTTCTAGGTTCTAGGTTCTAGGGTTTGCTTTTCCTAGGACCTGCTTTTCCTAGGACCTAGAGCCTATGCCCTAGGACCTAGGCCCTAAGCTCTTTTCATGGCCCGATTTTTGCTTTATTTTCGTCAATGAGATTCAGCAACGTCAATTGGCGACATTCAGGGACTTCATACTATGCAAAAACAAATTATAACCAGCGCTATCGCCCTTACCCTATTCGGCTGTGGCGGCGGAGAGAGCGGCAACTCTGGCAACCCAACGCCACCGGTAAAAAACTATACGATTGATTTTTTGGGTACTGATTTTCAAGCTACTACGGGTGACTGCCAAATTTTTGGATACGGCCCTGAAAAAGAAAATGGAGAGCGCGATAAAATTATCGCCTTTCCTGTTGAACCCACAAAAGACTACAGTGTGATTATTCACAATCATGACGGAAGCGTACGGAAGATATTTGAAAATACAAATTTATCATCAAATAAGTTGAGTTTTGCCCAAAATGAAATTCCTAACGATGGTTACGTAAGCTTTGCTAAATTTAATACTAACGGTATTAGTCATGTCACAACTTTTGCAAAAGTCCTACTGCCTGATTCATTTTTTGTATATACCGATCAAGCTAAAAGACCAAGCGATCCATGCTTAGGTTCCAGCAATGCTAATCCAGTAAAACGTGAAGTCGCTGGATTTATCACACCAAAATCAGCTGGTATAAAGCATCAATATTCGGGATTTAATACGGTATATCAAGATCTAAACGCAGATTTAGCGGAAAATTATTTACAAGATAAGTCTGGTGAGGACGAAATAGAGTTTGTAAGCCAGCAGCTCCCCTTACTCGCTATCACTTATGAAACAACTGAATCAGGTAACCAACTTCTTCCACCAAGAAGCTTTAAATTTATCGATTTTAATCAAAGAGGTACCAAAGGCAACTCAATACGACTCGATAATCAAGAAAATCTCATAATCGACTATAATAATGATGCAACATTGACTAGTGATTTAGTTATTAAAAATGCCTTATTATTTGTCAACGGCAAGCAGCAATTAGCACGTGCTAATTATGCTTATTTATGGCAGCCACTAATCAAAGATGGCATTGTTATAAATGATAAATTTAGTTATGCAGAGAGAATTGGTGATGACAATTACTATCTCTATTTAGAGGGGAAACAAGATCTCCCTAACGCTTTCACCTACTGGGGGGTAACACACGTTGTTCAAGGCACAGTCAATAAGGGGGCCAGCCTTGATGCAGATAAAGTGTTCGACCGGATACCAGAAGCAAATCGGCCTACACTCAATAAGTGTACTACTGACCCTCAGCGCCAATGCTTAACCATTAATACTGGGAGTTTATCAGCAGCAGCGGGCGCTCAGCGAGCATCATTAAGCGCAACACTTACTATAGACTCAACCAGATCCCTAAGGCAGGTATTTTATACACCCATTCAGTCAACACTACCGATATTGAAGTTTAATAATACGGATATTGATGAGGGTTTAGAGCAAAAAGCTGCAAGCGTCTCCTTTATGGTTAGTGAATCACCTGAAGTAAAAGAAGCCTTTTTATATCAACATCAGAACTTAGCAAAACCAAGTCTGTCAGATCTCTCGGTTGATTTTATCCCACTCCTCAAAAACATCGCTGCCCAGCAAGATCAACAAGACTTGCTTAAACGCCAACCTTATACCTGGGTATGGTTAGAAGAATAAAAGAAATAGAGATCTAGAATCTAGAATCTAGAATCTAGGATCTAGGATCTAGGGCCTATGAACCTAGGTCCTAGATTCCTAAACCTTCCCCACCTCCCCCTTTCCTGCTACTATTTTGTGAGACTTTTTAGCATAAGGTAGAACAGGTTATGATCATCGTCACTGGCGGTGCTGGCATGATTGGCAGCAATATTATCAAGGCCCTGAATGAACGCGGCATTAGCGATATTTTAGTGGTAGACCATTTAAAAAATGGCCGTAAGTTCAAAAATTTAGTCGACTTAAACATTGCCGACTATATGGATCGTGATGATTTTCTGACCCAGATTATGGCCGGGGATGATTTTGGCCCAATTGATGCCGTATTTCATGAAGGCGCGTGCTCTGCGACGACCGAGTGGGATGGCAAATATGTGATGCTCAATAACTACGAATATTCTAAAGAGCTACTGCATTACTGCCTCGACCGTGAAATCCCATTCCTTTATGCTTCCTCGGCGGCAACCTATGGCGATACCGATACCTTTATTGAAGAGCCACACTATGAAGGTGCATTAAACGTTTACGGTTATTCCAAGCAGCAATTTGATAACTATGTCCGCCGCCTATGGCAAGACGCTGCCGAGCATAAAGAAAAGCTCTCGCAAATTACTGGCTTTCGGTACTTTAACGTCTATGGCCCACGTGAGCAGCACAAAGGTTCAATGGCCTCGGTCGCTTTCCACTTAAATAATCAAATGAACGCTGGGGAAAATCCAAAGCTGTTTGCGGGTAGCGAACACTTTAAACGCGATTTTGTTTATGTTGGCGATGTCGCAGCGGTCAACTTATGGTTTATGGACAGTGGCGTATCGGGCATTTTTAACTGCGGTACTGGTAATGCAGAATCGTTTAATGAAGTCGCCAACGCCGTCATTAAGCATCACGGTAAAGGGCAAGTAGAAACGATCCCCTTCCCTGAGCATCTAAAAGGTGCTTACCAAGAATATACGCAAGCGGATTTAACCAAATTACGCGCCGCAGGTTGTGATGTGACATTCAAAACCGTTGCTGAAGGTGTCGCTGAATACATGGCGATCATCAATCATTAATTTGTTGAGAGAGGATGATACTGTGAAAATAGCCGTTGCAGGAACAGGCTACGTGGGCTTATCAAACGCCATGTTGCTCGCTCAACACAATCAGGTGGTTGCCGTTGATATCATTGAAGAAAAAGTTGCGATGCTTAACCAAAAGCAATCGCCGATTGTTGACCACGACATTGAGGATTTTCTGCGTAACAAAAATCTTAATTTTGTTGCCACTCTTGATAAAATCCAAGCTTATCAAGACGCGGATTTTGTGATTATTGCCACGCCAACAGATTATGATCCAACGACCAACTACTTCAATACCGCCTCTGTTGAAGCGGTGATTCGTGATGTGATGGCGATAAATCCTAATGCGGTGATGGTCATTAAATCTACCGTTCCGGTTGGTTATACAGAGCAAGCTAAACAGCAGTTCCAGTGTGAGAACATTCTCTTTTCGCCTGAATTTTTGCGTGAAGGAAAAGCCTTATACGATAATTTGTATCCCTCTCGCATTATTGTCGGTGAGCAGAGTGAGCGGGCGCAGGTGTTTGCCAATCTATTATTGGCAGGAGCGATCAAAGATCAGGTTCCTGTACTGTTGACCAATTCCACTGAAGCCGAAGCGGTAAAATTGTTCTCCAATACCTATCTGGCGATGCGTGTGGCTTATTTTAATGAGCTCGATACTTATGCTGAAGTGCATGGCTTAGATAGCCGACAAATTATTGAAGGGGTTGGATTGGATCCGCGAATTGGTAACCACTACAACAACCCTTCATTTGGCTATGGCGGCTATTGTCTACCCAAAGATACCAAACAGCTCTTAGCCAATTATCAAGCGGTGCCGAATAATATTATTGGCGCGATTGTCGATGCCAACCGTACTCGCAAAGACTTTATTGCTGATTCAATACTAAAACGTAATCCCAAGGTGGTTGGTATCTATCGGCTGATCATGAAAACAGGATCGGATAATTTCCGCGCTTCAAGTATTCAAGGGATCATGAAACGCTTAAAAGCCAAAGGAATTGAAGTGATTGTCTATGAGCCGGCACTCAAAGAGAGTCACTTCTTCCATTCACAAGTGATCAACGATTTAAATGCGTTTAAGCAAGCGGCTGATGTGATTGTCTCTAACCGTATGACCGATGATCTCAAAGATTGTGCTAGCAAAGTGTATACCCGTGATCTGTTCGGCAGTGATTAGTCTCTAGTGCTATTTAGCCTTTACTCCTACTCTTGCATAGTCGTGGTGCAACAATTGCGCCGCGACCATCACGGCGCCTTTTATATCGTAACCTTATAGAGAGCACTGCCTATCACTTTGTCAGATTGTTTCTATTACGCTCTGTAGGAAGCTGCTATACTTCGCTGATAATTCAAACAATATTTTCGCTTTTATATTGGGTAGTTTATGTCTTTACCACGCAATGACTTTGATCAATACGCCTATAATCCAAGGTTTCAATGGCGTTTTTTTCACCCTCGTTACTGGGGAACGTGGCTAGCGATTCTCATCGCTTGTCTGATCAGTTTTCTACCTACCAGCTTTAAACGCACCATCGCCCATGGACTTGCTCGTTTAGCCGTTAATGTGAAAAGTAAAGCCAATAACCGCGCCAGAGTGAATTTGGCGATGTGCTTTCCAGATAAAACTGAGTCTGAACGAGAAGCTATTCTGAGCAAAATGTACGTCACTTCAACGATGTTTTTGATGAGTTTTCCTTCAATTACATTAAGAAGTAAACAATGGCTCGAAAAGCAAACGACGGTCAGAGGGTTTGAACATCTCGATCAGGTACTCAAGCGTGGAGACAACGTTATTCTTTTATTACCACATACTTGGTCGATTGATATTCCTGCGATTTTTTTAGCCTCTCAAGGTTTACCGATAACGGCTATTATCAAACAACAACAAAACCTACTTTCTGACTGGTTGATGCATAGACAACGTGTACAGTATGGTGGACGTATCAATCAACGAGAGGCGGGTATAAAGCGCTTTATTCATGCTATTCGTAAAGATGGTTATTTAGGCTATTACTTACCCGATGAAGATTTAGGTCGTGAGCACAGTGTGTTTGTTGATTTTTTTGCAACCCAAAAAGCGACTATGGCAGGATTAGGACGTTTAACCACGTTGAGTAAAGCAAAAGTTGTCCCTCTGTTCACGATGTTTAACACTGACACAGGGGGTTATGAACTGGATTTTTATCCCCCCTTACCCTTTCCAACTGGCGATGAACAACAAGATGCGCGAATGATGAATGAGTGTATTGAAGCGTATGTCACCGAGCGTCCAGAGCAATATATGTGGATTTTACGTTTGTTAAAAACCCGCCCTAACTCAGAGGTGAATCCTTATAATGCAAATCAATAAATACACATCTTTTGCTATGATAGACAATGGCTATCCTGCATCACAGATATGCAGCAACAAAAATCACTCATATACTATCGTTGAAAGTGAAAAAAGCATAACTTACATAAGTGAACGCCGATGATAAAGCCATATAATACGCGCTATAATAATCTAATTTCTCTAGTCCTATGCAGCTTCCCAGTATTTTGTTTAGCGCTGGGTAAAGGCTACAATTACCCAGCTATTTTGCTTCTGATTACTTCACTGCTAACGTTCTCTTATTGGGTAAAAAAAGCCACCTTTACTCGTCCTGTTATCATTATTAGTATTACATTTATTGCTTACTTTTCTTCTTATCTTCTATCTTGGTTTGTTTATGGTGGAAAGCCATCAGATTTAGATCAGGCGAGTCGATTTATTCTTGTTCTACCCATTTTATTTATGCTAATTCACTTTCGAATTCGATCTCAATGGTTTTTTTATTCATTATGTATCGGGGCGATAATCGCTGGAATTATCTCTATCATTCATGTTTACCATATGGACTTCTCACGGGCATTTACTGGGCAAAATAGTCATTGGTGGCTGAGAGGTTATATGCCGATTCAATCTGGCAATATGGCAATGACGTTAGGTTTTCTTGCCCTAGCAATCAGTTTTTATGCTTTAAAAACACGTCAATTCACTTTGCTCATCGTCAGTTTACTAGGTAGTTTTGGTGGGGTGCTGGCGAGTTTTCTATCAGGAAGTAGAGGAGCATGGATTGCGGTACCTTTTGTCTTACTTTATTTACTCTGGGCTAATAAGTCATTGTTGAGTAAAAAGATAATTGTGATCATCTCAGTAATCACTATTGGCATTGCCTTAACTATTTCATCGATTGACCGCGTACAAGACCGTGTCGCTACGGCAGTGCATGAGATTCAACAGTATGAGCAAGATAATCGATACTCGTCATTAGGCATACGATTCGAGCTGTGGAAAAACGCCCTACTGACGTTTAAAACTTCTCCGCTCATTGGCGTTGGTGAAGTAGAACGTTACACGCTACAAAAAATACATGGCGATCAGGGTCTTATTGACTACAAGGTTGCTCACAACTTTTTTTCTCATGCACATAACCAATATTTAGAAGATCTTTCAATTCGTGGTTTAGTGGGCTTGATAGCTTTATTAGCCCTATTTTTGATACCATTAAAATTAAGTACTTCTCGTTACGTCAACCCGCGAAATCCTAAGCATCAATTAGTTTCCCAATTGGTGACTGTGCATATTCTGTTATTTATTTTTTATCAGCTGACTCAAGCAATGTTTAGCCACAACTCTGGAACCATTTTTTTCTCGGTCATGACGGTAGCACTGTTAAGTTTAGTTTACACTATAGAACCATTAGAAAATGAGCAAAATTAAAGCGATGTCTCATCGTACATTTAATAACAGAAACAACATGAAAATTCTAATCATTGGCCCATCTTGGGTGGGCGATATGGTGATGTCGCAATGTTTATATATCACCCTTAAACAGCAGTATCCGAATGCTTTGATTGATGTTATGGCTCCCGCGTGGTGTAAACCGATTTTAGAACGTATGCCTGAAGTCCATCGCGCATTAGAACTGCCTTTTGGCCATGGCGAATTTAATTTTTTTGCTCGTCGAGCTCTTGGGCTATCCCTACGTGGTCAATATGATCACGCCTACGTTCTACCTAATTCGGCTAAATCAGCTCTGATCGCTTGGTTTGCGCGTATCCCTGTACGTACAGGCTGGAAGGGAGAGATGCGCTATGCTCTTTTAAACGATCTTCGGAGCAATAAGAAGCAGTTCCAATATATGACCGAGCGTTACGTCGCACTGGCTTACGATAAATCAACCATGACTGGCTCTGATGCTTTAGGGGGCTTAGATAAGCTACCAAAGCCTAAATTGACCATTACACCAGAGCAACAGCAAACTACCGCTAGAAAGTTTTCTTTATCGCAAGGTGATACCGTTGGCCTTTGCCCTGGCGCCGAATTTGGCCCCGCCAAACAGTGGCCAACCGCTCATTACGCCCAAGTTGCCACCTATTTGCTGCAGCAAGGTAAGCAGGTATGGTTATTTGGTTCAGCAAAAGACAGCGTGACGACTCAAGCGATTATTGAACAGGTTCCGGAAATACTTAGAGCCAACTTGGTTGATTTAGCTGGAAAGACCAGCTTAATTGAAGCCGTTGACTTACTCTCTTGCTGCCAAACCGTGATTAGTAACGACTCGGGGTTAATGCACGTGGCTGGGGCTGCCGGCTGTCAGGTTATCGGTGTTTATGGCTCAACCTCCCCGCATTACACGCCTCCTTTAGCGAAGAAAAGTGCTATTGTCCATACAGACATAGAGTGTCGTCCTTGCTTTAAACGTGAATGCCCTTATGGCCATTTAAAGTGCCTAACTGAGTTAGCACCACAACAAGTGATTATGGCCTTGCAGACCTTTGAGTCGTCAAGTGTGGAGCTATAACGTGTTGATTCGCTGGCTATACAGTACACTGCTATTACTCGCAGCGCCTTTTATACTTCGTTCATTGTATAAAAGTAAGCCAGGTAAACCACCTTTTGGTTCTCGTTGGCCAGAACATTTTGGGCGAACCCCAAAACTCAATAGCTCAGAAAGTCCGATTTGGATTCATGCTGTATCCGTCGGTGAATCAATAGCCGCCACACCAATTATCCATGCGATTAAACAACATAATCCACAGCAATCGATCATTGTTACCACAACTACCAGTACCGGTGCGCAACAAATTGCCAAATTAGGCAATCTGGTTGAACATCGCTATATGCCGTTGGATTTTTCCTATTGTGTGCGTCGATTTTTAAACGTGGTCCAACCAAGTCAGCTGCTGATCATCGAAACGGAATTATGGCCGAATACCCTACGCTGTGTTGCTCAACACTCGATTCCGATCACCGTAATTAATGCTCGTCTTTCTGAACGATCTTGTCAGCGATATCAACGATTTCAAGTGGTTTTTGATCAACTAGCGTCTCATATTACTAAGCTGTTATGCCAGTATCCAAGTGACGCTGAACGCTTTTTACGATTAGGCGTTGCAAAAGAAAAAGTCATGGTCACGGGTTCAATAAAGTTTGATCTAAATATCAATCATGAGGTAATCCAAGCCGGTCAGCAGCTTCGTCAACAGTTGGGTCCACATCGCCCAATATGGATCGCCGCAAGTACCCACAAAGGTGAAGATGAACTTTGCTTGGTCGCTCATCGGCAAGTATTGACTATTTACCCAGACGCTTTGCTGATCCTTGTACCACGCCACCCAGAACGTTTTGATACGGTCGCACAACTTTGTAGAGCTGAAGGTTTTACTTTAAGTCGACGAACAGAGCCAACAACCGTAAAGACTCAGATTTATCTTGGAGATACCATGGGTGAGATGCTGACCTTGATTGGTAGTGCGGATATTTGCTTTATGGCTGGGAGCTTATTGGGTAATAAAGTCGGAGGGCACAACCCGCTAGAACCAGCAGCGTTAGCAAAGCCGATACTTAACGGTCCCAGTTATTATAATTTCAGTGAGGTGACAGAGGCTTTATTAACGGCGAATGCGCTACGCCTTTGCGCTTCCCCTCAAGAGATCGCTCACACCCTGATTGAGCTATTCAATCACCCTGATGCGGCACAGGCGCAGGGGCAAAAAGCCGCGCAAGTAGTCGCGGCCAATCGTGGCGCGCTAGAAAAAACCGTAGCGGTTATTTTCTCTACAAATTAAGAGACATATCCCGCTAATAGTGATTGCCATTGCTGCGTTTGCCAGTGAATACCATATCGCAGCTGCTCTTTGTGAAAAGAGCGCAGCAAACGCTGTAAATTCGCTTCTTTCCAATGTTCACCGGGTTGCTGATAGCATTTATCAAAATCGATAATCCATACCTTGTCTTGATCATCGATTAAAATATTGTGAATGTTAAGATCGGTATGATTGACTTGGGCGCGATGTAACTTGGCAATCTGTTGACCTATTAAAAAATAATGTCGCTCATCGAGCGGGTTTTCCTGCAAAATCGCCACCAGATCACGGGCATTGGTGATTTTTTCACTCAATAAATCGGCTTGATAAACCAGTCCGCGCTTAACCGCTCGCGCAGCTATCGGACGAGGTACATTCACTCCTTGTTGACGTAAATGTACCAACAGATGAAATTCAGCATAGCTGCGCGTTTTATGCCATCCTTGAAACCAATATTGATCGCTAACTACCTTGCCAAATAATCCACCACGACGGTAATGACGCAACGCCGCCTCTATATGCTGCATAGCAACAAACCACGTCGTTCCCCGTCCCTTAGCACTGCCAATGATTTTTTGTTCAGCTTGCCAATAGTCGGTATCAAAAAGATGGTGAAGAGGCTCACTGACCCATTGGTCGTCATACCAAATCATTTGCTGCTTGAGCGAGCATTGTTTAATCATTACGACTGATCCTTAACGCCTGTTATAGATAATGAACATAAAGTAATACACTCCAGATAAGCCCTGCGAGTAATAATGTCACCATTACCGCCGCAGAGCCGATATCTTTCGCACGTCCACTCAACTCATGACGCTCAGAACCGACCCTATCCACCACAGCTTCTATCGCTGAGTTAAGTAATTCGACGATCAATACCAGCACGACGCTGGAGAACATGACTAATCGTTCCAACACAGGCAAATCGAGCAAGCACAGAATCGCTCCAGCAATCACCAACAGTAGCAACTCTTGACGAATAGCCGCTTCATGTTGAAAAGCTGCTTTTAACCCTTGCCATGAATAACCGGTCGCGTTGATGACGCGGCGTAATCCTGTCGCGCCAGGTTTTCCGCTAAAGGGAGGTTGCATAATGAATATCTCTCATTTTATGGTGGATTCAAAAAGGCTTATTTTACATTTATCGGCAGACTCTGCATAATTTAGGCTCATTAATGAGTGAGCTTTTTCCATGCCCCTGTTTTCTTCACCACCTCAGTCTGTCTGTTTTTTACGCCTTTCGGCGATAGGTGATGTCTGTCATGCCGTTGCCGCCGTTCAAGCTCTGCAAAAACACTGGCCAGACACCAAAGTGACTTGGATCATTGACAAAGTTGAAGCCCAGTTATTGCAAGGCTTAAACAATGTCGAGCTGATCATCTTCGATAAAAAAGCGGGCTTCGCCGGCATGAAAGCGGTTTGGCGACAGTTAAAAGGTCGACGATTTGATGCCCTTATCCATATGCAGCTTGCGCTGCGAGCCAGCTTACTGACGTTAGGGATTCACGCTCAATACAAAGTCGGCTTTCATCGCCAACGAGCGAAAGAAGGTCAGTGGTTATTTACGAACCGTAAAATCGCTGATCATCAATCTACTCACGTCTTAGACAGTTTTTTAGCCTTTGTTGAGTATCTCGGTGTACCTCGCACAGCCCCAACGTGGTCAATGCCGATTGGCGAGCCAGAACGAGCTTTTGCTCGTCAACAATTACACGATAAGCCAAGTGTGGTGATTTGTCCTGCTGCCAGTAAAGATGAACGAAATTGGTTAACCGAGCGTTATGCCCAATTTGCCGATTATGTCACCACTCAAGGTTATCAAGTGGTGCTATGCGGTTCGCCTGCACCACGAGAAGTTCAATTAGCAGCAACAATCTCAGAATTAATGACTCAGCCGGTCATCAATTTGGTAGGCAAAACCAGCTTAAAACAATTAACTGCTGTACTGGGTGAAGCTAAGTTAGTACTTGCTCCTGATTCAGGGCCGGCTCATATTGCAACAACCCAAGGCACGCCTGTGTTAGGCTTGTATGCGCACAGTAACCCCAAACGCACAGGTCCTTATTTTAATATTGGGGATGTCGTCAGCGTCTATGAGGATAACGTGACCAAGCAACAGGCAAAACCTCTCAGTGAGCTGGCTTGGAGCACGCGGGCCAAAGGCACGGATTTGATGCAACAGATCACTGTATCCGTAGTGATTGAAAGATTTGAACATATGATGAAAGGTGTAGTACTTAATGACTAAATCCACTCCGACGTTGGCTGTCGCCTTAATCGTCAAAAATGAAGCAAAACATTTACAAGCTTGCCTCGAGACAGTCGCTGATTGGGTTGATGAGATTGTTATTCTTGATTCTGGTAGTAATGACGCAACAGAATCGATTGCTCGTCGCTTTACTGACAAGTTCTTTGTGAACAAAGACTGGCAAGGCTTCGGATCTCAGCGCCGTTTAGCCCAATCCTATATAACTGCAGATTATGTACTATGGCTAGATGCCGATGAGCGAGTCACTCCAGAATTGAAAGCGAGTATTTTACAAGCCGTAAAACATGATAAACCCAACACTGTGTATCAGATCGATCGCTTAACTACGGCCTTTGGTAAACAAATTCATTATTCTGGCTGGTCACCTGATTGGGTTACTCGCCTTTATCGGACTTGTGAAACACAATATAACACGGCTTTAGTGCACGAAAGCGTTGAAATTCCCTCTCATCTAACACTCAAGTCTCTATCTGGTTATTTACAGCACTACACTTTTGAGTATCTACCACAATACACAGCAAAAACTCAGCATTATATGAAAGCGTGGGTTGATCAACGAGAAGGTAAAAAATCCGCAACCTTAACTGATGCAGTATTACATGGCTTTTTCCGTTTTTTTAAAATGTATATTCTAAAACGTGGTTTTTTAGATGGGCGGCATGGACTATTACTGGCGATTTTAAGTGCTAACACCACATTTACTCGTTATGCAGACCTTTGGTTGCGTGATTATGTCCGCCAGCAAAAAAGAGAGCGCTCATGAAAATTTGTCATGTTAATCTCGCCTCTGGTTATCATGGTGGTGAGAATCAAACACTACTACTGATTCAACAGCAGATTAAGTTAGGTTACCAACTTACCGTTGTTGCTAACCCCAAAAGTCTTTTTTACTCACGAGTAAAAGAACTACCTTGTCGATTAATTGCTTGTAAACACTTTTTAACTCAGCACGGAAAAGCTATTACACAAGATTCAGATTTAATTCATGTACACGAAGGACGAGCGATTTATTGGGCTTGGTTACAATATCAGTTGTATAAAATACCCTATATCATCACTCGTCGAATTGATAATCCTCTCAGTGAACGATGGTTTGCAGCTCAAGCTTACTGCTCGGCTAGCGCATTAGTCGGGTTAAGTCAGGAAATTTGTCGACAAATTTTATTACGCTACCCGCTGAAAAAGGTGGTCACCATCCCAAGCTCACCAGTTCGTTATCCCATTAATCAGCAACAAGTCTCTCGGATTCGTGAACAATTTTCTCATCCATTCTTAGTTATTCATGCGGCGAATATGCTTCATCACAAAGGTTTTGATGTTACGCTTGCAGCCGCTCGCCTATTAATGGACTCAGAATCGGACATTCATTTCGCTTTGTTGGGAGATGGAAAAGAGCGTCCAGCATTAGAACAGCAAGCCAAAGGTTTAACAAATGTTCATTTCATGGGTAAGCAGAACAATATGGGTGATTGGTTTGCTGCTGCTGATATGCTTATCCATCCCTCTTACAGTGAAGGGTTAGGCTCTGTGATTTTAGAGGCAATGGGTAGTGGGTTACCTGTCGTGGGTAGTCGAGCCGGAGGGATCCCAGACATTATTGAAGACCGTGTTTCTGGCTTATTAATTACCCCCGGAGATGCCCAAGAATTAGCGCAGGCTATTTTGCAAGTTCGTCATGATCCAAATCTTGTTGACATATTAACCATCGGACGAGAGAAAAAGTTACGCGATTTTCAGATTGAACAAACTGCACAGCGTTATCACACGCTCTACTCAGAAATAATGAAAAGCAATGCTTGCTGTTCATAAAAACTGAAAGTTAACGAAAATAAAGCGGACACCATAAAGGTAAGATATACATGAGAATTTTAATTTTTAGCTCTTACAAAGATGCATGGAATAGCGTTCGTCCAGAAGCTGAAATGTTCATTGAAATGGTTAAATTAGGCCATCAACTTACGATAATGACTCAAGGCAATGCACCGTATGTAGCCCGTTTTCGTGACAGCGGTATCAAGGTGATTGATGCTTATCCCAGTAAAAAAATCTGCTGGAAGACCATCAAAAGGCTGCGTACAGAGTTACACGCTCATCACTATGATATTGTCTATGCCATGAATTCAAAAACCATTCCCAATGCTGCCTTTGCTTGTATCGGCTTTAAACAGACCAAATTGGTGACGTATCGAGGAACGGTCGGTGGATTATATCGTCATGACCCCAGTGCCTATTTAACCCATTTACACCCCAGAGTTGATGGTATCAGCTGTGTGGCACAAGCCGTTACTGATGACGTAAAAAAACGAGTGTGGAAGCATCAAGACTGCGTGGTCACAATTTACAAAGGGCATGATATTGCTTGGTATCAAGCTCAGCCTGCTTCATTGAAAGAATTAGGATTACCTAACGATGCATTTTGCATCATTTGTATTGCCAATGCTCGGCCGAGTAAGGGTGTCCATATCTTGCTTGAAAGTGCAAAACAACTGGCTGATTTAGTGAATCTGCATATACTGCTTGTAGGACGTGATATGCAAACTGAACAACATTTAGCCTTAGCTGAGCAAAGTGGGATGTCTGAACGTATTCATTTTCTCGGCTACCGAAGCGATGTTCCCGAGCTGTTAGCTTCTAGCTCTGTACAAATTCAACCTTCGATTAGTGGTGAAGGGCTACCTAAAACTATTATTGAAGCTATGGCGATGGGTATTCCTTCCATTGTAACCACAACGGGCGGCGGTAAAGAATTATTGGTTGATGGTGAAAGTGGTTTTATTGTTCCAGTACAAAAACCAACCGCCATTGCAGATAAAGTTCGCGTTCTCTATCAAGCACCACAACAACGTCTACAAATGGGGATGCGCGCACAACAACGCATGATTAATGATTTCTCTTGCCAAGCCAGCGCTAAACAACATCTGGCTTTTTTTCATTCATTATTAGGCAGATAACTCCGCTTTCACAGATGAGAACACGACCGTGAGCCAAAAACGTATTTCTCGGGTTATTTATCCCGGCACTTTCGATCCTATCACCAATGGACACCTTGATATTGTTGAGCGTGCAGCCAGCATGTTCGATGAGGTGATCATTGCTGTCGCGGCAAGTCCAAGTAAAAATACCATGTTCACCCTTGATGAAAGAGTAACCTTTACTCAAGCAGTGACTCAGCACTTACCGAACGTAACCAGCAAAGGCTTTAGCGGCTTGATGGTCGATTTTGCTCGCGCAGAGCAAGCTAACGTTTTGATCCGCGGTCTACGAACCACAGTAGATTTTGAATACGAATTTGGCCTGACCAATATGTATCGTCGTTTAATGCCGGGATTAGAGAGCGTCTTTTTAACGCCATCTGAACAATACGCTTTTATTTCATCGACTATCGTCCGTGAAGTTGCGATTCATGGCGGCAATGTGGATGGCTTTGTCCCTACCGTCGTCGCACAGGCACTAAGTGCCAAAAAAGTCATTTAGATTACTCTGTGGGTTAAGCCGAGATTAACCCACAGAGTTCTTTCGTCGATTATGGTGTCATCGGTAATACTTGAGAACGCAAAAAGTATTCTTGTAATCGGTGATATTCTAATCCCCATTGGCGATCAAAGGTTTGCTCATCACTGGCTTGCGGTTCAGTCAGTAATGACTCATCACCTTGCCAAGGATGGAAGATAAACGGTGGATGGTTACTCACAGCACCATAGGCATTAATACTCATACCACTATTGAAACCGATATTACTTACCTCCCCTATAGTAAGTAAGTTTTCTCCACCTAAAGAAACATAAGCTTGATCAGACAAACTAAAATGATACAAGGTTGGAAAAATATCTCGATGGGAACCGATACGCTCTGGCTGATAGTTAAATTCGGTGTGCGCCAAAATCGATGGTGGCACATAAAGATAAAAGGGAACCGCGTGAGTTAACCCTGCTTCCCCAGGCCGAGCAATATCCGTATAGCGTACGCGATGATCGCCAGTAACCGCCAAGATCACCTGCTCACTTAATGGGGATTGTTTTATATGACTAATAAATTTACCGACTGCATCACTAGCATACTGAAACGTTTTTAATAACTCTTGAGCGTCTCGATTACCTTTATAGCCCAGCATCTCTTGCAAACGAGGAGTAAGGGCGGTTGGTTTAGGTTGATAATACGCTGGAACCCGATACGGTGAGTGATTGGTGACTGTCATCACGTAAATAAGAGTTGGCCGCTCAGCCTTATCTAATAACTGCTGAGTAAATTTAAACGTAAACTCATCGGGTACACCCCAAGTCCCTGCGTATTGGGCAGCAAGGGGGAAAGCACCAACAATGTCATTTTCATCATAGACGCGATCAAAACCTTGAGTGGGTAAATAGTTCGCTAAGTTGCGCCACATACCGTTACCACCATAGACAAAAACCACATCATAGCCAGCCCGCTGATATGGCAATACCGCCGAGCTTGGAAGGGGAATTTTTTGCCAATTAGAATGACTGATCGTCGCCAATGGGCTATGCACTAGCATCATTACGATACTGTCTATTGTAGCGGAAGTGCCCGCCAAAAAACGCTCGAACAGAAAATCGTGTCGATAATGCTCCCGAAAACGACCTAATAAATCGTTTGTGGTTGGATCATCTTCAATTAAAACGCTCAACCCCATACTTTCCATCATCGCGATAACCACATGAGGCGGATGATCAGCGAGATAATCATTGTGAGGGGTTTTATAATTCGCGTCAGGCTGCCCCAACAACTTTTGCATTTGCTGCTGCAATACTTGCTGAGATATCGGTTCTAAGTGAGCACGTGATGTATAATCACTGCGCGCCCAATCAAGCGCCATAAAGGCATTAGGGGTGATCATATTTAATGGCTGATAAGCCGAGACACTAGCATGATAACGTTTCAGAGGTAAACTGCCCGTCGAGCCCCTTGCCAGTAAAAACACACCGACCATCATGAAGACGACGGATAAGCTAGTAATACTCCAATGCCAGTGCTGTTGCGAGGACCATAAGTTAAGACGTGTCAGGTAACGGGCAAAGTAGTAACCAATCCCAGCCATAACTAACGCTAAACTCACCCCGTATATAACCGGATAATCAACCCATAAGTTAGTCAGTACCGCGACTGAGTCATCATCCATCAAGCCAAAAATAAATAAATCAATATGGCTACCATAGGTTAAGTAGTAGTAATAATTACCAACTCCACCAATGATATACAATAAAACAATTACTGCATGGTAGTAAGTCGATAAGCTTAACCAGCGTAAATAGGCTTGGGAAAATGCCGCGCATACAAGGCCAACTAACAGTAATGGGGCATAAGCAATAGCGGTGACTTTTGCATCAAATCGAGCGCCGACCATAAAAGCACGTTGAATATCATTCACTATATCATTAACAGGCAAACCAGGCTCAATATGCAAATAAAGAGCGTAGCGAGAAGCAAACAACAGTAAAAATGAAAAAACAAAGTAGCCAATGAATAACTGGCATATATGTCGAAAATGGCGCTGATAATACATATTAAGAAGGTGCTTAAGAAAACAGGAGGCTAATGTTACGCCAAGTGATTTTCATGTCCATCATTAGATAATAAAAATATTAGTCAATCTTGGCAGTGGTTACAGAACATGCTGTTACGCTGAGCAATTTTCTGTTCAAGAATCGGTTCCGCGCAAATAGGACAAGGTTTACCGCCTTTGCCATACACTTGCAGCTCTTGGGCAAAATAGCCTGGCTTGCCATCGGCTTGCGAGAAATCTTTCAACGTAGTGCCACCTTGCGCAATGGCCGTCGCCAGTACGGCTTTTATCTCACTGACCAAACATTGCCACTCGGTGTCCGATAAACTTTGCGCCGGTCTTAAAGGGTGAATTTTGGCTTTAAACAGCGATTCATTAGCGTAGATATTGCCCACCCCAACCACGTTTTTATTATCCATAATAAACGCTTTTATCGCTAAGCGTTTATTGTTCGCACGTTTAGCAATCGTCTCGGCATTAAACGCATCGGTCAGTGGCTCTGGCCCCATATGACTGAGTACCGAGTGATGTTCTCCTGGCGCGACATACAACCAAGCACCAAAACGGCGCGGATCGTGATAACGCAGTAACGTGCCATTCACAAGTACCAGATCAACATGATCGTGCTTCCCTGGTGGAAAATTCGCATCTAACACCCTCAAGGCTCCCGACATACCGAGATGAATAATCGCATTGCCCGCTTCGGTTTCGATGAATAGATATTTGGCGCGTCGTGAAATGGCCGTTATCTGCTGGCCTTCCAGCCGAGTTAATTCATGGGGGATCGGCCAGCGTAGTTTTTCACAGCGCCAAGTGATCGCGGCGATGGTTTGACCAATTAAATGCGGCGAAATACCTAAGCGACTGACTTCGACTTCGGGTAACTCAGGCATCATAGCTCCAAGATGGTTGACGAATTAAGATCTTAACGACTGGATGAAGGGAAAAGATAATCGGCTTCCACTGAGATAGCAATCCACTTATCTTGCCAGTTTTTAAATAACCAAAACTGCGGTGATTGATAATAAGTGATCCGCTGTGGCTCTTCCTGATCGCGATACCAGACTTCAATGGTTTGCGGCCCGATCAAACTTGGCTGTAATGAACGTACGGTTTGTTCATCAACCTCGGTACCGACTAAAGCTTGCCAGCGCTGGGCTAATTGCAGCGCAGAAACCTCACCAGTCGGAGTCAACTGCCATTGATCTTGCTCTAACGTCAGCTCAAACGATCGTGTATACACCGCCTGTAATGGTGCATTGGGATTAAGTAAACTAGGGTAAGCATGCGCTGCGCTCTTATCTGAGGTCAGATAAGATTTGAGTAATGGCGGTAAGTTCAACACCCCAATAAACAGCAATACTAAGATGATCAGAATATTGTTCCATCGCCGACGACGATGAGGAGCAATGCGCATGCAGCAGTCCTTAGCTAATAGATAAGATTCGCTAAGAATAGCAAAGTAGCTAGCTAGGTTCTAGGTTCTAGGTTCTAGGTTCTAGGTTCTAGGTTCTAGGGCCGATTTTTCCACATAAAGAAAAACCCAACCAAATTGGCTGGGTTTTCGCTACTTGTACAACAGAGTGCGCAATCAATTACTTGATTTTGCCTTCTTTGTAAACAACGTGCTGGCGAACTACTGGATCAAACTTTTTGATCTCAAATTTGCCTGGCATGTTGCGTTTGTTCTTGTCAGTTGTGTAGAAGTGACCAGTACCTGCAGAAGATATTAGTCGAATTTTCTCACGAATGCCTTTAGCCATTGCTCAATTCCTCTTAAACGTTTTCGCCACGTGCACGGATATCAACAAGAACAGCATCGATGCCTTTCTTATCAATGATACGCATGCCTTTAGCAGTTAGACGTAGTTTAACAAAACGTTTTTCGCTCTCTACCCAGAAACGATGAGTTTGTAGGTTCGGCAGAAAACGACGCTTAGTAGCATTTCGTGCGTGTGAACGGTTGTTACCCGTTATTGGACGCTTACCAGTTACTTGGCATACTCGGGACATGAATGTCTTCTCCAAATCGTTTCAGCTCGATATCAACCTTGGTGGCCGAACCTCGTTCTCGATGTATTAAGAAGTTTGAGGTTAAAAACCGTTATGGAAAATCCATACAAGGCTATCAAAGGTCGCGTATTATACTAACTTGACATGCATTGCTCAAGACCCGAACAGATCCTTTTTACGGATTTGGTGATCTTTTTTAAGCAGAGCTGAGTTTAGGTTGATAATTTAGTGCGCGAATCATACCAGAATAATCTTAAGTCACAACATAAAATATCCGTCAAATCCATCCTCGTTCCGCAAAAGAAACCACTTCACCATCACCAATCACAAAGTGGTCAAGGACACGAATGTCGACTAACTGCAAAGCATCGACTAAACGCTGAGTAATTCGGCGATCAGCCTGACTGGGTTCTGCAATGCCAGAAGGATGATTATGCGCCAAAATTAATGCCGCCGCATTGAGTTGTAACGCTCGCTTAACGACTTCCCGAGGATAGACACTGGCCGCATCGATCGTCCCTTCAAACAAGACTTCACCTTGAATAACACGATGTTGATTATCGAGAAAGAGAATATAAAAGGCTTCACGATGACGATCGCGTAGCACGCTGGTTAAATATAACTTGGTTTGTTGAGGGCTGGTTAACGCGTCACCACGCTTTAAAGTTTCAGCCAAGTAACGCTGAGTCATTTCTAAGACAGCTTGTAATTGAACAAATTTTGCTTCTCCCAGTCCTTTATGTGCACAAAACTGCTCTTTACTGGCAGAAAACAAAGCGCGCAATGAACCAGATTGACGCAATAAACAATCCGCCAGTTCTAAGACATTCATCCCTGGTGTGCCGGTGCGTAAAAAAATCGCTAGCAGTTCAGCATCGGATAACGCTTGCGGCCCTCTGGCAAGTAGCTTCTCTCGTGGCATTGATTCTACAGGGAGATCTTTGAGACCCATGACTACGCTCCAAGTCTACTAAATAGAGAATAACGACGCGGTGCCCCCTTACCAACAAAGCAACCCGTTTTTTCAAACTGGGTTAATATCAGCACACGGGGCTCTCTTTTATAAGCGAAGAATGACTCAGGCCCAAATGGGCCTGAGTGAAGATGGGAATAAGATCAATCTCGGTGGTAACTCATTTGTTGATTAAAGCTTAAAGTGACTGACGAGATTCCCCATTTGTTGTCCAGAAGCCGCCAAGCGTGAGCTGATCGATTCTGAGTGCTGCAAGTTATCACTCAACTGGTTAACGATGTGCTGAATCGCGACCAAGTTCTGATTAATGTCTTCGGCTACCGCACTTTGCTGCTCTGCCGCCGATGCGGTTTGGATCCCCATATCTTGAATTAAACCGACGGCTTGTGAAATCCCAGCCAAACTTTGTTTGATATGCATCGATTCTTCAGCGGTTTTTTCGCCCCGCTTTTGGCTAGTATTCATGCTTTCAACCGCTTTGCTTACCCCTTGGTGAAGAGACTGAAGCATCTCACTGATCTCTTGCGTACTATTTTGTGTCCGACTCGCCAAAGAACGGACCTCATCAGCGACAACAGCAAAACCTCGTCCTTGTTCTCCAGCTCGCGCCGCTTCGATAGCCGCATTCAATGCTAGTAGGTTTGTCTGCCCCGCGATTTCACCAATCACATTTAACACTTGAGTGATTTTATCGGTACGCTGACTCAGATCTTGAATCGCGTCTGAGGTGAGGTTAACCTCACGCACCAATTCGCTGATCCCTTCAATTGCACTATTCACTTCATGCTGGGCATCTCGGATTTGACCATTAGCAGATTCAATCGCTTGTGAAGTCGCATTGGTATTATTCGCCACTTCCCGTGCCGTAGCGCTCATTTCGGTTACCGCTGTCACGACTTTATCCGTTTCAAGACAGTGGCTGTTCATTTTCTGATTAGATTGCGTGGTTTGTATATCTAACTCTCCGGCAGCCAATTGCACTTCTTGCGCCGACTCTCGCAACTGTTTGATCATCGGATGAAGTTTATCCATAAAGGCATTAAACGCTTTGGCAACCTCACCGATTTCATCTTGGCTTTCTACCTTCAGTCGAGCGGTTAAATCCCCTTCACCTGCGGCCACATCTTGCAGTGAAGCAACCACGTGCTGTAATGGCGCAACTCCTTTAGCCACCAACACACTGACCACCATACTGGTGATCAATAGCCCAACCAACGATAAACCAATCGTTGACCACATTTGCTCTTTCGCTTGGTCTTGACGTAATACTTGAAATTGGGCGACTTGCGCATCGATATCATCAATATAAATTCCGGTTCCCAATACCCAATCCCATTTAGGTAAATATTCGGCATAACCCAATTTAGGTGCTTGCGCGTTAATCGTCGGTTTATGCCAAGAAAAGTACAAAAAGCCATCACCGGATTTCGCCGCGCGGATAAGTCCAGCAATCACTGGCACGCCATTTTCATCTTGCAAGCCATAGAGATTCTTTCCTTCCAGAGAAGGATTGATGGCATGCAAGGTATTCACACCTTGTGAATCATAGGCAAAAAAGTAACCGTCACTTTCAAAACGCATCGCTTTGAGTAAGGTTTTGGCTGCGGCTTGATTCTCACCATTACGATCACTCTCATATAATGATTGAACCGCGGTCACGCCCATCATTAAATACGCTTGTAGCTCAGCTTTACGAGTCTCGACCAATTGCTCGCGATATTGGGTTAATTCTTCTTCGAGTGCACGCGCATTACTCCAATAATTCACCATGGTCATTAACCCGGTGATCAGCACCAATGGAATCAGCGTCAGTAATAGCAATTTGGTTCTGCTCTTTAACGAGATCATTCTGTCATCCTAATTAACTTTTTGTTGTTTTTATGATGCATAAAAAATCGCAATATATCTGTGAGTCCCCGTGAAATTTGACGATATTTAGGCCAACCAGTTGGTTTTTTGCTCTGCGTAAAGTGAGAAAATCCTCATAACTATTGATAAGCCATATAATGCAGAGAGAAAATGCAGCTAACACAGCAGCCACATATTTCGGGAGTTGTGCTAACATAACTCGCAGAATTTTCGAGGAATCCAGATGCAAACATTAGCAGGAAAACATATTCTGCTTGGCATTAGTGGCGGCATTGCGGCCTATAAATGTGCAGAATTAACGCGCCGATTGCGTGAACGAGGCGCGGAAGTTCGCGTGGTGATGACCCATGCGGCAAAAGAATTTATTACCCCTTTAACCATGCAAGCTGTCTCGGGGCATCCTGTTGCCGATAGCTTACTTGACCCTGCAGCCGAAGCCTCAATGGGGCATATCGAGTTAGCTAAATGGGCAGATTTGGTATTGTTAGCACCGGCAACGGCGGATCTTATCGCTCGCTTAGCCGCGGGAATGGGCAATGATTTATTAACCACCGTCGTACTCGCAACGGATGCTCCTGTGGTGATTTCACCCGCGATGAATCAGCAGATGTACCGTAATCAAGCAACACAAGATAATATCGCGACCCTTGTACGACGCGGCGTTTCGGTATGGGGGCCTGCCGCCGGAGAACAAGCCTGTGGCGATGTCGGGCCGGGACGTATGCTTGAACCACTTGAATTGGTTGAGCGCTGCGACGCTTTTTTTGCGCCTAAACCTTTGCTTGGGAAAAAACTGTTGCTTACAGCAGGACCGACTCGCGAAGCGTTAGATCCCGTTCGCTATATTACTAATCACAGTTCAGGCAAAATGGGCTTTGCCATTGCCGACGCTGCGGCTACTCTAGGCGCTGAAGTGACGTTAATCAGTGGGCCGGTCACCTTAACAACGCCCGCCAAAGTGAAACGGATTAATGTCCAGAGTGCACTAGAGATGCACACAGCGGTGATGGCCCATGCTCAACAGCATGATATCTTTATTGGATGCGCTGCGGTCGCGGATTATCGACCTGATGTCGTCGCTGAACAAAAAATCAAAAAAACCGAACAGAGCGATACGTTGTGTATCACCATGGTCAAGAACCCGGATATCGTTGCTTCGGTAGCGGCATTAATCGAACGCCGTCCTTTCACGGTAGGATTTGCCGCAGAAACACAGGATGTGGAAAAGTACGCTCTCGGAAAACTGACCAAGAAAAAGCTGGATATGATTTGCGCCAATGATGTTTCTATCTCTGGCCAAGGTTTTGATAGCAATGACAATGCACTCATGGTGTATTGGTCTAATGGTCAACACGCTTTGCCACTGAGCAGCAAACGTGAGTTAGCCCAAGCGTTAATGTTGTTCATTCATCGCCATCTATAGTCGATACACCTGAGTACTCGGTTTGCCAGCAAGTGCATCATCGCATAGCCATTCGTTAGCGAGGAATCCACTCAGTGAACTCGGCAAATCTTGCTGTTTATTGCGTCGCTATTAATGGTCATCAAAGGAAGTCGGGTTATGGCTGGTAACAAAAAAATCAATCGCCGTGAAGAAATACTCCAAGCACTGGCACAAATGCTGGAATCCCATGAAGGAGCTTCTCGCATCACAACGGCTAAACTCGCCAAACAAGTCGGTGTATCAGAAGCGGCTTTATATCGTCATTTTCCCAGTAAAGCGCGAATGTTTGAGGGCTTGATTGAATTTATTGAAGAATCACTCATGTCACGTATCAATCGTATTTTGGATGAAGAAAAAGATACGTTAAATCGCATTCGTCTCGTTGTGCAGCTGATTTTGGCTTTTTCTGAACGCAACCCCGGCCTGACGCGAATTTTATCGGGCCATGCGTTGATGTTTGAAAATGAACGGCTGCGGGAGCGAATTAATCAGTTGTATGAACGAATCGAAACGTCTTTGCGGCAGATTTTACGCGAGCGAAAACTGCGTGAAGGTAAATCGTTTCCGGTCGATGAGAGTATTTTAGCGGCGCAATTGCTCGGCCAAGTCGAAGGCAGTTTAAACCGTTTTGTTCGTTCTGATTTTAAATACCTGCCCACTGCTAATTTCGATGCGTATTGGGCATTACTGAGTGCACAGATTAAGTAGTAATCACCATGACAAATCCCAAAAAATACGGCAAACCAGAATTTTCAGTGGCATTACTGCACCCTAAATATTGGGGTGTATGGCTGGGCTTTGGTTTTCTCGCACTGATGGTTAATCTCCTTCCTTATTCATGGCTATTAAATATTGGTCGTGGCCTAGGTCGGTTTGCTATGCGCTTTGGCAAAAAACGGGTAAAGATTGCCGAGCGTAATCTTGAGCTGGCTTTTCCAGAGATGACCGCCACCGAGCGCCAGCAGTTTGTCGTTGAGAACTTTAAAAATACCGGCGCAGCACTGATTGAAACGGGTATCACTTGGTTTTGGCCAACGTGGCGTTTTAAAACCTTATTGGTCGAGAAAGATCTCTCCGCGCTGCGAACACATCACCAAAACAGCCGCGGTGTATTATTATGCTGCGTGCATGCGTTAAATTTAGAAATAACCGCACGAGGCTTCGCGGTATTAGGTTTACCCGGTTATGGCGCATATCGACCACATAACAATCCAGCCTATGATTTTATTCAATACCGAGGTAGAACACGTAATGGCAACCAGTTAATTGATCGTAAAGATCTTAAAGCCATGATCCGTGTTTTACGTCAAGGTGGTCGTCTCTTCTATCTACCCGATCATGATTATGGTCGTAAAAAGTCGGTATTTGTGCCGTTCTTTGCGGTGCAAGATGCCTGTACCACGACAGGTACCAGCATTTTAGCTTACACCAGCCACAGTGCGATTGTCATGGGGTCTGGTTTTCGTAACATGCAAGGTCGTTATGAACTGATGGCCGATCTGTCTGTTGAAGTAGACTATCCACAAAAGGATGAAACGGCCGCAGCCGCTTATACGAATAAGTACGTGGAGCAAGTGATCTTACGTGCTCCAGAACAATGGATGTGGTTACATAAACGCTTTAAAACTTTACCGGATCCTGAACTAAGGGACAGTCGCTACGCCTGAACGATTTACTAGCGCTATTCATTTTCCGGCACGACTTACTGCGACCAAAAGCGCTTTATCAGCGTATGATCTGAATCATAGGTATTAAAAAGGGAAGTCCGTTACACTGGCTTCCCTTTTTCATTTCTTGCTCTTGCCATGATGTATAACGACCAATTTGTGATGTTACTGGCGGTGTTTGAACGCGCAGCCTTACTGCTGATGGTGCTGTTTTGGTTAACACGCTTGCACCTGATTCAAACCATAGTACAAAAGACCGAACGCCGCCCTGCTGAAACCACCTTGCTGGCAGCGCTGTTTATCGGTTTTGCCCTATTTAGCACTTATACTGGAGTCAATGTGGGTGGCTCTTTGGTCAACGTACGGATCATTGCCATTGTCGCGGGTGGTATTTTGTTTGGCCCTTGGGTTGGGGTCAGTGCAGGAGTCGTTTCTGGGCTGCACCGCTACTTAATTGATATTGATGGCCCCACTTCGCAAGCCTGCTTGATTGCCAGTATCGTCGCGGGTTTGTTATCGGCGTTGATCCATTATCGAGCCGACAAAACCCACTATGCCCGCTACGGTATTTTGGTCGGTATGGTGTGCGAAGCGCTGACCATGGGACTCATTTTACTGCTTGCTGAGGATAATCAGCTAGCCTACAGCATTGTCAGCCACATCAGTTTTCCGATGATTACCGGCACCCTATGCATCGGCTTAATTATTCAGTTGGTACAACACCTTGATGATGAAAAAGAGCGCCTAGCTGCCCAGCAAGCCAAACAAGCGTTGCATATTGCCACGCAAACTTTGCCTTATTTTCGCCAAGGTGGCCGAGCGGCTTTAACGAAAGGCTGCCAAGTGATTTTGCAAAACACACAAGCCGATGCGGTAGCGATCACCGATACGCAAGATGTGCTGGCTTATGTGGGGATAGGTGAAGAAGAGTACTTTGATGCTCATCATCAAATCAGTGAACTGACCCAACAAGCGGTCAAACTCGGCCAACAAATCATTAGTAATAACTTAAATCTGCATAACTTTCGCTCCTTGTTGATCATCCCTTTGTGGGAGAATCAACAAGTCGCTGGCACCTTAAAGATTTTTTATCGCCAACCGAACCGTATTCGCCGTCCACTTAAAGAGATGGCGATTGGTTTATCACAGTTGATCTCCACGCAATTAGAAGTCTCGCGGGTGGAACAATTGAAAGAAATGGCCAGCCAAGCCGAATTTTCTGCTCTACAAAGCAAGATCAATCCCCATTTTCTGTTTAATGCGTTAAATGCGATATCCAGCTTGATTCGTCTGCGCCCCGATGAGGCGCGCAGCTTAATTGGTAATTTGGCCGACTTCTTACGCTATAATCTCCAGCGCACGCAAATTCTGATTCCGCTGGATGATGCGTTAAAACAAGTGCGCGACTATGTGGCGATTGAACAAGCTCGCTTTGGGCGTAAGCTGCAGGTGCATTTTGATGTTGAGCCGGTGGCGATTTCGATTGCACCACTGTTGATCCAACCTTTGGTGGAAAACGCCATTCAACATGGCTTTCAGCCCTCTGCTCATACTTGTCAAGTCACGATCAAAGTACGCAAAACCGCGCAAGGTGCGCAAATTACTATCACAGATACAGGGGTTGGCATTGCCCCAGAGTTGATTGATAAGCTCTATCAAGGTGACATAGACAGTCAGCACATTGGCTTGATGAACGTTCATCAGCGATTGCATTTATTGTACGGTCAAGGGCTGCACATTGAACGGTTAAACCCTGGAACACAAATTCGCTTTGATATTCTCACTAAGGGGAAAGCATGTTACGCGCAATAGTGGTTGAGGATGAATATTTGGCTCAAGAGGAGCTACGTTATTTAATTGAAAAACATAGTGATATCGATATTATCGCCAGTTTTGACGATGGTTTATCAGCCCTGAAATATCTACAAAACCATCCGGTAGGGGTGCTGTTTTTAGATATTAATATGCCCGCGATGGATGGCATGTTATTAGCTCGTAGTCTGCCAGCGGCCATTCGCCCCCCTTATATTATTTTCACCACCGCTTACAAAGAGCACGCCGCAGAAGCCTTTGAGCTCGACGCGTTTGATTATTTGTTAAAACCGCTCAATGAGCAGCGGGTGCAAAACGTACTCGATAAATTACAACAGGCACAGTCGATCAATCAGCCGCCGCCAAGCAGTGCGCCGCTGCATCTTATGCGTGAGAACCGGATTCGGATTACCGAGCCTGAACAGGTCATTTACGCCATGGCGAAAGAGAAAATTACTCTGGTGTACTGTGAAGATGGTGAGTTTTATGTGCCGTATCCGATCAGTGAGCTTTGTGACCAGTTGCCGGCGCAGCACTTTTTTCGCTGCCATCGCTCTTATTGTGTCAATCTCACTCGCGTGCAGGAGATCATCCCTTGGGTTAACAGTACTTACCTTCTGCACTTACAAGGGACGCAAACCGAGATCCCGGTCAGCCGGAGTAACTTAAAAGCCTTCCGCGAGCGAATGCAATTGTAATTCATGCCAAATAATTGCATTTGATGCGCGAGTAATGCAGCTCATTTTATCTTGTTTTAACCCTATTGCAGCTAGGGGATTTAGGCTCGTATCTTAACGGTAGTTCTTACCCATTTTGTTATGGAGTACCGTTTATGTTAGGCATGATATCCCCACGATTACGGACCTTAATTGGTACCATTATTGCGCAATTTGCCCTTGGCTCTGTGTATACCTGGAGCTTATTTAATGCCCCGCTGGCGGAAAAATTATCCGCTCCCGTCAACCAGATTGCCTTCTCTTTTGGGCTATTAACCTTGGCGCTTGCCTTGGCCTCTTCCGTGTCCGGATTACTGCAAAAGCGTTTTGGCGTACGCCGGGTGACGATTGCAGCAGGGATAGTCTTAAGTTTAGGTTTACTTTGGGCAGGGCAAGTGACCCAAGTGTGGTTGCTGTATGTCAGTGCGGGGTTAATCCTTGGCTTTGCCGATGGCACTGGTTACTTAATGACCTTATCCAACTGCGTGCGGTTTTTTCCGGAACGTAAAGGCCTCGCTTCGGCTTGTGCGATTGGCGCTTATGGCCTCGGCAGCTTAGGGTTTAAGTACATCAATTTATATTTCCTTGAACACAGTGGCGTGAGCATGACCTTCACCATGTGGGCTCTGATCGCGGGCAGTTTGGTGGTATTGGGTGGATTACTGATGTATGACGCGCCATTGCAAGCGCCAAGCTCATCAAGCAGCAGTAGCAGTAGCAGCCAAGATTACTCGCTACAGCAAAGTACCAAAACACCTCAGTTTTGGTTATTGGCAACAGTGTTTTTTACCATTTGTATGAGCGGATTATACGTGATTGGCGTTGCCAAAGATGTTGGCGAGCTGCAAGTACATCTCTCCACCGCGGCGGCCGCTTCTTCAGTGGCGATCCTCGCGATGGCGAACCTTGCCGGACGGTTAGTATTAGGCATTTTGTCTGATAAAATGGAGCGCCGCAAAGTGGTTGGAATGGCGTTACTGATCTGTACCTTAGGCGTGAGCACCTTACTGTTTGTCCCTCTCAACGAAATGCGCTTTTTTATGGCGATTTCTTGTGTTGCCTTTAGCTTTGGCGGCGCGATTACCGTATTTCCAACCTTGGTCAGCGATTATTTTGGGCTAAATTCTCTGACTCAAAACTATGGGGTGATTTACTTAGGCTTTGGGTTGGGGAGCTTTTTCGGTTCGATAGTCGCATCGTTATTTGGCGGCTTCCAAGCGGCGTTCAGTGTCATGCTCATACTGCTTGGCGTGTCATTGTGCATCGCCCTTTGGCTACGTGCGCCAAAAGAGAAAGCATCCGCCGCGCTGACTTGGCAGCCATCGCTTCATTCAAGCAGTCGTTAATCACGCCGCACTTAGACTGATTAGCGTTGCCGCCAACACCACGGCATCTTTCAATAAGCAAAGATCAACAGCAATAAGCAACGGCTCGGTTATCAACCCTGAGCCGTTGTTTTCTCTAACAGGCTTTATCTAACAGACTTCCTGTTACGGAGTCGTTAAGCGACAACACCATATTGAGCTCGGTAAGCCTCTACTGCGGCTAACTGCACCGGATCGCCGCCTTGCTCTTTTAGATAAGTCACCAGATCGCCCAAGCTAACGATAGAAATAATCTGGCAATCAAAATCGCGCTCAACTTCTTGAATCGCCGATAATTCGCCTTGGCCTTTTTCTTGGCGGTCAATCGCCACCAAGACACCGGCCAGCTGTGCGCCATTGGCTTGAATGATTTCCATTGACTCGCGAATCGCGGTGCCTGCGGTGATCACATCGTCCACCAGCATAATGCGCCCTTTTAATGCGCTACCCACTAAGTTACCGCCCTCACCGTGATCTTTGGCTTCTTTACGGTTAAAGCAATACGGCGTATCAATATCATGGTGATCCGCTAGAGCCACCGCGGTGGTGGTCGCAATTGGAATGCCTTTATAAGCGGGGCCAAATAGCACATCAAATGTAATCCCAGCATCCACCAAGGCGGCGGCATAAAAACGGCCTAAACGGGCCAGATCTCGACCGGTATTAAACAGCCCAGCGTTAAAAAAGTAAGGGCTTTTACGACCGGACTTCAAAGTAAACTCACCAAATTTCAATACTTCCTTTTCTAAGGCAAACTCAATAAATTCACGCTGGTAGGCTTTCATGAATACTCTCTCGATGTTGGTTTTGGGTTCAAAGTTCTGGGTCCTAGGTTCTAGGTTCTAGGTGCTAGGACCTGCTCTTCCTAGGACCTTCTTTTCCTAGTTCTAAAAACAGATAAAAAAATAGCCCCCTCAACGGGAGCTACTGACTCAATCATTCCGCTAACGCGGCTTTCTGGGCGGCGACAATATCAACAATGCCTTTTTGCGCCGAGGCAAGTAACGCCAGCAACTGATCATGGCTGAACGGTTCGCCTTCTGCGGTGCCTTGGATCTCGATCATCTTGCCTTCTTCGGTCATCACCACATTCATATCGGTATCGGCGGCAGAATCTTCCACATACTCTAAATCGCACAGGATGTTTTCACCTAAGATACCCACTGATACCGCGGCAACATGGCTTTTCATCGGATTCGCTTTCAGTTTGCCTTTAGCGACTAAATGCGCGAAAGCATCAGCCATGGCCACACTGGCGCCACTGATCGCTGCCGTGCGTGTCCCGCCATCCGCTTGAATCACATCACAATCAACAGTGATCATGATTTCGCCCATGGCTTTTAAATCAACTACTGCACGTAAACTGCGCGCAATTAGGCGCTGAATTTCCATCGTACGGCCACCTTGCTTACCATTGGCCGCTTCGCGACGGGTGCGCGAATGGGTGGCTCGTGGCAACATACCGTACTCAGCCGTCACCCAGCCTTTACCTTGACCTTTCAGCCAACGCGGTACGGTTTCTTCCACGGTTGCGTTACACAACACTTTGGTATTACCAAATTCAACGAGTACCGAACCTTCAGCGTAAGCCGTATAGTTACGAGTGATTTTAATTGGGCGAACTTGATCTGCAGCGCGGTCATTTGGACGCATGGATGAATGCCTTTTGTGAAGGGAACAACAAGATTGGGGCGAGATTATACTGGAAGTGGCGGTAAAATCCTAGGTGCTAGGCCCATCCCCTTCCTACTTGACGCCGCAGCAGTGCTGGTTACATTCGTTCGTGCTGATCTAACCTAGGATCTCGTCAGTCTTTGCCGTATTATTGAATTATTGCGCTAAAAGCAGATCGACTAACAAAGGATACCGTAATGATTTACAGCATGACCGCTTACGCACGTAAAGAAGTCAAAGGCGACTGGGGCACGGCAGTATGGGAAATTCGCTCCGTTAACCAACGTTATTTAGAAACCTACTTTCGCCTTCCTGAGCAGTTTCGTGGTTTAGAGCCGGTGCTGCGTGAGCGTTTTCGTCAACGTCTTGCCCGCGGTAAAGTCGAATGCCATTTGCGTTATGAAGCCAATCCAGCGGCCAAAAGTGAGCTGAATATTAATGAAGCACTGGCTAATCAAGTGATCAAAGCCGCTAATCAAATCATACATATGACCGGTGAGCTCAGCCGCATCAATCCGTTCCAAATTATGCAATGGCCTGGTGTGATGGAAACCCCTGAGCAAGATATGGACAGCATTAATAAAGCGTTATTGGCCGGTTTTGATGACGCGATTGTGGAATTTATTGATGCTCGTGGTCGTGAAGGCGACAACATGAAAGCGTTAATCGAACAACGTTTGACAGCGATTAGCGAAGAAGTGGTCAAGGTGCGCGCGCGGATGCCAGAAATTTTGCAATGGCAACGTGAACGCCTATTGAACAAGTTTGAAGAAGCAAAAATTGAACTTGATGCCACCCGTGTCGAGCAGGAACTGATACTACTGGCGCAAAAATCGGACGTGGCAGAAGAGCTGGACCGTTTAGATTCTCACATCAAAGAAGCGCGCAATGTCCTCAAAAAAGGCGGCGCTTGTGGCCGTAAGCTTGATTTCATGATGCAAGAGTTTAACCGCGAGTCCAACACACTGGCTTCAAAATCGATCTCGACCGATATCACGGCTTCAGGGGTAGAGCTGAAAGTGCTGATTGAACAAATGCGTGAGCAGATCCAAAACATCGAATAAGGGTTTTTGAGTCTCTTTGAGCTTACTTAATCTTACCAAGCCCCTGTAAATAGGGGCTTTTTTCATCGGCTTTCAAAACCTTTCAGGTGTTTTTAACCAAGTAGTGGGCAACGTTTAATCCCCCTCATTCTGATCAAACAGCGCACTAACCACAAGCTTTTTGGCCGGCATGCATGCGAGCCTTCTTATCTAGCGGACAATCTGCGCACATTTGGGTGCAAGGCAGTTTGTGGCGCAGACAACACACGATACGCGCGCTTTGCTGCTCCTTAAGTCTTAATTTACGCCAAAAGGGGTTGATTGTCGGCTGATCATTTACCCTTAATGATAACTCTGGACGAGAGAATATCTCGTTTATCCGTTGATCACGCCAGCTATCAGGGAGTGACAGCTCCCCCAGATACCAATGCACAATATAAGCTTGATGACTAAAATGAAGCTTTGCAGCCACAGGGCTAAGGCAAGTTAAACGCTCGACGATCGGGATGAGCAGTCGTTCGAGTAGCTGCTCCCAACTGGCAAGCTGACTGACGGAAGCAAGATAATTCGTCTCTGGACTAAGCAATAAATAAAAAGTTTCTACTCGACCACTTTCGTGCGCTTCAAAGTACCAATTATCCCAACTGGATGCCGCAGCAATGGCACGCTGAAGCTCACTACCGGGCGGACAACAAAACAGCCACAATAATAAAGGTGGCAGTTGCAGACCAAAAAACCACTGACTCCACATTGAATGTAATGCCCTTGCATCGACTTCTCGCGTTGCCTCTCCAACAACGCTCCCTTTTACTCGATAGCTAAAAGCAAACTGTTCCAGCCATGGTCTGTAATGTGTCGCACTGAGCACCGAGTTTAAACAATGGGCATTTGGAGGTAACTGCTGCAAATTATCGATGGCTTTGAAATGCTGAGCATAAAATGCCGCTTTTTGGCTGAGCAAATGGTTGAGCTGGTTAGCTAGGGTGATTATTCCCATGATGGTAGTCCCCCATTGGCTTCATTATGTTCATCACTTCGGTGATAACTTTTCGCCATTCGCACCCGAGGGATAATCATTGGGCACAGCGCTTCAGGGTCGGTAATGATGCTGGCATTAATGCCAAATACTTGTTCAAGCAAAGCTTCAGTGAGCAAGGTTTGAGGAGAACCATGTGCAATTAGCTTTCCATCACGCATTAATAGTAAATGTTCGCCGTAACGCAAAGCCTGATTAATATCGTGTAATACCAGCACCAAGGTTCGCCCCTGCGCCACCAGCGCTTGACAAAAGTCGAGTACCGCCAGTTGGGCACGAATATCGAGAAATGAGGTTGGCTCATCCAGTAACAGTACCTCCGTTTGCTGCGCCAGAACCATTGCCAACCAAACTCGCTGTTGCTGACCACCAGAAAGTTCAGCGACTGGCCTTTGTGCCAGATGGGTCAGCCCCGTTGCATTCAGCGCTTGGTTAACTGCTTTTTCATCTTGTTCTGACCATTGACGCCATAAGCTCTGATGAGGATAACGGCCGCGACTAACCAGCTCTTGTACATCAATACCTTCCGGCAGTTCAGGCTTTTGGATCAGCAGCGCTAACTCTCTGGCTCTCGCCTTGTTACTCAAGGTTACCAATGGGGTTTCACCAAGCATAACGTGACCATGAGTAGGCGGCAGCACGAGACTTAAGCATTTAAGCAAGGTGGATTTACCGCAACCGTTAGGCCCCAAAATTACACTTAACTTGCCCTTCGGGATCGTCAGATCCATGGCATTAATGATGGTTCTCTGCCCATACTTTAGAGCAAGATCATGCCCACTAAGCGCAATATCATCATCCGTGTATAAGCTCATCATCGCTCTCCTGTTCGGTTTTTTATCAATGGTGCTTGTGCCCATAATTCACGAGTCAAAAGCAGTGCTAGATAGAGACCACCAATCAGGGCGGTCAATACTCCAACGGGCAACCTTTGGTTACTGGGCAATAGTAAGGTCAAAGTATCAGCGCCAAGTAGCAAGAGGGCACCAATCAACGCTGAACGTAACAGGGCCAGTTGACGATGACCAAAACGAGCCAAATGTGGGGCGACCAAAGCAACAAAGGCGACAGGGCCTGCGCAAAGTACAGCCCCTAAAGCGAGCAAGGTGGCAAGCAGTAATGCCACTGTCTGCGTTTGGCGTACAGGGTTACCCAAAGCTTGCGCTAACTCTCGACCCAAAGACAAGATCGCCAAACGACGAGAGAGCAATAGAAGACTTGGAAGTACCAGTAATAACACGCTGCTGATTAACAACACGTCATACCAAGTACGGTGTGCCAAACTACCCGAAAGATACCCCAACATTTGCTGAGCCTGCTCTCTTTGTACTAGTGTCAGCGCAAACTGCACCAAGGCTATAGCAAAAGCATTAATAGCAATCCCCATCAATATCAAATTGCGTGAAAACTGCCATTGACGTCCAAGTCCAGCAAAAAATAAGAACAGCACAACAACGACACCTAAAAGAGCGCCGAATAATAGCGGTAATGCGGGTAGCCATAATAGCCACAGAACGGCACCAGCACTGGCCCCAGCGTTAATACCGAGAATGTCTGGGCTGCCTAAAGGGTTACGAGTCAGACTCTGAAACACCGCACCAGAAAGCCCCAAAGCCATTCCGGCGCCGACAGCACATAGCGCTCTTGGTAATCGTGATTGCCAAAGTAACCAATGCTCATAATCTGACGCCCTACCGAATAAAGCCTTAACAAGGCTCATGGGTGCCAGCCCTTGGTGTCCTAACAGTAAACTCAGCAAAAGTGCAGTAATCAGTAGAATAATGGCGAATAAAGTCCCCTTAATCGTACGGGATGTTGGCGCTCGTAAGGTGATCAATCTCCATTGCCAAATGGGGAAACGAGTGGGATTCATAAGGTCTCCTTCACATGTTGCCCTCGAGCGATAACATAGAGAAAAGGAGCGCCTAGTATGGCCACCATGATCCCAGTCAGCAGCTCAGTGGGAGGCATCAAGACCCGAGCCAAGAGATCGGCAAGCAACACCATAATCCCTCCGATTAACGCCGAAGCCGGTAATAATAGTCTCAAGTTCAGTGTTAAATAACGTCTAGCGAGATGGGCACTGGCCAAACCGACAAAAGCCAATGGCCCGACAATCGCGGTCGTAGCGGCGCACAATAAAGTGGCAGACAACCAAGCCAGCAAGTTTTGCCAACGTTGAGATGAACCTAACGCTTTAGCGGTATGATTATCCAATAGCATGAGATTCAGCGCCGGAGCCAATAGCCACAACAAGACACTGGCGGACACCACGTAAGGCCAGAACAGATGAACATCTTGCCAAGTCAGTCCAGACAAAGAGCCGGCCATCCAATATCGAAAGCCCTCAAATAGCTGCGGATTCAGTAATACTCGAGCTTGGACATAAGCCCCAAGAACCGCGCTAATGGCAGCACCAGCTAAAATCAGCCGAATTGGAGAAGACTGAGCCAAAGATTGTTGAGCACGAGATAATAAATAAATGAGGCTACTCGCCAGTAGTGCTCCGGGTAAAGCTTGCCATAACAGACTTAAGCCAGCGGTCGCTGGTAAAAGACTCAACGTGACTAGAGAGGCACTCGCACCAGCATTAACCCCGAGTAGACCGGGATCGGCTAGAGGATTACGACACAGAACCTGAATAACACAACCCGCCATCGCTAAAGCCATACCGGCCAACATACCGCATAGTAGTCTAGGTAATCTTGCTTGTAGCACCAAAGAGAGATGGTCAGCAGCCGTCGGTTGCCAAAGTTTGTCTAACATCGACAATGGCAGTATTCGAGCCCCGAAAAGTAAGTTCGCTAAAATGAGCACTATCAACGTCGATAACAAGCCAACAAACATCATTATGTTACGCTTAAATCGGTGATGAGTTCTTGTGCTTGTATTGGCCCAGCCGATCTCTGGTTCCATCATCCTGACCTCCCCTTTCTATCCCACCTCAGGTCTTGTGCCGTGGTGGTGGTTTGTGAGGGCAGTGCTTTTTGTAGAGACAGTACTTTTTGTGAAGATAGTGCCTGTTGCAACTTAGGCACCAGCTTAGGAATCGTCCATTCCAGACTGAGTAATGAGCCGTATGAGCTCGCCATGATCAAAGTAGGATCAGTGATCGCCAAATATTGACCACGCTGCATCGCAGGTAAACGGTGGATAATCGGCATAGCCTCCACGTCTTCTCTCGCTTTTTCTGAGCTGTACCAACTGAGCAACAGCTCAGCATCATCGAGCATATCTGCACTCTCTAGACCAATATGAGCGGTAAAATGACCACGACTGGCATTGAGATTGGCAATATTTGGCGGTAAAACAAAGCCTAACTCTAAAAATAAATCGACTCTGGGATCGCCAGAGACATAAACCGAAAGATTCCCTACTCGACTCGCGGCATTGATATAGGCGAGACTGACCCCTTTAAATTCAGGATGGAGAGAAGCCACTTGTTCGAGATAAGCCTGCTTTTTTCTCAGCAATTCCTTGCCCTTTGCCTCTTTACCGAGAGCCTTAGCGATAAGTTCCACCTGCTGTTGTACCGGTGTTAACCACGGTTCACCTGGATAGCCGATAACTGGAGCTAACGCGCTCAGTTGCAAAAAACTTTCACGAGTAATCCCTGATTGTGGAGCTAAGATGAGATCGGGTTTAAGCGCAAGTAACCGCTCCACATCCAATTCTGGATAGCTACTAATCATGCTCGGTAACGGCAGGTTTTGTGCCTCAATCGCTTCACGAAACCAAGGGAGATAACCTTGCTCATCTCCACCCCAATAGTGTGGTTCAATCGCGATAGGCACAACACCAAGCGATAAAACCCAGTCTTCAGCCCCAGCGCCAAGCGTTACTACACGTTTGGGGGGAGCCTTAATACAACTTGTCCCGTGCGCGGTAGTAATACAAACTGGAAATCCGTCTTGCTGAGTGGTCTCAAATTCTGGTTGCTGAAAATCATAACAGCCGATTAAACCAATGATTAGAAACACGACCCACGGAAATCGCTGCCTTGCTTCATAGAACATAAATGTTGTTCGCTCCGCACTGCGGAGCGCTCCTAATAATGGATAGTTTCCCCATGTCACTGCGTTCAAAAACGATAATCTAAAGTGACACTAAAGTTACGTGGCGCGCCATACTGAAACTGGTTATAAAAACCGAGTTGGCTGTAATAACTTTTGTCTAACGCATTATCCAAATTGGCCTGTAAAGTCAGCTGCTTGTTCAGACTGTATTTCGCCATCAACCGCACTAAAGCGTAACTGTCCTGTTCTACCTCAACTTTAGTTTTATCCGGCTTGGAAACTTGACTATAAATTCGGCTCTGCCAATTAACTCCCGCCCCCAGTTGGAGACCGTTAATCCAATCGTTGAGCGCATAGGTAGTAAAGAGTTTAAGTTGCTGCTTAGGGTTATTGGTATTGACCTTGTTACCTTCAGGATCTTTCGTTTCAAACTGGGTATAACCTAGATAAATATCCCAGTTGGCGTTAATGGAACCATTAACTTCAAACTCAAAACCACGAGTCTTAGTACCATCCACACCTCGATAAATAGCAATAGTACTGTTAGGCAGAGTTTCACCAGTGGACTCACCGACATTATCCTGACGAATCTCAAATGCCGAGAGTGATAAGTCCAGCGACTCATTAAATAAACTTGCTTTTACTCCCGCCTCGTAGTTAATACCTTTGACCGGGTCAAGATAGCGACCATCACTTTTCACCTTACTTTGCGGAGTAAAGACATCCGTGTAGTTAGCATAAAGGGAGTATTCGTCGGTCAACGCATAGGTCAGACCCAAGTAACCGGTAAATTCACCATTCACTTTGTAGTTATGTTTAGCGCCAAAGTTATCCTGATCCGTCTCCCAGTTATCTAAACGGCCACCGAGCACCATCGACAAATCATCGGTTAACTCAAGTTGAGAAGCGATGTAAATGGCCTGCTGCTTAGTTGTTCCCCAAGAACCATAAAGCACATTATCGCTCCATTGAGGCCGTGGATAATCATAGTTCGGTTGCTGAAAGTCGCCCAAAGGTGGTTGAGAGCCTATTGCCCCGTAATAGGGATTAGCAAAGTCCTGTTTCTGTTGATTAGCACCAGCGACGAGCTGGTGGCTGCGCCCGAAAGCTTCAAAGCGTCCATTCAGTTTTAAATCAAAAGTATGTTGAGTACGATTACCATCGATAAAAGCCAGAGAGCCAGGGACCATCCCCTCATTGCTAATCGGGTCAGGGTTCCCTGTTGGCCAGAGCACATCAAACTCTAAGCGGTTATCGCCATAGATATAACTCCCTTTAAGACTCCAATCTGGATTGAAATGATGCTCTAGCGTTACAAAGCTATTCAGGGCTTCTGTTTTGGCTGACGCCCAACTTGGAGCGGTGGAGACATGCCGATCGTAATCCGTACGATTGCCGTCGCTATCAAACAACGGTAAACCACCAGACATCGTTCCTTTAGGCTTAGTATGCTGAAAATCACTCCCTAAAGTGAGCAGCGTATTATCACTCAAATCAGCTTCAAAAATGCCATAAAGCGTTTGTTTTTGTTGTTCATATCGATCCTGCCAGTTCTCTCTATCTTGATAAACGACTATCATCCGGCCACGCAGAGTCGCATCCTGATTAAGGCCTCCGGAAAGGTCGACCACCCCACGTCGCATATCCCAAGATCCGCTGCTCAAACTGACTCGCCCTTGAAAATCTGCCGTAGGGCGCTTTCGTACCAAATTGATAGCAGCCGAAGGGCTGCCAGCACCTAACATTAATCCCGTAGCGCCACGAACCACTTCGATACGCTCATAAAGAGCAGTATCCATTAGATTATCGCCATAGTTAAAGCGAGTATCGTAGGTCGTTACTACACCGTCATAGAGGATACTGTTGACCGGGATCCCACGGGCACTGACCGAATATCTATCATTATCAGAGGGACGAGCGTTGATCCCAACAACACTGGTCATCACATCAATAACCGAGTTGAGTTGCTGATCTTCGATGGCTTTTTCAGTAACCGTAGTGACCGATTGTGGCGTTTCAAGAAACGAGAGCTGCATTCCAGTAGCGGTATTCATGTCGCTGACTTTATAACTCACCTGGTTACCTTTCTCTCCAACGACGGTCAGCACTTCGGTCTCTTTCTCCAGCGCTTCACTATTCGCGCTAGCCAGTACTGGATTACCCAGTAACATGGCACAAAATAGAGCGATAGGGGTCGGTCTAACAAGATTAATCGGGGGGGTACTTATGTCCATTTTTTGGTTAATTCCTCGAGGGTTTACAAGGCTGAAGTGGCATAACGTCACGCAGGGAAAAACAATAATATCTTCTCCACAAGTGATTCTTTCTCATAGCAGCAACAACAAATTAACACAAACAATAATGCGAATACAAACAATTATCAATCAAACATATGAGAGGTATAACTGGTCTGATTAGAAGATGGACGATAAAGAAGGGGGAAGTGTCACCGAGTAATGATGATATTTTGATGGTAATACTCAGCGATAAAGCACCTTAAATGATAGTAATTACCTGTTTTTATAAACTATTTTCCCACACAGTTTGGATTACAAAGAAGAGAAAAGCCGTTGAGCATCCGAACTTAAGTACTCCAGCGATAGCAATTATTGGCCCAATCTGTCGCCAAGGCTTCGTGAGTACAACATCACCATAACCTAGAGTACTGATTGAGGTACCAACAAAGTATAATCCCTCTGTGACCGAAGACACTAATCCAGCCCAACGCAAAAATATCCCCCACCCGATAACCTCAAGTAAATGGGCAAAAAATAGGATCATAAAACAGCACAGGATAATTATCTTTCCTGCGTAGCTCGGGCTAAAGTGCTCAATAAACCAAGGATGAGCTCGTAGAAAATCTCCAGCGACATCAAATATTAACCATGCATGCACATAGAAGAGACTAAAGACCAGCAAAACGGCTAATAAATATATTTTAGCGATAGAAAAGGCTTAAAACTTTTAATATTGCTCATGTTATTTCTTTACCTATTGTCAAAAATTAATGCGTAAAGCCCTGAATGCTAGAAAGCGATATATTTCAGTAGTAGTTATATTGCCATCTCAATTATCTAAGCGGATGAATAATCTGACTTAAGAAAAAACAGAGATAATCCAATAACAATGGCTATCGTCTTAGAGGCTGCATTTTTAACTTCAGAGCAAGCTCTCGCGCGAAGTCAGTTTACCCATAATAAAAGCTAAGTTAACTGAGCTAATAAGTGTCGCCACATGAGCATCCCCTTGCGCTTGTCGGGCATCAAGTAATGCCGTATCTGCGACTGTGATTGCATCAATCGTACCGATATCATTACGATAAGCGGCAATGGCGGCTTCGTAAGTAATTGACGCAGCTGCAACCAGCTCGGTTGCTGCATGATAGGCTTCATGTGCCGTGCGTAAAGCGTTATGTGCAGCAATAATTTCTGCTACGGCAGCATTTTGTACCCGCTGAAACTCATCCTCAGCAGCCTCAGATCGAGACTTAGCCTCTGTAACCCGCGCACTTCTTAAACCGCCATCATAAATAGGTACGGTTATTCCCAAGAGAACACTGTTCCCAGATCCCTGCTGACTGATTGAGGGAAGACCAGAAATATCGAAATTTCCAGATCCCCAGCTAGCACTTGCACCCAAATAAACCTTGGGTAAGTAACCCGCCTGAGCCGCATCAACACCAGCTTTACTCGCCTGTAAAGCGGCGTAACTTGCTGCAACATCAGGACGTTGTGATAAGGCTTGCTGTATTAGCCTATCCATAGGAGTATTAATGGGTTTAGGAAGGGGGTTTTGCGTTATATTAGCAGCATCAACGTTCAATTCGCTATTAACACCGACAATGGAAAGCAGATGATAATAAGCCGTACGCTCATCACCAATAGCCTGAATACGACGAAATTTAGCCTGAGCGACGGCCTGCCGTGCTTGAGCGACATCCATGGTCGTAGCGAGCCCTTGATCCGCTCTTGCTGCAACCGCCGCTTGAATATCTTGAGCGTTGTGTAAGGCCTCCTCAGCAAAACTTCGCCGTTGAATGGCTGCACCATAACCGTAATAAGCTTGAGAGACATCGAAAATCAATTTTTGATGTGTGCCATTGAATAAAATATTTGCTGCTACCGCAACCTGCTGACCTTCCATTGTAAGCGCTTTTCGCTGTCCAAAATCAAACAGAAGCCATTGAAGTGACAGTATTTGTGCGCTGCCTTGTTCTGTATTATCGATATGACGCTGGCCGAAAATTTCCGGTAATGGAACGGTGACTGTCTGAGATCCTCCCACAACACTTGCTGCAATGAAAGGTAAGTAAGTACTTTCGACCATGCCAACCGCAATTGCCGCTTGTCTCGCGCGTTGCCAAGCCGCTCGTGTTTCTGGATTCGTTCGTTGTGCCAAATCAATCAATTCAGGGAGCCCATAGCGTTGTTCAGAATCAATAAACTCATTTTGCCTAAATTGCGCACGAGCAGGGTTTTCGGGAATACTGAAGTCTGGAATAACATGAGTTGGAGTGGGCTGACTATCATCGGAACCAGCCAGACTCCATAATGCGGTTTTATCCTCATCACGTGGTACCCATGGCTGATCCGGAGCTGGAGACACCCTGTGATCCACATTAGATACGCAGCCAGAGACTATCAAAACCATCATTAATACGATGAATGAAGAACAAACACGACATCGCAAATAATATCGACCGTTATTTATCATGCTGCCTCCATAACGTGATCCAGTGAATCAATAAATGATGCGGAAAGATCAGAACGCTCTTTCAATTCCATATTATAAGAACCGGGCTCTCCGGACTTATCTTGAAATCGTAGTGCAAGATCATCAAGTAAATCAGCAAGTGGTCCAAGGTCCGTTTCATCGCTCAACCAAATGGCTCTATTGAGCGATTCTATTTCATCCATCGCTTTTTTAAGAGCCGCTTCACGTTTTGGTGGCGGACGTAACCATTTTGGCTCAAACGGCAATAGACACAACGCTTCATCACATTTTCCGACTAACGATTCTACGGCAGCAGTATGCCCCAAAGCCTGTATGCGTTGATGGGAAGGTAACCTAGCCATCCGAGCCAACTCCGATAGAGCACGAGAAAATAATGTACGGACCTCGCCCTCTAAAGGCGCGGGCCAAAGACGAGAAAAAATCAGATAAACCACAACATTACCGAGCAATATACCAAAAATTCGACCTTGCGCGGTTTCCAAACTCAGATTCGGACCAAAACCCTGCAATACGGTGAGAAGAAAGGCGAGCGCTACCTGAACACCAGCATAAGAACTACGCTCTGGCCCAGTTGAAATCCAAGCGCTAATTAAGCAGCCTAAAAATATCAATACCATTAACGAAGCAATATCATCGATATAAGGTATCACCCAAAAGATAGAGGCAATGCCAAGTGATGCTCCTATCAAACACCCAACAATGCGCAGCGCCAACTTGTGTAAAGTCTCTCCTGTCGTTCCTAATGCTGCTACATAGCAAGTAATCATCGCCGTATGAATGCCTTGCCAATCGATAGCGGTATAGATAAGAAAACAAATCATCGCAGCTAAGGTCGTTTTGAACGCAAAACGAGTGTAGGCAGGATTAGTGAAAGCGTCTGGGGCAACAAATGCGGGCTTGCTTGTCGACACGATTTCAGGCTCACTCGCTCCCGCAAGTAAACGGAGCGCATCCCAGGCCTGCTTCTCTGCTTCTCCCATTTCAGTGTCAAGATCTTGAGTACGAGCAATTGAACATTGGGGAGCCTTCCCCTGAGCAAGTGAATCATCAATATCACGAATAGCATCCACTAGAGCGATCCGGCGATCAGCATCCATAGAGGCGGGTAAGGCGGAAACAGCAAGCATGAGTTTAAAACCTGCACGAATATCGGTAGCTATCTGTTGCGCGGCAGAAAGATTAACTAAACGAAGTGCTTTTACCGTAAGCGCTTGCGGCTCAAAGGCACTATTTCCTTCGCGTAGATATTGAAGTAACGCGGCTGAGTCACCGGTTTCTAATGCCTTAATAGTCACGGCCAATCGAGAGCGCAATTTATCCCGTAATAGCTGTACTGGTGAAAATCCGAGTAGAAAATTAAAGCCGATCATTAATATCATCGGCATAGCAGCCATTAACCAAGCTTCACGCAGTGCAAAGCTCGCCGCTTCGCCAAACGGTGCCTTAACGATCAAAGTAAGTAAAAAAGCAATGATCAACGCCGCTACGCTACCTTGCTCCCCTAGCTGTGTTGCCGCGCCAAGATAAACCAGCAAAACAGAAGTGACGACAATAGCCGCCATGATATGCATCGTCGAACCATTCGTTAGGTTGATAAGCCAAACCAAAAATGCAATAAGTCCGGGCAATAAGATGAGAAAGCCAAAACCCGTGACAATATTGACTACCGCATCAGGCTTCATTAGAAAGATGACTAGGTAGCAGCTGATCGCAGCTTCAGGGATCTGAAACATCATACCGACCGCGGTTACCAAAGCGCATAACAGTGCAATTCGCCAAGCTAAACCCGCTCGCCCTGGCGCTGACTGTAAATCCTCCAGAGATTGAGACCATAAATACGACATCAACTCGCGAGTATTACTCTTTTGAACGGTCATCACAATTTTCGCTATGCTTGACTACCGCAACCGCTGAAGCCCCTACACGCATCAAAGATGCTGGAGGATTATCGATAATGATTCGTACAGGAAAGCGTTGAACAATCCGTACCCAATTTAATGATTTGGGTACGTAAGGAACATTGCGAGGTAAATTGATCAGCTCTTCAGATATCACTCCCCAACCGATACTATCAACCCGACCGTAAACGGGAATAGAACGATCTGCCAGTATATAAACCTGTGCACAATTGCCCACAGCAATATGAGCCAGCTCTGTTTCGGGAAAAGTCGCCAAAGCGTACCATTTACGAGTATCAATGAGCGTAAACAGAGACTGCCCGGGAGCAACAATCTCTCCCGTTGAAACCGTGAGACCGACGACAAGACCTTCATGTGGGGCACGTACTTGAGTTGCCGCTAATTCATGCTCAGCAATCGCTAACGCTGCTTGCCGAGCACCAACCAATGCCTCTGACTCATCAAGACTGGTGATCAAGGCTTGAGCCGCAGCCTCTTGATGTATGGCTTGTTCGAGCGTGGTTTGAGCATCATCTCTAGCCGTTCTCGCGTCATCCACTTGCTGCACGGTAACGTACCCCTTAGCCACTAATGGTAATAGCCGGGCAAGTGCGCTCTCTGCAAGAGAGAGATTGGTACGAGCACGATGAACCTGTTCTGAAGCGATAGCAGCATTGGATGACTCAGCCGTAATTGTTCTACGCTGAGCATCACGCAATGCTTTAGCAAGCTGTAATTCTGATCTGGCTTTATTGACTATTATTTCATAGGGTTTGGGATCAATTTCAAATAACAACTGTCCCTCGTCGACACGCTGATTATCGGTTACAGCAATAGTGATTACTCGTCCTGCAACGATAGAAGCAACGTTAACAACATTTGCACTCAGTACCGCATCCTCAGAAAGAGCTTTATCTGCGCTGTGTTGAAAGTAATACCATCCCGATACAAGTGCGCCAAGTACAACCGCTATCGCCAAGGCAGTACCCACAACACTATATCGACGTGTATAAGCAGAGTTAGACATCACTAAACTCCAAAAACAGTGATCGCTAGCGTCAAAGTAATCATACTCGCAAGCGCGATATAAACGATCGTTCGTAACGGGATGCCTTCATCAACACCAAGTCGGATTAAGACAATACGTATTAATACCGTGCTAATTATCCCAATCATGGCGCATATAAGCCAAGACGGAAAATAAGCGCCATAAAAGGGTAACAAAGGGCTCACCGATATGCCCCTTATTGATGAGATAAGAGCGTTTGCGTTCCATCCCATGTTCCACCAGAGAACTGACTGAGAGGAACGACCATTGGACTTGATTGTTTGCGTAATGCTCCTAGGTCAAAAGTGACGTAATTTAAGCTTTCATATAAACGAACACTTAATCGCAGCCGTTTAAGATCAGATAACGAAGTCCAAGTCGAATATTCTGATGTGTACATACGGTGGCCAACCACTCCAGGAGCTACCTTATCTTGAAGAGCCTCGGTCATACGACTATCAATAGTGATACCTCGAGGTCGGTCGAAATTATTCATAATATGCGCCAAGGTCGTGACGGCTTCATCGGGTGTTTTCGCTTTTTCAGTAAACTGAGCATAATAAACCGCACGAACAAAGCGGCCTACCGATGTATTTGATGCTGGCAATCCTGCCGTTGCGATCCCTGAATCCGGTTGTTTAAACGTTACCCCGCCGAGTTTTATCTCTGATTGGTCGATATTACTTAAAAACGTGTAATTATTAAGATTAGTTAAGTGCCAAGTAAACTCAGGACCATTGGTCATAACACCTAAAGGATTTTCATAGATATGCTGTTTACCATTCGAAAACTCAATAACGATAGAGTGACCATTAGCATCGTGTAGAGTGTAGTGGAAAGGGGTTTTCAATAATCCCATGGGTAATAGAGCGGTGACCAATACAGGCTGTTTCTCTAACGCGGTCTTGACGTCATTCACCGTTTTAAATTGTGATAATGCCCAACTTCCTAAATCGATCGCAGATAACATTTTTTGAGTTTTGTCTGACATATCTTCTGGGCCTTCAGTACTTGCAAAAGCTAAGACACTGAAACTCAACCCTTGATCATTAATGCCCTCGACTACTTTAAGATCTTTAGTAATAGGATCTGGCATGGCAATCGATAAAAAAGCGTGTTTTGCTTCATAATTTAAAGAGGCATGCTTATCGGCATGGGAAGAAAATCTCGAGCCTTGGGGAAAGAAAGCGACCTTATAATCTAGCTGGACCGGTAATTCCATGGTCCTACCCGCATAAGGCGCACCGTTGGCATCAGTATACAAAAGTGACGTACAAGCTTGGCTAATTGCTGGAAGCATAAACGTTGCCGCAAGTACTGTTGAAATGAGTGTTCGTTTGAGTGTAGATGATGCGTGCATGACAGCTCCTTGAAATAATTCTGTACCAAGTCACATGAATCCCCATTTAATAGGAGGTGTATCGACAAAGTATTCGTAAAAAAAATATAGTTCAATCAATGGCTTTGTCAATGAATTCACCTCTCTCATTAGTTCATCTCAAAAAATAGAGTTTTTCCGCACCATCAATGTTGTAAATTCATTGCTAATCATCAGTTTTTACTGACAACTAAATAACGATAAAAAATAAATACATTTAAAAAGGAGATGGATTGTTTTAAAAATGTATTTAAAAATCGTGATCCTCGTGCTTGAAAAAAAATGCCACCCGAATTAAACGAGTAGCATTCTTATATTTACAAAGTCAGTTGGCTTTCTTTGCAACCAATATTCAGTAAATTAATCCACGGACTCGCCAAACGAGGTAATCACTTTTAAGCACTTGTCTTTACTTAAATAGCGTTGGGCACTTGTTTGTACTGACTGAATATCAGCGGCGGCAATATGATCATAAATTTGCTGCACGCGCTGATAATACTCTGGTTGAGTTCGGCCCATTGCCGTAGCCTCTAACCAAAATCCATTGCTATTACTGACATGAGCGATGGATTGTAATAAAGGCTGCTTAGCTCTCGCCAATAAATCAGCGTCTATTCGCTGCCCTGAACCCAGTTGCTCGATGAGCGTGTCAACTTTACCTTCAATAGACAATACATGCTGTCTATCAACCAGCGCAAATAAGCCGATATAACCTAACTCTGACGGTTCTTTCGCACTAGAATGGAAAGTATAAGGTGAATAACTCATCCCCGCTTGTACTCGTAGCTCTTCAGTGATCAGCAGTTGCAAAACGCGATCTAATAACAAGATTTTCGCCGCTTGCTCAACGGAGTAACTATCAAGATTAGGCCAAATCCAAGCCAGAGCTGTTGAATCAACCGCTCCTTGATGGCTCAACTGGCGGCTCGCTGGTAACTCAGGCAGGCGAGCTACGACTGGACGCTTGGTGATTGGCAACGGATGACGCTCTATCGCACCCAATGTTTCGGCTACCGCTTGAATCGCCTGAGATTCATCAATATCGCCGACAATCGTGACCTCAAGTAAGCCACGATCGACGGCCGATGCGAGCACGAGGGCGATTTCAGAAAAATCTCGCTTCAATAGCTCTTGATCGCGGCCAAGGGCGTAGTTTATGTCCTCTGGATGTAATAGCTCAGCGAATCGCTGCCAAAATAACGTTTCAGCGTTGGTATGGCGGCTAAATGCATGCTCTCGCACTTGTTGCCGAAACTGGTGTAACGCTTCAGGTCTAAACCCTGGCGCAATCAAAAAAGCGGTATGTAACCCTAGCTGCGCTCTTAATCGCTCGGTTCGCACAGAGACGGCATCATTAAACCCTTGCTCCGATAGTTTCCATCCCACAGCTAAACCTTGCCCTGCTAATATTTGTCCCAGCTCAGCATAACTATGCTCAGCTAATCCTCCAAGAACAAAGCTACGTTGAAATAACGTGGTTAGCCCTTCGCTTTTAGGCAGGGCTACATCACCAAAACCGACTTTGAGCTGCACTATCGCTTGTCCCAATTCAAATTGAGTGGGTCTCAAACTAAGTCGTACGCCATTAGCAAAAACCAGTTGGCGGATTCCTGCCTGTTCATCACGCTTATCGGCAATGAATTTTCCCGGCTTACCGAAATTTGCATAAGCAAACGGAGTCAATTTTTGCTCTTGATGAGCGCTAATCGGCTGCTGCTGGCTTTGCTGATAGACGCTCAGAAGCTGCTTTGCCACCTGTTCTTCTGGTTGAGAGTGAGTCAGATAAATCCATGGTTCCCCTTGCCAACGCTGCTTCAGGGCTTCATGCAGTGCTGATGCAGTCAAACTAGGCTTCAATCGTTGAAACAACGCCCATTCCTGCTTGGGATCTAAAAAATATAAGCCGCGAGCGTTAAAATCGACCAATTGCTCAGCTAAACCAAAGCTATTCACACTTAGTGGTTGAGCTAGATCATGCTGTATATCTTGTTCGATCAAGTCTAATGCTCGATTAACTTCTTGTTCAGTAAAACCACCCACCAAAGCTTGACGCATGGTCTGCTCTAGCAGGGTAAGGCTTTCTCGCCATTGTTGAGGTGCTGAATTGAGTGATAATTGAAAACGTAAGCCATGTTTAAACTCTTCAAATAAGGCCACATTGACTCGACGCCCCATATCCTCCTCTGGCAGATGGGCGGTTAAGCGGCGATACAACAGATGACGAATTAGCCAGTCGTTAAGCATTCTATGCCGTCTTGCGATACCATCAACAAGTACATCTTGAGGCTGTAACATACCCAAAGTCACCGTCGTCGGTAAACGTGGGTCAAAAAAGCTATCCGCTCTAAGCTCTTGCTGGACTGTCAAGGTTGGCAGTGGATCATCACTAACTAAAACCGCCTGTGGATGTGGTTGCCAGTTGGCAAAACGTTGCTGAATCTGACGCTCTGTGGCGGCAATATCAATATCACCGATAACAATTATGGTCGTGCGCTCTGGTGTATAAAAGCGCTGATAGAGATCACGTAATTGTGCTACTGTCGCTTGAATAACTACGCTTTCCAAGCCGATTGGCAGACGACTCGCCAATGGGCTGTCTGGGTACAAAAATGCTTGCTGATATTGATAATCATCTAGCTCCATCGATTGTTTTTCGCGTATTTCCGCCATTACGATCGGCTTTTCTTGTGCTAGAGCTTCGGGTGTTAAAGTCAGTTGATCACCAATCTCACGCATTAACATCAGCCCAGTTGTAAGCTTATCTTGAGTGCCTTCCGTGATATTAAATTGATACACCGTTTGATGATACTCAGTAATTGCATTGGTATCCGAACCAAAACTAAGACCAAGCTTTTCTAGCTGAGCAATCATATCCCCTTGTGGAACGGATCGAGAGCCCTTAAACGCCATATGCTCTAATAGATGCATCAATCCCTGCTGCTGTTCAGACTCCACCAGCGAGCCACCGGCAATTTGCATGCGCATGATGATGGCTTTTTCTGGGTATGGATTAACCATCAACTGATAAGTTAAGCCATTAGCTAAACGACCTTGGTGGATTCGTGGATCAGGGGTTAATTCATTGGCAACCGAGTGTAGAGACATGATGATGTAGCAAGCGCCAAAGAATGGCATTAACCGAGTAAAGAGAGACAAGAGACAACCTCGAATAACATCAGTAAAAAAGAATCGTTATTATTCATGTTTTATCTCGCTTTAGAATGGTTACATACAAAAGCATACAAAAACATCAAGCAACTCAACGAGTAAACCGCTGAGGTTTATTCAACAAAGTTGGCATTTTTGCTCTTAAAATCGGATAGTTTCGCCAAATATCGCTACACTTTTATCTGTTTGTGCACCAAGGTGTCATGCCGCTAGTTGATTGGAGTGATAAAATGAATAAACCGCTTTGGCTACTGCTAGGTGTAAGCCTAATCGCTTGGCCTACTTTTGCCGCCCAGTATGTATTTAAAAATGTGCAAGTATTTGATGGACGACAAGCAACACTCAGCGCAGCAAAAAATGTCTATGTGCAAGATAACCTGATCAGCAAAATCGAAGATTACCAAGCTCTTAACATCACTGACTCCAATACTATAGTGATTGATGGGCAAGGCAAAACCTTAATGCCGGGATTGATTGATGCTCATACTCATTTAATGCTCGCCGCCCTGCCTCAACAAACCTTAATGCTTGCTGATCAAGGTTTTATTAATATTGTTGCCGCTAAAACCGCTGCCGATATGCTGCAACGGGGTTATACCAGTGTGCGCGATTTGGGTGGGCCAGTATTCGGCTTAAAAATGGCGATCGATAAGCAGATCACCACCGGACCTCGTATTTGGCCAGCCGGGGCTTTCATCTCTCAAACTGGCGGCCACGGTGATTTTCGTCTACCCAATGAGTTAATAACCCCTGATAGTAAAAAACAGACCATCTCTGTTAGGACAGGCACTTCAGCGATTGCTGATAGTCCGGACGAAGTTCGCCAGCATGTACGAGAGCAGTTAGCCCTCGGGGCATCGCAGATTAAACTCATGGCAGGTGGTGGCGTCTCATCATTTTATGACCCGCTTGATGTGACTCAATACAGCCTGGCAGAAATTCGCGCCGCGACGGAAGCGGCAGAAAATTGGGGCACCTATGTGACGGTGCACGCTTATACTCCTCGCTCGATTAATCAAGCGATTGATGGTGGGGTTAAATCGATTGAACACGGTCAATTGATTGATGAAAAAACCGCAAAACGAATGGCCAAAGAAGGCATTTGGTGGAGCTTACAACCGTTTACTTCTGAGCGAAAATCCAGCTTTGCCGAAGGCTCGCCGCAACGTCTGAAACAAAAAATGGTCGAACAAGGCACAGACAGGGCCTATCGTTTAGCGAAAAAACATCAAGTAAAAGTCGCATGGGGAACCGACATTTTGTTCAGTGCGGAAAAACTCAAAGGGCAAACGCAACTGTTGAGTATTATGACTCGCTGGTACACCCCTGCTGAAGTACTGAAAATGGCTACCTACGACAATGCGCAGCTACTGATGCTCTCAGGAGAGCGTGCGCCTTATCAAGGTAAGTTAGGGGTTATTGAGGCCGGAGCTTTGGCCGATCTGCTGATCGTCAATGGCAATCCGCTACAAGATTTAACCATTTTAGAAGCAACGGATAACCTACAACTGATCATGAAAGACGGTCGCATTTATAAAAATACGCTCTAATCAATACGTCTGCTGAGGGGATCTTATCCCCTCAATTTTCACTACACCTTAAGTATAAAAACAAAGTAATATCAGCCTCATTCTGCCCTATTGGGCTTTGTTGATGGTTACTTTAAATGGAACGTATTATCGAAAAACTGCTGTACTCTGCTCGCTGGATCATGGCACCTATTTATCTCGGTTTGAGTTTTATCCTCCTCGCCTTAGGGATTAAATTTTTTCAAGAAGTGATTCACCTACTCCCAAATATCTTTGCTATTCAAGAAGCTGACCTGATTCTAATCGCGTTATCATTGATTGATATCACCTTAGTTGGCGGGCTGATTGTGATGGTGATGTTTTCTGGCTATGAGAATTTTGTTTCTAAAATCGACGTTGAGGAACATAACGATAAATTGGGCTGGTTGGGTAAACTCGATGCCGGTTCACTGAAAAATAAAGTTGCTGCTTCGATTGTCGCGATCTCTTCAATTCATTTGCTGAAAGTGTTTATGAATACCGAAAATATCGCCAATGAGAAAATACAATGGTATTTGATGCTTCACATTACCTTTGTCATCTCTGCTTTTATGATGGGTTATTTAGATAAAATCACCAAAAAATAATCCGCCGCTAGAGCCAAACATAAAAAAGCCCTGAACCTATCGGATCAGGGCAAAATCATTCACCAATAGGGGGAAGGTGAACTAACTTAAGTCAACATCTTTGCAGCCAAACCAAAGCGTTGCAAAAAAACCAACCACATAAGAAATGAGTAGACCGCAGATAAATACCAACATCCCTGGGAAAATACCCTGCGCTGATGTCATTAACGGAATCGCGACAATACCCGATGGCCCAAATACCGTATTCAGTCCGACAGGTAAGCCAAGATAAGAGACTAAACCAATAAAGAAACCACCAGCCGCACCGCCAATACATGCCGTGACAAACGGTTTCACTCTGGGTAGGGTGACGCCATAAATCAGCGGCTCACCAATGCCTAAAATACCCGGAATGATCGCGCCCTTCACTTGAGTACGCAGCACGGCATCTTTTTGGGCTTTAAAGTACAATGCTAGCGACGCGCCAACTTGGCCGCCTCCAGCCATCGCCAAAATAGGAAACAGCGAGTTAAAACCCTGCACATCCATCAAAGCAAAGTAGACCGGAACAAACCCTTGATGAATGCCAAATACTACCGAAATCAAAAATAAACCGGAGAGCAACGCAGCCCCTAGTGGATTATCATTCAGGTTGAGAAATAACCATGACATGCCTTTAAATAACTCACCACCAATCGGCATTATCACCAAAAAAGTCACCGCCCCCATGATCAATAACGTGACGCAAGAGGTTAAGATCATATCTAAATCATCAGGCATGTATTGGCGAACTTTTCTTTCGACCTGAGCACCCAAAATCGCCGCTAACAGTACGCCGATAATATTGCCTCGAGGGTCAATCGCAAAACCGAAAAATTCACTCATGCCAGAATAAACGCCCGTTGTCGCATCTGGGTTATAACCCAGCACAAACAAGGAAGCTAAAATAGCGCCATTGACCCCAGAACCGCCAAATGCCTGCTGCGCGTTATACCCAATTAAGATGCTCAGAAAGGCGAATAATCCCTTGCCAAACACCTTCATATAGGCGATCAGATCCAGCGTAAATTGACTTGGCGATTGACCAAGGACTAGCATCTGCTCTAATAAAGTGGCAAAACCAAGTAATAAACCAGCGGCAATAAAGCCCGGAATTAATGGCGTAAAAATGGTCGCAAACTTACTGAGGAAACGCTGCACGGCACTGGTTTGTTTACTCTTCATCTGCTGTTTTTGCGCCGCAGCAATTGTCGATAAATCCGGCGTATCTGACGTTGATGTAGCGGTAAGCCCAAGATTGGCGATCATCTCATTCATCATTTCAGCCGCAGTTTGCGCTTTACCAGGACCGAGAATAATCTGCAGTTGTTGATCGCTTTCTACCACCCCCATAACCCCAGCAATGGCTTTAATCCCAGCTTGATCGGCGAGGAGGTTATCATTCAATGTTAAGCGTAAGCGGGTCATACAGTTACCACACTTACTAATGTTATCACTGCCGCCGACCGCGCGAAGCAGTTGAGCTATCATGCTCGATGTTATTTTAGCCATTTACCTTACCTCAACACGATTGGATTATTGATCGTTCAGTGCCGCACGAATAAAGCCATGATGCTTTGCCAACCGCTCCGCGGCTTGCTGTGCATTGAGATCGGCAAGAATCATCAAAATCGCCGTTTTACAATGTCGCTGACAGGCCGCGAGCGCTTGTTCCGCTTGATCTGTACTGCAGCCCGTTGCTTCACGAACAATGTGCGTTTGACGCTGAATAAGCTTGGCATTGGTGGCTTCAACATCGACCATTAAATTGCCAAAGACCTTACCGCTGCGAATCATCGCTCCTGTGGTTAACATATTGAGAATCAGCTTCTGCGCCGTGCCTGCCTTCATTCTTGAAGAGCCAGTGACAATTTCAGGGCCAACCACGGGCGTAATAGCAATATCCGCGGCTTGTTCCATTAAACAATTAGGGTTGCAGGCCAGAGAGATCACCATCGCACCAACGGATTTAGCGTAAGCCATGCCGCCCAGTACATACGGCGTTCGGCCACTAGCGGCGATGCCCACTAAAACATCTTGTTTACCAAAGTGAAAACGCTGCAGATCTTGCTCACCAAGTTCTACATTATCTTCTGCATTTTCCACCGCTTTTAAAATCGCTTGATGACCACCAGCAATCAGGCCAATCACCAAGTCGGGTGAGGTACCATAAGTGGGAGGACATTCGCTAGCATCCAGAATGCCCAATCGACCAGAGGTTCCCGCTCCCATGTAGAACAAACGCCCCCCAGATTGCAGGGCAAAAGTAATCACATCGACCGCTTGCGCCACTTGAGGCAAGGTTTTTTCAACCGCTAAAGCGACTTTCTTATCCTCCTGATTGATGATTTGTAACATCTCAAACGTGGATAAGGTATCAATCGCCGCACTCGCTGGATTACGACTCTCCGTTACCCATTGGGTTAAATCTATTTTCATGCACAAGCCTATATGTCTAATAACAACTGGTGGCGATTCTATAGAATAAAAAATTCCAATCGAGTGATAAGGATCACAGCTATGGTTATTCATTGACCAGCTAAAGCATGGAATAATCGCTAAAAATAAAGCCAGACAAACCCAAAGATACGCCAAGTCACTGAATACTATTCACCGTCAAAGCAGATTTAATTCCCAGAAAGGAATAAAAAATTCCAAAAACTGCACCATAAATCGTCTTTTAAATTGCAGATTCGTGGTAAAACCGCTTTTAGCATATGGAGAAATCATCATGTCTATAGTTAATCGAATGATCAGTCGACGTACTCAGCTCTCAGCAAATGAGTTAAAAATTGCCGACTGGATCCTTGCTCATCCTCAGCAAGCGGCCTTAATGACCAGTTTACAATTGGCCGATCAAGTGAGTGCCAGCCAATCCAGTATCATTAAGTTTGCTCAAAAAATGGGCTTTAAAGGTTACAGTGCTTTTAAGCTATTGCTGGTAGAAGAACTCAGCCGCAAACAAGCGCTCGAATCAACGCCTGTACAGCACAATATTTTTATTAATGATCCACTGGCGGTGATTGCACAAAAGTTAGTCCAAGCAAAAACGGATGCCATGTTTCATACCACTAACGCGCTCTGTTTTGAACAATTTCACCATGCGGTGAATTGGATTAATCAAGCGCATCGAGTGCAAATCGTCGGCATTGGCGGGTCGGCACTGACCGGGAAGGATTTAGCTTTCAAGCTATTGAAATTAGGCATTACCGCACTCGCTGAGCAAGACAGTCACGTACAAATTGCTACCGCGCGAACGCTCACGCCTCAAGATGTCCAAATCGCGATTTCTTTTTCTGGGGATAGAAAAGAAGTCTTTATTGCCGCCGAAGCGGCCAAGCAACAAGGGGCCAAAGTGATTGCTCTGACCGCACCAAAGAAAAGTAAACTGCGTCAGCTGGCGGATATCGCTTTAGATACCATCGCCGATGAAACGCAACATCGCAGCTCGTCTATCGCTTCTCGTACTGCGCAAAATGTCTTAACCGATTTACTGTTTATCAGTTTGGTTCAGCGGCGAGAAGATTCAGCGCGACAATTGATAGAGACCATTTCGTCGGACATTCGGCAAATTTTATAAGCCGAAGACTCAATCAGCGGCGGATGGGTGACCAGAGAGTAACTGGGCGATAAAGGCCAGCTCTTCTCGACCTTGCTCATCACTCAATGTTTCAAGCCAAATACTGGCGCTGTAATGTTCGGCTTTGAGTAGTAGCTGACAACCTTCAAAATCTATTAGCCAAGTATGCAAATCGGCATCAAGCTGCTTATCGATAAGCGAAGCGGATAACCACTGCAGAAAATGCTCGCCAAGAGCGGGGAAACTATCCATATCCCATTCTGGCGTGCTCAGGATAAGTCGCCCCTGATCGGCGAGATAATCTTGTAAAGCGAACTCAGCCATGACCGGTTAAATGCTCCTGAATGACATCCAAAAATGGATCGGCGTATTTCTCTAATTTGCGTTGACCAACACCGTTAACAGCCAACATCTCACCATACGAGGTCGGTAAAATATCCGCCATATCAATTAGAGTCGCATCACTAAAGACCACATACGGTGGTAAGCCTTCTTCATCGGCCAGCGATTTACGCAGTTTGCGTAATTTCGCAAACAGTTTTTTGTCGTAGTTTTTATTCGACAATTTATCCGATTTCACCGCCCGCGCTGCGGTATCTAAACGTGGCACGGCTAATTCAACCGCTTTGTCGCCACGCAGAATCGGCCGGGCCTCTTCAGTCAACTGCAAGGTGGAATTGCGAGTAATATTTTGCTGTAGCAAGCCCTTATGAATCAACTGACGGAAAATGCTCACCCAGTAATCATGGCTGTGATCGCGCCCTAAACCATAGGTAGAGAGTTTATCGTGACCATTTTCACGAATCCGGATATTTTGCATCCCACGCAGCACTTCCACCACGTAACCAATTCCAAAACTCTGCTGAACACGATAAACACAAGACAGCGCTTTGCGCACTTGCTCCGTGGCATCAAAACGTTTCGGTGGGTCAAGGCAGACATCACAGTTACCGCAAGGCGTGTCACGGTATTCGCCAAAGTAGTTGAGCAATACTTGTCGGCGGCAGGTTTGCGCCTCAGCAAAATGACTCATCGCCGTCAGTTTATGGCTTTCGACCTGCTTTTGAGGCCCCTCTTCCTTTTCATCTAGCATGCGGCGCAGCCAAACGATATCGGCAGGGTCGTAAAGCATGATCGCTTCAGCAGGCAAACCATCTCGTCCCGCACGTCCGGTTTCTTGATAGTAAGATTCAATATTGCGTGGAATATCAAAATGGACCACAAAACGCACATTGGACTTATTTATCCCCATCCCAAAGGCAACGGTAGCGACAACAATTTGCACGTCATCACGCTGAAACGCCTCTTGAACATAAGCACGCTCATCAACCTCCATCCCAGCATGATAACTGGCCGCTCGAATGCCGTTATTGCACAACTTTTCCGTCAGCATTTCGACTTTTTTACGACTGCCACAATAGATGATCCCACATTGGCCGCGTTGCGTTTCTAAATAACGGATCACTTGCGATACGGGTTTGTGCTTTTCGACTAGGGTGTAACGAATATTGGGTCGATCAAAGCTGCCCAAATAAGTGTGCGGGTTAGCCAATTGCAGGCGATGTAAAATATCAATGCGTGTCGCATCATCCGCCGTTGCCGTTAAGGCCATAAAGGGAACGTGAGGAAATATCTGTTTAAGCTGACCAAGTGAGGCGTACTCTCGGCGAAAATCATGCCCCCACTGAGAAATACAGTGCGCCTCATCCACGGCGATCATCGCTAATGGTAGCTGTTGTAAACGTTCGATAAAATCGGTCATTAACACTCGCTCTGGCGAGACATAGAGCAATTTTATCTGTCCACGATTAATTCGGTTGTAAATCGCAATCAGCGTCTCACGTGAGAGACTAGAGTTGACACACTCCGCGGCAACACCATTAGCTTTGAGCTGATCAACCTGATCTTTCATCAAAGAGATCAGCGGTGAAATCACCACCGTGAGCCCAGGCAAAACTAATGCGGGGATCTGGTAGCAAAGCGATTTACCGCCCCCTGTGGGCATAATCACCAAACTGTCTTGTCCAGCAATCGCCGCCTCTATCACCTCTTGCTGTCCAACCCGAAACGTCTGATAGCCAAACACCTCACGTAACACGTGCTGTGGCGATAAGTTAAGTTCCGGTTGTTCAACGAGTACAGTGGCGGTCATGCAAGCTCTCAATCATGAGTGGGGATGCTGATACTTCAAGCATCAGAACAGTCGGTTATTGTAGTGCCGTTTGCCGGTGAATAAAACCGCAAAGTAGTCGATGAATTCGATTTACAGGTTATACTCTCAGCGGTTAACCTTTAGTTACGTTTTTACGTATTAGTTAACACGCCCTGACCAGCATTTCTCCTCTTTATCCCTTGCGACTGCAGAGAATTCGACATCATGACATTAGAACAACAACAAGAAGCTAAAAAAGGCATTTTTTTAGCGATCAGTGCTTACACCATGTGGGGCGTAGCACCGATTTATTTTAAATTACTGGGCCACGTTTCTCCGCTAGAAATTCTCAGTCATCGGATTATTTGGTCTTTCTTCTTACTAGCAGGCTTACTTCACTTCAGTCACCAGTGGCGTCATGTAGTGGATATTTTCCAATCCAAAATCAAGCTCGGTTATTTATTAATCACCGCCCTCCTGATTGGTGGTAATTGGTTGATTTTTATTTGGGCGATTAATGCTAACCATATGCTCGATGCGAGCCTAGGCTATTATATTAACCCGATCCTGAATGTCTTTCTTGGCATGCTATTTTTAGGTGAGCGACTACGCAAATTACAATGGTTTGCCGTGCTACTGGCGATGATTGGCGTTGCCATTCAGTTGGTGGTATTTGGATCGCTGCCAGTGGTAGCGCTAGTGCTCGCCACTACATTTGGTTTATACGGTTTGCTGCGCAAAAAAGTCGGCGTGGGGGCGCAAAGTGGCCTATTTATCGAAACCTTATTTTTACTGCCTGTCGCCGCGTTATATCTGTTTATGCTGGCCGATACGCCAACCAGCCACCTATCGAACAATGACTGGTCATTGAATCTACTGCTGATCAGCGCAGGAATCATCACCACTTTACCTTTGCTCTGTTTCACTGGTGCGGCAACGCGCCTTAAGTTATCGACGCTCGGTTTCTTCCAATATATCGGCCCCAGCTTGATGTTCTTACTCGCCGTTTTGGTATACGGCGAAGCATTCAGCGCCGATAAAGCGATCACTTTCGTCTTTATTTGGGGCGCATTAATCGCCTTTAGTTATGATGGTTTAACTTATAAACGCTATACCACACGTATTGTTACCGAGTAAAATAATCATCTAAATTGAGCCAATAACCATGAATGAAATCAGCTTATTAATCACCTTAGCCAGTGTCCATTTCATTGCTTTGATGAGTCCGGGACCAGATATGGCGCTGGTGATTCAAAACGCCACTCGCTATGGTCGCCACACTGGGCTTTATATTGCCCTCGGGCTCTCCTGCGGCATCTTGCTTCACTCGTTATTAAGCTTAACGGGAGTCAGCTATCTTGTTCATCAACAGCCCTTGCTGTTTGCACTTGTCCAAGTCGCTGGTGGCAGTTACTTACTCTATCTGGGCAGCAATGCATTACGCCATACCATGCAACACTGGAAAGCAGACAGTGGGGTTATCTCCCAGCGCACAGAATTGCTACTGAATAATAAGCGACAAGCGTTTTCTCGTGGCTTAATTACCAATCTGTTTAATCCTAAGGCCTTGGTTTTTTTCATCAGTTTGATGTCAACGTTAGTGCCAGCCAGTATGTCACTACAAGGTAAAGGGATGGCGTTACTGATTCTATGGGCTATCTCACTGCTGTGGTTTGCCGCACTAGCGTGGATGCTGTCAACCGAGCGCTTGCAGCGTAAATTGCAACGAGCAAGCCGCTATATTGATTTATTGTGTGGGATTATTTTCAGCCTAATTGGCTTAATGATTCTCTCTCAAGCACTGATCGGCTTGTTTTATCAATCCTAATCGATCTTCGAGCTCAGCGAGCAAAGAGGAAGATTGGCTTGCCCTTTTGTAAGCGATCTCGCACAAATAAGTAAGCCAACATCGTTTTATCTCTAGAGTAACGCTACTAAAAAAACCATAACTAGCTGAATTTAAAAACTTTAAAACAAAATCTATAGCATGGGATTTATTGTGCATTTATTTTTAGTCTCTTGTTGAAGCCGCTTAAAAGCGTAATATGAGTGGTGTCGGAAGGATGCTGACACGGAACAGAAATTACTACGGACAGTAAACGTCAGGATGACGAGTGATGGTTAAGGATTAATCATCAGCAAGGACTGCACAGGGACATTGAAAGGATGCACTCGTTACTAGGATGGTAACGACAACGGAATGACAATGGACTCCTCTGGATGAGGCAAGGATTGAACATCAGGATGATGTCAAGGACACTGCTCAGGGAACAAGTAAGCGAACTAACAGGATGGTTAGTCGATCAGGATGATAAAGGACACCGCTAGGAAGGCGATGGACGGATTACGCTAAAGGATATGGCATACTATCAAGGAATTGATGCAGGGAGCACCGATTGAGTAGCTGGATTGCTGCAAGTAAGACCCTAACCCCGCAGGCTTTGCCCGCGGGGTTTTCTTTTATCGGTAATTAGCGTTACCCACTTGTTTGGTAACGCTGAAAAACGTTAGGCTTTTTCTAGTCGAGCATAAGCGGTGACCAGCCATTTAATGCCTTCACCATTAAACGCAACTTGCACTCTGCTCTGTGGGCCACTGCCTTCAAAGTTGATGATCGTACCTTCACCGAATTTCGGATGCCGCACTCGCGCCCCTAAACTAAAGCCCGTTTCATTAAAATTCTCTTTCACCGCGCTAGTGCTAAACCGGCCACTGCTAGTGGGTCTGCTGACTTGCGCTTTCATACGCACTTCATCTAAACACTGCTCAGGTAGTTCGCGAATAAAACGTGATGGCTTGTGGTACTTATCTTGGCCATACAAACGGCGAATTTCTGCATGGGTGATGTATAACTTTTGCATCGCTCGCGTCATGCCGACATAACACAGACGGCGCTCTTCTTCTAAACGCCCCGCTTCTTCAGCGGACATTTTGCTCGGGAACATACCTTCTTCGACGCCAACCATAAACACCAAAGGAAATTCGAGTCCTTTCGCGCTATGTAATGTCATCAATTGCACCGCATCATCAAACTCATCCGCTTGCCCTTCTCCAGCTTCCAGTGCCGCATGGGTTAAAAATGCGGTTAGCATGCTCATCTCATCGGCTTCTTCCGGTTTTTCAAACTGACGTGTGGCGGTGACCAATTCCTCCAAGTTTTCGATTCGCGCCTTAGATTTTTCGCCTTTCTCTTGTTCATACATGGCGTATAAACCTGACGTTTTGATCACGTGGTCCGTTTGTACGTAAAGAGGCATCTCAGCGCTATCATCTTCCAAGGCATTAATCAGCTCAACAAAGCGGCTCAAAGCTCCCGCAGCGCGCCCGGTTAGCACTTGCTCATTCAATAACGCGATACTGGCATCCCACAAAGTACAGCCGCGATCACGGGCGGCAAAACGAATGGTTTCCAGCGTTTTATCACCCAGACCTCGCACCGGAGTATTGATCACTCGTTCAAAAGCCGAATCATCATGACGATTCGCGATTAAACGTAAATAGCTCAGCGAATCTTTGATCTCTTGGCGTTCAAAAAAGCGCATCCCGCCATAGATACGATAAGGTAGACCAGCTTGAATTAACGCTTCTTCCAATACCCGTGACTGAGCGTTATTGCGATAAAGCATCGCACAATCATTGAGTAAACCGCCGTTATCTCGCCACTCTTTAATTTTGGTCACCGTAAAGCGGGCTTCATCCAAATCGTTATAAGCAGAGTACACCGAGATCCGTTCGCCTTCATTGCCATCGGTCCATAACTCTTTACCCATCCGCTCAGTGTTATTGGCAATTAAGGCATTCGAGGCTTGTAAAATGGTTTTGGTAGAACGGTAGTTTTGCTCAAGACGAATGGTGTTAACACTCGGAAATTCCAAGGTGAATTTTTCAATATTGGCGATATTCGCTCCGCGCCAGCCATAAATCGATTGATCGTCATCACCCACAATCATCACATGACATTCAGGTCCGGCTAACATGCGTAGCCAAGCGTACTGAATATTATTGGTATCTTGAAATTCGTCGACCAGAATATGTTTGAAACGCGCTTGATAGTGTTCGCGAATATGCTGTTTATCACGCAAAAGCTCGTGAGTACGCAATAAAATTTCGGCAAAATCGACCAGCCCCGCTCGGTCGCACGCTTCTTGATAAGCGCTGTACAACTGCAGATAGGTTTGCGTCACCGGATCGCGGTAGACATCAATATGTCGCGGACGTAATCCTTCGTCTTTTTTGCCATTGATCCACCAACAAACCTGTTTAGCGGGCCACTGTTTCTCATCAAGATTTTGCGCTTTGATTAAACGGCGTAATAAACGCAGTTGATCTTCAGAATCTAAGATTTGAAAATCTTCCGGCAAATTGGCATCTAAATAGTGAGCACGTAAAATACGATGACAAATGCCGTGGAAGGTACCATTCCACATACCCGATGCGCTGCCTTGCATTAGCTCTTCAATGCGTCCACGCATTTCTGCAGCGGCTTTATTGGTAAACGTCACCGACATGACCGAAAACGGCGACGCTTGTTCAACCGAGATTAGCCAAGCAATACGATGCACTAGTACCCGTGTTTTACCACTGCCCGCTCCTGCCAACACCAATAGATTTTCTAAAGGGGCGGCAACGGCTTCGCGCTGTTTATCGTTGAGACCATCGAGCAAAAGAGAGGGATCCATCATGGCTAATCTACTGTTTATTTATACATAATTTGTACGATTATACTCTTAAACGATGGGATAACCAAATGACGTCATAAGTCTCCGTTTCATCGTGATCGTCGAGTGATGGCATAGAAAAGGGCTGCATGTGCAGCCCTTCTAAGTGATGTTCACTTGACGTGTATTTAAGCGGGTATCCCAGCATGGCGCAGCATGGCGTCAATTTGTGGTTCACGACCACGAAAACGCTTGAATAGCTCCATAGGCTCTTCACTGCCGCCCATTTCAAGAATGTTTTCTAGGAAGCTTTGTCCGGTTTGAGTATTAAAAATGCCCTCTTCTTCAAAGCGTGAGAACGCATCGGCAGACAACACCTCAGCCCATAAATAGCTGTAGTAACCGGCGCTATAACCACCAGCAAAAATATGGCTAAAGCTGTGAGAGAAACGGTTCCACTCTAAGCTTGGTAATACTGAGATCTTTTTCTTCACCTCAGCTAAGGTTTCTAGCACTTTTGGCCCTACTTCTGGGTCGTAGGTGGTATGAAGCGTAAAGTCGAACAGACCGAATTCCAATTGACGCAGAATAAACATCGCCGATTGGAAGTTCTTCGCAGCGAGCATTTTATCCAGCATGGCTTTTGGCAGCGGTTCACCGGTTTGGTAATGACCTGAAATAAAGGTCAATGCCTCTTCTTCCCAGCACCAGTTTTCTAAAAATTGACTCGGTAACTCAACCGCATCCCAAGGCACACCATTGATACCAGACACTGAACCCACTTCAACTTGAGTCAGCATATGATGAATACCGTGACCAAATTCGTGGAATAAAGTCACCACTTCGTCATGAGTAAATAAGGCTGGTTTATCGCCGACTGGACGGTTGAAATTACAGGTTAAATAAGCCACTGGCGTTTGCAATTCACCATTTTGCGTCACACGACGGCCACGGCAATCGTCCATCCAAGCGCCGCCCCGTTTATGCTCACGAGCGTATAGATCAAGATAGAAGCTACCACGTAAGGTATGGTTGGAATCAAAAATATCAAAGAAACGTACCGAAGGATGCCAAGTATCCACCCCTGCACGCTCTTTAACCGACATACCGAACACACGGTGAAGCACTTCAAATAAGCCTTTGACTACCGTTGTTTCAGGGAAATAAGGACGCAATTCTTCATCGGAAATGTTAAACAAGTGCTGTTTTTGCTTCTCACTGTAGTAAGCCACATCCCATAATTGCAGCTCAGACACGCCATATTCTTGCTCAGCAAATTGGCGTAAGGCTTCTACTTCACGCTCGCCTTGAGGCTTGGCTTTAGCCGCCAAATCATTCAGGAAGCCCAACACTTGATCTGGGGTTTCCGCCATTTTGGTCGCTAATGATTTTTCACTGTAGGAGTTAAACCCTAACATCCGAGCAATTTCATGGCGTAGCTTGAGTTTCTCAGCGATGATTTCGCTGTTGTCCCATTGACCAGCGTTAGGGCCGCGATCCGATGCTCGCGTCACGTACGCTTCGTACAACTCTTGACGCAGAGCTTGGTTATCACAATAGGTCATCACAGGTAGATAAGAAGGCATCTCTAGAGTCAATAAATACCCTTCTAACCCTTTCGCTTCTGCGGCCGCTTTCGCTGCAGCAAGGGCCGATTCTGGCATACCCGCTAACTGCTCAACATCGGAGATCTGTTTACTCCAGCCCATGGTGGCGTCAAGGACATTATTGGAAAACTTTGAACCTAACTCGGACATGCGCTTACTGATCTCACCATAGCGTTTCTGCTCCGCGGCAGGTAAGCCAATCCCTGAAAGCTCAAAATCACGCAGGCCATCGTCGATGGTTTTTTGCTGAGCTCGAGTTAAGGTTGCAAACTCTGGACTGGCTTTAATGGCTTTATAGGCGTCAAACAGCCCTTTGTGTTGTCCAACCCAAGTGCTGTACTCAGACAGCAGAGGCAGACAGCTTTCATAAGCGTCACGTAGCTCATCACTATTAACAACGGAATTCATGTGACTAACAGGCGACCATACTCGGCTTAAGCGATCATCGACTTCTTCAATCGGCGCAATCACACTCGCCCATGAAGGTTGAGTGTTACCCTCAAGAACTTGGTTAATTTTAGTGCGGCAAGCTTCAATCACCTGTTCAACCGCAGGTTTTACATGCTCAGGTTTAATGGCAGAAAACGGCGGTAAGTCCGTGAACGTGAGAAGAGGGTTTGACATATAACATTCCTTTTGAGTTAAGACGTGTCGCTCTCCTTCCTATTTGGATTAGCAAAGTAAGAAGGTTCTTGTTATGAGAAAGTAAATCGGGGTGGTGAAGCGAAATTTCAATAGCGACTTAAGTATTATGACTTAAAATCACCACAAGATTGACGATCTTAAGCTAACTTTCACCCCACTGTCCCAAACGACTTGGAGTTACAAGTAAGCGGCCAGTGAATCAATCCCCCATGAGCATAGACAAACGATATGACTGAGGTGAATGAACGTCGCCAACACCGCAGCAGCTTTAAGTACGAAGGAGATATCATCAACTCACCTCGCTCAGACTGACGTATCACCAATCTGCACCTGAAACGCTTTTGAGTATATAATCAGGCGATATTATTTGATTCACTAGCCACACTCGCTCAGGGTGTTTTGAGAGCTCATTTTGCTAAGTTATCGTCACAGTTTTCATGCTGGCAACCACGCTGATGTATTAAAGCATATCGTACAAAGTCTTATTCTCAATGCGTTACAGCAAAAAGAGACGCCATTTGTTTATCACGATACTCATTCTGGCGTTGGGCGCTACGATTTAACCCACGAGTGGTCAGAAAAAACCGGAGAATACAAACAAGGGATTGGCCGATTATGGCAGCAGACAGACACTCCCGCGGCAATAGACAGTTATCTGGATGCGGTTAAAGCACTCAACCAAGGAGAGGAGCTACGCTATTACCCAGGTTCACCACGCATCGCTCGCGCTCACCTTCGTGCCCAAGACCGCATGGTACTCAGCGAACTGCATCCCAGTGATTACCCATTACTGGAGCAAGAATTTGCTCGTGATCGCCAAGTGGCGATTTACAAACAAGACGGCTTTGCACGCTTAAAAGCCAGCTTACCGCCAAAAGAACGCCGCGGTTTGGTGCTGATTGATCCGCCTTATGAGCTGGCCAAAGAGTATCGCGATGTAGTGCAAGCCATCGCGCAAAGCCATAAACGTTGGTCAACGGGCATTTATGCGATTTGGTATCCCGTGGTTAACCGCTGCGATATTGAGGATATGTTAGATGGGCTAGCTAACCTTGGCATTCGTAAAATATTACAAATTGAGCTTGGCGTAGCACCCGATACCAACCAACGCGGTATGACCGCGTCAGGGATGATTGTAATTAACCCGCCGTGGAAACTGGAGAGTGAAATGCAAACCATTCTGCCGTTTCTCAAGCAAGCCATCGCTCCGGCAACGGGTCATTTTAAAGTCGAATGGGTTGTTCCAGAATAAACTGACCCAATCTACTTAATAAAGCACTGAAAAGAATAACGGAGAAAGGAATGACAACACATTTTGATTATATCTGTATTGGCGGCGGCAGCGGTGGCATCGCCTCGGCGAACCGTGCGGCAATGTATGGCGCAAAAGTCGCGTTGATTGAAGCAAAAGATCTCGGTGGCACTTGTGTGAATGTCGGTTGTGTGCCGAAAAAAGTCATGTGGCATGGCGCTCAAATTGCCGAAGCAATGCAGCTTTACGCGAAAGACTACGGCTTTGATGTCAAGGTTAATGGTCTAGATTGGTCAAAACTGATTGAAAGCCGCCAAGCCTATATTGGTCGTATTCATCAATCTTACGATCGCGTGCTCGGTAATAACAAAGTGCATGTTATTCGTGGTTTTGCCCGTTTTATTGATGCCAAAACCATCGAAGTCGAAGGTCAGCAATATACTGCCGATCATATTTTGATTGCCGTGGGTGGCCGACCAACCATTCCAAACATTCCTGGCGCAGAATACGGTATTGATTCCAACGGTTTCTTTGAGTTAACCGAGCAACCGAAACGCGTAGCCGTGGTCGGCGCTGGTTATATTGCGGTTGAGATAGCTGGGGTACTGCATGCCCTTGGCACAGAGACCCACTTGTTTGTACGCAAAGAATCGCCACTGCGCAGCTTTGATCCGATGATCATCGATACTTTAACCGAAGTAATGAAAACGGAAGGGCCAACGCTGCACACCCATAGCGTGCCAAAACAAGTAATTAAAGAGGCCGATGGCAGCCTGACACTGCATCTTGAAAATGGCCAAAGCTGCAATGTCGATACCCTTATCTGGGCGATTGGCCGTCATCCCGCGACTGATGCGATTAATCTTGCTGCCACTGGCGTAGCGACTAATGAGCAAGGCTACATTAAAGTCGATCAATACCAAAATACCAATGTTGAAGGCATTTACTGTGTCGGCGATATTATGGAAGGTGGTATTGAGTTGACCCCCGTGGCCGTCAAAGCGGGTCGTCAGTTGTCTGAGCGTTTGTTCAACAACAAACCTGAAGCGAAAATGGATTATGACTTAGTGCCTACCGTGGTCTTTAGTCACCCACCGATTGGCACCATTGGCTTAACCGAACCTGATGCGATCGCTAAGTATGGCGCCGATCAGGTCAAAGTCTATACATCGAGCTTTACTGCTATGTATACCGCAGTCACCTCTCATCGCCAGCCATGCAAAATGAAATTAGTCTGCGCGGGCCCAGAAGAAACCGTGGTCGGTTTACATGGTATTGGCTTTACGGTGGATGAAATGATTCAAGGTTTTGCGGTTGCAATGAAGATGGGCGCGACCAAAGCTGACTTTGATTCGGTAGTGGCTATTCACCCAACGGGCAGTGAAGAATTTGTTACCATGCGGTAACGTCTTCCCCTAATAAAACTGCGAGCTCACGTTTTGGCTCGCAGTTTTTGTTTATACGCTTATCTTAACGTAATCACTCTTGTTGAATCGGCGCTTCTAAACCATAAGACTCAAATATCCGGGTGATTTCCCCAGAACGGCGCATTTCAGTCAATGCCGCCTCTAATTGATTAATGTATTGGTAGTTTGCTGAGCGTTTAGGCACACTGAAAAAGCGTCCATTGAGCGAAACATCCGTATAACTGATTTTTCTCAGTTCGGGATCACTTTCAAATACGTCAAGTCCATGCTGCTCCGAAGTGATAGCCAAATCAAATCGTCCCGCCTTGAGCATATTAATAATTTGATCGCCACTAGTGACAAAAATGGTCCGTAGCCGATCGGTATTTTGATTAAATTGCAAACTATAAAAACTGCCATTTAATGCACCAACCACATACCCTTTACTGACGATTTCATCAAAATCTTTAGCATCGATATCAGAGTTTTTACGGGTAAAGTAAAAGACCTCTCTTTGACCATAACCCATGAGTAGTGGATGTAAATAGACCTCACGCTCCTCATCCATGGAGTGTAAGGGGATTAAGTCAACACCGCCTTGTGGTGCAACACCAATGGTTCTCGCCCAAGGCACTTGCGTCCACTGAACTTGATGGCCTAATTTACCAATGACTTGAGTGATCACATCCCCACCCGGTCCTTTACACTGACCATTTTCAAAATAAAGATAGGGGATTCGGTCTCGACAATGGCCTTGCCACGTCACATTAGCCCACAGTGGTGCAGAAAAAAACAAACTTAACCAGCTGATAATTAATAATTTAATACCTTTACCCATGCTAACGCCTCCAGTTAGTAATAGCGCATGCCCCATAACAGAGCGGCTACCAATGAGCAAAGTATAGACAGTGATTACGGCTATTGCTGAATGGAATGACGCCGATAAGGGCACTCTTCATTAAGTCACTGCAATATGATGTATTTCTTTATGTAACTAAGTTGGTTAAACTAATTCAAATTCATAATAATAAAAACCAAACTTCGTGCCCGACCCAGCCTCCATTACTCAGTGCTTTTATGATTACCTCGATCTATCAGAATCGGATCAAAATCAGTGGCTTGAATCATTACAACGGCAGAATTCCGCTCTCTATCAACAATTAGTGACTTTGTTGGCTTCAAAAACAACGTCGACCTTTTCTTTGAGCCAACTATTAACTGATCATGCCCAGACTTGGTCTAGCTCAAGACAAGACTATTCCAATTTGCGCATCGATAAATATCAGTTAACCGAGGAGATTGGTCGAGGTGGCGTGGGCGTTGTCTATGCCGCCCATCGAGCGGATGATTCTTTCGAACAACAGTTGGCGATTAAATTTATTCAACCGACCATGAACCAAGTATTGGGTTCTCGAATGTTATTTAACGAGGCGCAGTTACTGGCTAAACTGAATCATCCTGCTATCGCTAAGGTATTTGATGGCGGCATTTATAATGATCAGGTTTATATGGTGATGGAGCGCATTGATGGCCTAGCGTTCAACGCTCACCTCCAACATTATCAGCTTAACCTGCACCAGCGATTACAATTATTTAGTCAGTTATGTCGTGCCATTGAGCATGCGCATGATCATCATATCCTGCATGCCGATCTTAAACCCGAAAATATTCTCGTCACCGAACAGCATCAATTAAAACTAATTGATTTTAACCTCACGCAAAAATTGCGTGAGGGCCATGGTGATAAACCACAATTTGAATTTAAAGCTTACAGTGCCGACTATGCCAGCCCTGAACAAAAACGGGGCGATTATTTAACTCAACAAAGTGACGTGTATTCATTAGGCAAAGTGCTGGCGAGCATAATTCCTGTGGGGTCACTGACTGCAACTTTAACCCTGATCATAAACCAAGCGACAGCAGAGCATACTACCGAAAGATATCAAACTGTTGGCGAGCTGCGACAAGACATTGATGCGCTGCTTGCACATCGTCCGATTAAACAACAGTCTGAGCAACCGTGGCACGTACTAAGTTGCTTTATTCGACGTCGCCCCATGCTTAGTGCACTCAGTTTACTTCTCGTTTGCTTGGTGATGATGTTCACTTATACGCTGATCGAAAAAAACCGACAATTACAGCAAGAACAACAAATCACAGAAAAGATATTGTTGCAATTAACCACCCTGATGCATCACGCACAGTACGCACAGGGAGAGTCACTCACTCTCGAAGGAATGCTAGATATGACTCGGCGATCACTACTGTCTAGCCAAGAGATACCACAACACATTAAACAAAAACTACTGGCAGCCTTAGTGGCTCCGAACGTACCTAAACAAAAACTCATACTCAATTGCTCTGATAACCAATGTCAATGATCATCACTATCCTCTGCTCGCGGCTTAAATTTACTCAATTTTTGATGGGCTTATTGTGCTTGGTAAGCCTATCTTGCTTAGCTAGTGGTACTCAAAATGGTACAGCTACGGTTCAAGATGTCGCAGAGGTTATTTTTCATCCTCAAGGTCAGCGATTAATCAATACCATGATTCAAAAACGCGACTGGCATGGCAGAGTCTGTTTGCATGATCTGGATCGTCAATTTCACCCAGACTACCAACCTCCCATTGGCCGTATTATCTTTTCGATTGACAACGATGGCGTCACTGAATACCCCTCGCCCGGCGACTATTTTCAAAATTGTCATCTCGATATCAAGGGGGCTATTACCTCGCAATCAACCGAGCCTTTGCAACCTTTTGTTGATCGCCAAGGGCTACTTGGCTGTGCCCTTACCGGTTGCACTAACAATGATTTAAGTGGCTTTTATGTCGAAGATCACGACGATGAAGGAGACTGGAAATATCGTACCATTGCTCTGAGTTTTCACCCTGAGAGCCAGTTATTGATCGAAAAAGTACAAGGCTTAGGCCCAAATCAGCATATTAGTCATCATAATTTAGGGCAAACTTTAGCCTTCACTTACCCACAACAGAAAGGTGACCGAATCAACCTATCGGGTATTTGGCGACAAACCTTCTATCAACAAAATGGTATCGAATATCGTTGTCTGCTTATCTCACCGAATGCGATTAAGCTCGGCCCACAGCATCAACCAAACTGCCCAGCGCAGATCAACGACTATCGCGAAGATATCTCCGCTCAGTTTCCTGCCATGTGGTGGCGTAATAATCCAGAGCCTTATGTCCAGCTTGCCCAGCTCAACACCAGCGTCACTTGGTATGATGCGGAACAAGGTAGACAGATTGTCAGTTGGGAGTATCTGCCTGCTGGAGAGCGCTGGGATCAAGGAATTTTGTATCGCTTACAACAGCAAAAAATTCGAGCCCAAGATGGCAGTGAAACCTTACAACTACTTCACGCCAGCGAGTTCACCAAACAACACCATGAGATAAAAACTAAATGAATCACTTTACCCAGATCTTACACCAGTGGCAGCAAGGGGATAAAGAGGCCGAAGCGCAGTTATATCAGTTGGCCTATCAACAACTTCGCCGTTTAGCCGAACAAGAACGGCGTAAAAACATCGCTAAATATGGTCAAGATAATCCGGTATTAAGTGAGGAGTTATACAATACCACCGTACTGGTTCATGAAGCCTACATCAAATTAGCGCAAGCCGATTTACAACAGATTCGCCATCAACGTGAATTTTTACTGCTCGCCGCTAAAGTCATGGGGCAAATATTGATTGATCATGCCAGAACAGTGCAAGCTCAGAAGCGCCAGGCGACAGTATCGCTCCCTACCCCAACAGAAGCGAATGTTGAACAGCTGATTTTGCTCGATCAAACCTTAGATAGCTTTACGGTTCGCTACCCAAGGCAATCTAACGCGTTAAAGTTAAAATATTTTCTTGGCTTAAAAATCAACGAAATAAGTCAACTGTTGGAGTGCAGCACCAGCTTAATCGAAAAAGATCTTAAATTTGCTCAATCGTGGTTACAACTGCGGATGCATCAATAATGAGATACCTAGTTGGATTGATTGGCCTTGGTTGTTTAACTCTTATCTACTGGCAATGGTCAAGTCAACCATCCGCTGCCGAATCTACCACACTTGTCAGTCAAAAAATTGAACCATCAACAATGGCCGTAACGCTGGGTTTATCACCGCGCTCACGCCAAGAAGAGATGATTGAACTTCAACTAAGCCATGAGCTCAACATGGTGATTAATCTGGATCCTAAGCAACCAGTCTTGGAGGCAACGCCATCAGAGAGCGTTACGCAGCCAGTTAACGATGAGAATCTGACGATTGAAGAATTTCATTCACTAACAGATCGCCAGAGAAGAGATATTACCAAGACGGCCCCAGACACGACCAAAAATCGTCCTCCTCATATTAACCAAACCTACTATGAGCAGCTTCAGCAACAGATCGCTGGTTGGGTATTACCACACGGCAGCGCGATCCATTATTCCGTTGCTATTGAACCTTTATTTATTGATCCAGATGGCGATTTACTTAGCTATCGGGTTGAACTTAATAGTCGCGCACTACAAGTACGTAGTTTAACACCCTTAACCCTGACAGGTATCGCTGACAGTCAAGAAAGCGAGCTAAGGCTCAGTATCTCAGCTAATGATAATCAACATGGATTAGAGTCTGAAAATTGGGTGACGGCACATTTTTCGTTGCCTGCAATCAAACCACAGCCACCGCTAAGCGATATGTTAATCGATCAACCCTTATATCGAATTAATACCACTAGAACCCTTGGCAGCCAGCGTTACCCATTTCATGTTTTACAGTGTGAGTTATTCGAACTCAAAGAAGGTAACGTCTGGTACGCGGCAGCTAACCATCGACGACGCTGCCCGCAGCTAGATGAGATGAGAATCGTGGCCACCTATCAGCAGCAAGATGAACAAATTCACTTACACTTTCCAGCCGGAAAAACCGCCAGTTGGCAGCTGCGTCATCATTATCCCTCTCATTTTTATTCCGATTTGATGATTTATCACATTACCAGTAACGAAAATGGCCAAGAGATGGCGTTCAGTTTATTTGATCAACGAGTTGGCGCAGAATCACGCTTGAACGTAGATACCGGTGAATATCAGTATCAAAGCTTAAATTTCGATTATCTGATGCTCAATGCCCAGCAAGAGTTTTATCCCATCGGCCTATTTAACTATATTTTTGACGTACGCCACATCCAACCAAATTACTACCAACCTGCAGATTCAGATCTGAATGTTTTCCATCCAACTCATAGTCTGTTTTGTCGAGATATCGAGCCTTATTGGGCCTATTCGAGCTTAATTGGTTCTAGCCACTATCAAATCCCCTTAATTAGTGAAAGTGGTGATCGCGCTGGCAACTATCCTCCTTTATGTGGTGAATATGCACGAACCAAAACCCGTATCGCCGTCTATTTAGACCATGAGTTTTTAGCTCAAGATGTGCCGGTTGCGGGTGAAATTTATACCTATTTACTTTATCCGCGTCCTGAATACGCGCACTTATTGGAGAAATTTGCGATTAATCTGATTTACCATTCACCTAAGTAAGTCACCTAAAATCGCCATAATGCCTGTAGACCAAGGCTAAATGTCACGGTATCCGCCTCAGGAACTAAAGCGTTGGCGGATCGTGGTTGATATTCACTGCAATAGCCTTGTTCCATGGTCAGACAATGATTCAACTCAACTCGCTTATTTTGGGAAGCAAAGCGCTTTTCATAGCTAAACAGCATAAAGCCACCCACATTCAGTCCCGGCATAATTTGATAACTCAGTGAGCCCTCAAGCCCAGTGCGAAAACCAAAGCTATCAAAACTCAGATCGGCAAACTGTGAATTGGTGGTTCGATTCCATAGAGGTAGGCCGAACATTAGCTTACCTTTCCACTGCCACCCTTCAGCACCACTGAGATAACCAGAGTCATAGCCAAGCCCAGCATCAAGATAAACTTGAGTCATGGTTTCCTTCCAAGTACCCAGATTTTGTAAATGGCCTTGTCCTAAATAAGTGTTGGCGGCATAACGGGTGTAAGTCTGATAAGTAAATGAAGGTCCAGCCACTATCCGCCAATGATCTTGCCATTTATAGTGCAGTTGTACATGGGTTGCCGTTTTAAAATATTCGGTCTGATTATCTTGCAAGCGCTGGCCTTGCCACTGCCACTGCTCTTGTGCATTGCGAGGAGAAAATGTACCCAAAGCATCAATTGAAAAATCCCAATTCGTATTGATGCGATATAAACCACCGCTATTGAGCACCGGATTAAGCATAGTGACTGAAGATTGAGTCGCGCTATGTTGCTCTTGGTAATGAACATTCTCAACCCCCAATGTGAAATATGAATAACCATATTCTGCTGTATTAGCGGCCAAACAAGAAAATGAGCAAAATACACAGCTAGCGATGGTGAGAGATTGTCTCATGTTCCACTCCTTATGATGAGAGGCGCAGATACTACCCATTTGGCGCTAAATGCCAACGCTCGACAAACAAAAAAAATAAAATAAATTTTACGGATTTTCCGCTGATTTCCGTTCCTTGATATTGATATCAAAAGCCAGTAAAACCACGCCTATTACTAGGGTCTGTTTATCTTTCGAGCTGATTTTTGCAGCAGTTTGTGGCTTCTTTATACAAGACTGCGGCTTTAAATAGCAAAAGGATAAACCTTAACTATAGGCTTAATAGTTAAGGTGTTCGGTGCAATAAATTTGCAAGGAAATTCAACATAATGAACAAAATTAGTTTACTAACTCTGTCAGTAGCAATCGCATTGAGCGGCTGTGGTTCCGATAGCGCGGATAATAGCGAGCAGCCACCCATTGCAGCGGGGGTGTTAATCACCGCCCTTGATGGTCACTTTTATCAAGCGGTGATCTTTGACGATGCGAATAAAAACGGTAAATTCGATAATAATGAGCATGTATTGGGCTTAACTAACCAAAGTGGTCAATTGGAATTACCGGCTGACTATCAACTCAAAGGTCACTTAGCAGTACAAACCTTGACCCCTGGTGGAGCGGTGCAGCGCCGTTTGGCGAGCCAAAATGCCGCTTATGCCGGTAAATACACCATTGATATGGACCATCCCGCTCAAGCCATGGCTCATGAAGTGGTATTGCGCGCCCCTACCCTTGAGGCACAGCAGCAGGTGATTTCGCCAATCACCGATTTGATTGTGCTAGCAATGGAAAACGATCCGACCAGCGACCTCACTCAAGCGAAACAAACCGTTGCTAACACTTTAGGGCTGGATAACCAAGCTGAACTATTAAGCGATTTTACCAAAACAAATCCTAAACTACATAAAAAAGCCCAGATCCTCACTGACTCGAAAGCCGCTAACCCAGAAAGTTATGGCCAAAATGCGGCGCAGTTTGCCGAACAAGCAGCAGAACTCGTCGGTAACATGGGCGACACAGAGATCAAGGATGTCAATCAACGTCCAGTGATTATCAATGATAATAAGAATGAGAATACCGAGAGTGGTTTCATCCCTAGCGTAGTCACCAACCATAAACTGCAGGTGAGCAAAGAGGTTAAGGGTAAACTTGAGGCCGATTTTGCCAAGCTAAATCTCAAACAAGGCGACACCTTTGCTGACCAAGCGTTTTCTATCGCGGACTTATTTAGCGATAAAGACCAACCTACTGTTGAGATTACATTAGAGCATAATTTAGAGGCTTCAGGACTGAGCGCAAAAATTGACCATCAGCAATTGGTTGTCAGCTCAAATGGCTCTGAGCTCAAGGCGCAAGATAATCTTTATTTGATCTTAGTCGCCACCGATAAAGACAACGGAGGCTTCAAACATGGTGAAGTACGGGTACAACTAAACTTAAAAGTGACCGCGCTTAATCAAGCCCCCGTTATTAACCAGGCTGAAAAAGAGAGATTACAGCAACAGATCGATGCTTGGTATCTCCAACAAGGGGAAGCGTTTGATCAATCGATTAATATCAGCGCGCTATTTAACGATACCTATGGCCAAGTCGTTAGCTATTGGGGCGGTGAGGTACAAGTTGCAGGATTAACCATCGCTGATGTTGATAGCCCAATGATCACACTCAGTGGCACCCCAAGCCAAGCTTCTCCAGCTGGAAAAACCTTTACCGTTAAGGTCAAAGATGACCAAGGGGCAGAAAGCTCGACAACCTTTATTCTACCAGAGGTAAAAGAAGGGATTGCCCCGCCATCACTCAAGCATCCTTTAGAAGCCACCACTTGGTATCGTCTTGAACACGGACGTGGTACGGCAACAACTAAACTACCGTATGATAGGATTTGGTGCGATACGCTGCATTTTGAAAACGGCAAAATATCGGGTAACTACCGCACTATGGACAACTTAACCCAGTGTGGCAATCTCGACAATCGTTCTTGGTATAACGGCACCTATCAAGTTCAAGGCGAGAAATTGATAGCCTCTTTCGGTCAAGAAAAAGCCACACTAACGATTACAGACGCTGATGATATCGCCCCAGGCGCAAAAACTTTAACTTGGTCATCTGAAGAAGGAACCGAGCGTTACACATTGTTTCATCGTAAGTCAGACGCTGAAGCGCGAATTCAAATAAAATCGAATGACGGCCCAGAAAAGCGCTTTTTTCCTATGATGTTACCGACACAACAAAAAGGCGTAGAAGCGTTAGGTAGGGTCTCTTTATCGTTACGGAAAAATACCAATCCTGACGATAGAAATGCGATGGATGCGAACTTAATTTTAGAGTTCCCAGACCAAAATTTCACTTGCCAGAATGCAGAAGAGTTTTATAAGTACTTTATCATTCACGGACCACAGCTAGTCACTGAAACCACCGATTATAATACAGGCGAAATTTATAAGTCTTACGGTGTTTATTCGGGTAACGAATGGGGTACCTCACTTGAGTGCTATCGAAATACAGAAAATCACATTGTGCACGCAGCGATTGATTTCGACCTACCGGAATTAAGCAAAGGCGGCATTTATAGCTTTATCGGTAAGGTAAAAGACCATCAAGGGCAATATATTGAAGCCATTAAGTTCAATGTCACCTGGACAGGGACAGGCGATAACGAGTAATTATTAGCCTCGAAAAATATCAAGCCCCGCGATACGGGGCTTTTTCACTGACTCACCGACTCACCGACTTTACACACAATACATTCAGCTTCGAATTACCTTGCAGTTGAGTCACTTTACCGCTGGCAAATAAACCTTTACGGCCTTCTCCCCAATAGGGAATGTACAATGGCCACTGATCTCGCTCGGCAATTTGACTGGTTAATAGCTGCTGCCACTCTTGCTGATTCACCAAACGCATCGTTTGTTGCTGACAGAGCGTTCTTGCTTCGTCATAACTGAGTCGATTCCATGGCTGGTTGTGCTCCATATAAAACGACTTATTTGTCGCAAAGCTATAGGGAACGACATAAGTCGTGCCATTAATCGTCGCTTGATGACGGATCTCAACATCTTCAGAAACACTTACAGGCCGAGCAGAGCGTAGCGGTTGAATTGCCGCTACACCACTTTCTGCCACTTTTCGTTCCGCCTGTTTTGCCGGACTGTCCGTGGTTGGAGTAGTTACCGTTGAGGAAGGCGGTGCTGATGGGCGAATTTCTCGAATAAACGCATCACGATAAGCGGCAAGGTTATTAACCAGCATCAACTCACTGCGTGCTTGGGTAAAACTATCGTAGGGGCCGATCAAACAGCGTGTGGCTCGCCCTTCTGGCTTCATCCATACATGGGTTGAAATCTGTTGATAGATAAGCTTCGCTTGTTCAAGCGATAAGGGTTTATCAAGTAGACCACATTGAATCCAGAACTGAGATTGACTTGAACGTGGCTGACTATTGCCCCATAACCCATCACCGATCGGGCAATGACTGGCCAGAACCGGTAACTGTTCGCTAGAGGCTTGCGTCGCTTCGCAAAGTACCTCTTGCGCAAATAATGGGCCGTTGAAGAATAAAGCTCCGCCCAATAGTAGGTAAACGAGCCCTCGTGGTGCAGTGTTGATTGTGCTGATTCTCATATCTATCGTTATCCCAACTTTAGTGACAACCGTGATTTGATTCGCTACTAACTCAATGACCTAAAAACCACTGCGAAAATCACGCCAACCTCTATGTCTAGAAAAAGAGAGTCGTCTTCAATGACGACTCTCAGTGTAAGTGGCATATCGATATAAAATCAATCAGCTAGACCTTAACCTTTATAAATTTTAGGATTAAAGACATCACGCAGCCAATCTCCTAGTAAGTTAATCACCAAAACTAAGCTGATCAAAATGATGCCGGGGAATACGGTTATCCACCACGCGCCAGAGAAAATATACTTAAATCCGGTACTAATTAACGCTCCTAAAGACGGTTGATCAACGGGCAATCCTAGACCAAGAAACGACAACGCTGCTTCAGACATGATCGCATTGGCAATTTGAACTGTTGAAATGACTAAGATTGGTGATAAACAGTTAGGCAAAATATGGCGAAACATAATCCGTAACGACTTGAACCCCATCACGCGCGCCGCTTCAACGTACTCTTTTTGCTTTTCAGCTAACACGGATGCGCGAATGGTTCGAGCATACTGAGGCCATTCCGCAATACCGATGATCACCACCAGCATGATCACCGCATATTGGCTATAAAACTCGCCGCCAAAACTGGCTTTAAAAATCGCCGAAACAATGATGGCTACCATCATGGTCGAAAAAGAGAGTTGAATGTCGGCAAAACGCATTAAAAAACTGTCGATACGCCCACCAAAATAGCCCGCAGAAAGGCCAATAATGATCCCCAAGATAAGCTGTAACCCAACGGCGAGAAAGCCTATCGTCAGCGATAAGCGCGAGCCATACAAAATGGTTGAGAGAATATCTCGTCCTTGCCCATCGGTACCCAATACAAATTGCCCATCACCGCCCTCAATCCACATAGGAGGCAGCTCAGAATCCATAATGTCGATACTGGCGAGATCGTAAGGATTACTCGGCGCGATCACAGGCGCTAACAAGGCTAACAGTAAAAAAACACTAAATAGCGCAAAGCTGACCATCGCCACTTTATCGCGTAAAAAATAATACAAAAAATCCGACTGTTTAAAACGCTGCCAAGCGGAGGGCATGGTTGTTATTGCCGTCATGATTAGGCTCCTTTTCCGGTGAGATTCACCGTCGGATTAATTAATCCATACAGTAAGTCAACGATCGTATTGGTGACGACAAAAATTAACCCAACAAAAATTACGTAGGCCGTGATCAGCGGTGTATCGACACGATTAATCGCTTCCAAAAAGAGCAATCCAGTCCCCGGCCACTGAAAGACCGTTTCGGTCAAAATGGTATAAGCCACCATAGTACCAATTTGCACGCCGCCTACCGTCAACACCGGTAATAGGGTGTTTTTTAAAGCATGTTGAAAATAGATTTTATTCATCGCTAAGCCTTTGGCTTTAGCGAACTTAATGTATTCAGAGTTTAAAACTTCTAACATCTCTGCTCGGACTAAACGAATAAACAGAGGTAGCATAATCGAAGACAAAGCGACACTTGGTAACACTAAATGACTTAACCCATTGAGGTTAAATAATCCCGACTGCCAGCCGAAAACGTTGGTGGTTTGACCGCGGCCATAAGAAGGCAGCCAACCCAGTTCAATCGAAAACACATACATCAACATAATGGCGGTCAAAAAGACTGGGATCGAAATACCAATGCTGCTGCCTGCCATAATAAGTTTCGAAAACAGCCGTTTAGGGTGGATAGCCGAATAGACGCCTAATGGAATCGATAAGGTAATGATGATCACGGTCGCGGCAAAAACTAGCTCAAGAGTCGCAACCAGTTTATCTAAAATCACCTCAGCCGCTGGACGTTTAAAAAAGTAGGAAGTCCCTAAATCACCTTTGATCGCCGCGCCCAAGAAACGACTATATTTGACTAAAAATGGGTCATTAAGCCCCAACTCATCACGCATCGCTTGACGCTGTGCTTCTGACACCGATTGCCCAACCAGTTCACGCAACGGATCGCCTAAATTATCTTGAATGGCAAACGCCACCAAGCTAATCACAAACATGACGATCAGTGCCTGATATAGACGTTTGATCAAAAAAGAAAACATTCCCTGCCCCTTACACTATCCATAACTCTTGTCGGGTTGATGACCACATCAACCACAATAAAACGACCGCTTTAAAGAAGAAAAAAGGTTGCCGTCTGAGAGGGCAACCTTTCCTCAACTTCAAACATTTCAGAAAGGTTATCTAAACGCTACTTGTTAACCACCAAATCGCCAAAGTAAGGGAAGTCCATACCATTGATGATCGGCGCTAACTCTAGGTTTTTCTTCGCCGCCCAAGAAGGATCTTGCCAATGCAATGGTACGAATGCCGCTTCGTTGTATAAGATCTCTTCTACCTTTTTCAACATCTCACTGCGTTTGGCTAAATCAGTCTCAACGTTAGACGCATTGACCAAAGCATCCACTTCTGGATTAGAGTAGTGACCACAGTTGTATTGCCCTTTACCCGTTTGCTCATTACGCGTCATGGTCAAAAACTCGGTAAAGTTAGCTGAATCTTCTGTATCTGGGTGCCAACCAATCAGCAACATATCCGCCGCACATTTATCAAATTCTGGCCAATATTGCGCTTTAGGCATGGTTTTCAAATCAACTTTAATATTGATACGAGCAAGCATTGCAGAAGCGGCTTGAGCAATTTTATCGTCATTAACATAGCGGTTATTCGGCGAAATCATCGACAAATTAAAGCCTTGTTCATAACCAGCGTCTTTCATCAATTGTCTGGCTTTTTCAAGATCAAAACGCGGTTTGAGATTCTCGTTATAACCGGCATAACCGACTGGGCTTTGCTGACCTGCAGCTGTCGCGGCACCACGCATAACACGATCGACAATCCCTTGATTATTAATCGCATAGACAATCGCTTGACGAACACGTACATCACGTAGGGCTTCATGACTATTTTGGTTTAATTGAAAGGTGATCACGCGTGTACCCGGCATGGTGTACAGCTCAACATCACGCGCATTACGAATGCGCTGGTAATCATTAGGCGAGACAGGTGCAATCATATCAACACCACCAGATAATAATGCCGCCACACGGGTTGCATCTTCTTTGATTGGCACGAGAGTCAGTTTCTCAACGTTACCTTTGCTGGCTGTATCCCAGTAATCCGCAAAGCGAGCAAACTCCATACGAATACCCTGCTCACGGTGAGTAATAATGAAAGGGCCGGTGCCCGAAGCATTTAAAGAAGCAAAGGAAGATCCGTGTTTGACAATTTCCGCTTTATCTTTGCCATCAGCGGTCTTACCAGAGTAGAACTGGCTGTCCATCGGGAAAATATAGGTCGCAACGTTTTCGATCAGGGGATAAACACCATTAGTTTTGATATCCACCGTGTAATCATCCACTTTGTTGATCGATGCTAGCGGTTCAAAAATACCTTTAAAATCGGCGGACTCTTTCAAGCGATTGAACGTCCATATCACATCATCGGCAGTGAAAGGATTACCAGAGTGAAACTTGACGCCTTCGCGTAAATGAAAGCGCATGGTTTCATCATCCAAACGCTGCCAAGATTTCGCTAAACGAGCTTCAAATTGCATGTCTTGAGTGAAACGAATCAGCGGGTCAAATACCATGTGCGATAACTGAAGTGTACCGCCAGAGAGCTGCTCATGAGGATCCATCGACACGGGGTCTGAATCGTAAGCGATTTTGATTTGTGCAGCGTTGAGCGAAAAACTCAGTCCAGCAGCAATTAAGGCTAGGGCTAGCTTGCTTTTAATGATTTTCATTGCATAACTCCTTATGCGGGAATCGATATCCCTATGGGTTGTTTTGGTTATTGGGTACAACGTCGATGACCTATCGTCAACCTTTAACGCTCATCGCGCATTAAGCCGAGACTCGTTGTTCTCTTAAGCCTGTGAATTCCGGCATTAACGAGATCAATTGTTGACTGTATTCATGTTGTGGATGGGTAAACAATTGCTCTGTTGGGGCAACTTCCAATAAGGTCCCCATCTTCATCACCCCGACTCGGTCACACATTTGGCGAATAACCGGCAAATCATGACTGATGAATAACATGGTTAAATTGAGCTCTTGCTGTAAGTCTTTTAATAAATTCAAGATTTGTGCTTGCACAGAAACATCCAAGGCAGAAGTCGGTTCATCACAAATCAATAGACGAGGACGAGTCGCGAGAGCTCGAGCAATCGAAATACGTTGACGCTGACCACCAGAAAACTCATGAGGATACTTAACGCCAGCCATTCGGCCCAAGCCAACATACTCTAAAAGATCGTGCACGATTTGCCGCGTTTGCGATTCATTGTCGGTCAAATGGTGGAAGCGAATTGGTTCAGCAATAATGTCCATCACCTTCATGCGAGGATTCATTGACGTATACGGATTTTGAAACACCATTTGCATTTGACGGCGGATAGGACGACGCTGTTTTTCCGATTTGAAAGCGGTAAGATCGATTCCCTCAAACGTCACTCGACCTTCATTAGGTTGATATAAGCCCGCGATCACTCGCGCGATGGTTGATTTACCCGATCCCGACTCACCGACCAGTCCAAACGTTTCCCCTTCATGGACTTGGAAACTGACATTGTTCGATGCTTGAACATATTCACGACGACTGGCAAACAATGAGTCTTTGGTTACAAAGCGCAAGTTAACCTGCTCAACATTCAATAGTGGGCCAGTATAGGCACGCTGATCTTGGCTTTGTCCTAACCAATGGGTTTTGATATCCAGTGGCGCCAGTTCACTGGCTTGCTCGATGTAGCTAACCAGCGGAAATCGGTCTAATTTGATGTCCGAACGCGGGACGGCAGAGATCAAACTACGTGTGTAAGGATGATCAGGGTCGCCAAGCACTTTCGCCGTCGGGCCAAATTCGACGAGATCACCGCGATACATAACCGCAACACGGTCGGTAACATTCGAAACAACGCCCATATCGTGGGTCACCAGCATACAGCCAACATTATTTTTCTTACACAAATCACGAATCAAACTCAAGATCTGATCTTGAATAGACACGTCTAGCGCAGTGGTTGGCTCATCGGCAATGATCAGGTCCGGCTCTCCGGCCAAGGCGATAGCGATAACCACTCTTTGACGCATACCACCTGAAAATTGATGAGGATACTGCTTAAGACGATTTTCAGGCTGCGGAATACCTACTTGATTCATCAACGCTAATGCGCGTTGGTAAGCCTGTTCATTACTCACCTTCATATTGGCATGAATGGTTTCCGTTAACTGCTGTTCAACGGTGAATAATGGATTTAAAGACGTCATCGGATCTTGAAAAATAAAGCCGATTTTTGAACCACGCACTTGGCGCATTTTTTCTATTGATAGGCCAGAAATTTTCTCGCCATTTAAAAACACCTCACCACCAGCAACGGTGCCAGGAGGACTCAATAGATCAATAATTGCATTACCGACGGTCGATTTGCCAGCCCCCGATTCACCGACGACACCGACAATTTCACCGCGCTGAATATCCAGTGTGAGTGATTTTACCGCAACATGAACCCCATGACGTGAGGGATATTCTATGCGTAAGTTATTAACTTCTAAAAGTGACATGCAAACCAGACCTCAACCGCTATGGCGTAATTATCCGTGTCTGAGACTGACTGATTCAGACCATAAAATGGCTGATTATTCAGTCAGTACCAATCAATCCTTTTGACCAGTCCATTGTTCTGGTTATTTACAAGTTGAACAATTTGGCAAAATTTTCACATAAAAGCAACAAGCAAACTCGAAAAGATAAATTTATCGCTGAGTTATCGAAAAGCTCAACTCAGCGCTGACTCACCACTTATCTCTACCATGATCACAAAAAGCCCCAGTCTTTCGACTAGGGCTTCTTATAGTGGTCGGTGAAGAGGGATTCGAACCCCCGACCCTCTGGTCCCAAACCAGATGCGCTACCAAGCTGCGCTATTCACCGAAACAATTTTTTGCTTTAAGAACAACTACCGAGGGTCGCCCTTTAGTCCGCTGCTCATAAAATCGGGATACGCTACCAAGTTGCGCTGCTCACCGATATCTTTTTATACTGCTTAAATAATGGGGTGACTAACGAGGCTCGAACTCGCGACAACCGGAATCACAATCCGGGGCTCTACCAACTGAGCTATAGCCACCATCAATCTTTGTAATAGCTAATTAATTATAGCTATTTGTCAGTTAAGCTAATTGCTTAACTTATTGAAAATGGTCGGTGAAGAGGGATTCGAACCCCCGACCCTCTGGTCCCAAACCAGATGCGCTACCAAGCTGCGCTATTCACCGAAACAATTTTTACTTTAAGAATAACTACCGAGGGTCGCCCTCTGGTCCACTATTCCTAAACTCGGGATGCGCTACTAAACTGCGCTGCTCACCGATATAATTTTTTATCTCGAAAAATCAAGAATGGAAGCCATTGCTACCAAAATAATGGGGTGACTAACGAGGCTCGAACTCGCGACAACCGGAATCACAATCCGGGGCTCTACCAACTGAGCTATAGCCACCACTGATGTTGCCAATACACACCCTAATCAACCAACCGGATGGCGCGCCCGAAAGGATTCGAACCTTCGACCTTTGGCTCCGGAGGCCAACGCTCTATCCAGCTGAGCTACGGGCGCATGCCCTATCGGCGGAGTGGAATAATACGGATATCCCCTGAGGGCGTCTAGTACTTTTTCAACTTTTTTTCTTGTTTGGCGTCTTTTTCAACAAACCTTGCCGATAAAAGCCAATTTTACCGCTAACTCTTGCCTCTAAAGCGCGTTATCAGTGATAGACAATACGCCATCACCCAAAATAATCCGTTAATGGCTAAAGTCGATATTGGCTATTTTTTAGTAAACATGGCTTTTAAATTAGCGATATGTGCTTGGCCTTTATTCATTCGCTCTTCTTGAGAAAGCACTTTTTTCTTCGTTTCCCATTCAACATCGTCGTAAGGTAATTCATCCAAAAAGCGACTTTGGGTCGGTTTAATCAGTTCACCAAACTGACGGCGTTCTTTACAAACGGTAAACGTTAATTCTCGCTGCGCTCGTGTAATGCCAACGTACATCAAACGACGCTCCTCTTCGACATTCTCTTCATCAATACTGGTTTGATGGGGCAAAATGCCTTCTTCAGCGCCTATCAGATAAACGTAAGGAAACTCCAATCCTTTCGAGGCATGCAACGTCATTAGCTGAACAGCATCACTATCGTCATCTTGCTCGCCACGCTCCATTATGTCACGTAGGGTCAAGCGTTGAACCACTTCTTTAAGCGTTTTCTCTTCTTGATCATAATTGTCACCCTCTAAATCAGCAACAATCCACGCATAAAGCTCGGAAACATTTTTCATACGCATTTCCGCCGCTTTCGCGCTTGAAGATGTCTCATACAACCAATCTTCGTAGTGAATATCACGCACCAGCGAGCGTAAGGCTTCGACAGTATTGCCACGTTCCGCATTATCGGTGATTTCAACTAACCACTGCGTAAAACGTCGTACATTATCCAGGCCTCGCCCCGCTAAATGTTGTTCCAATCCCAGTTCAAAACTCGCCGCAAACAGACTTTTACCTCGCATGTTGGCGTAACTACCTAGTTTTTCTAAGGTCGCAGGCCCTATTTCTCGCTTAGGAGTATTCACGATCCGTAAAAAGGCATTATCGTCATCCGGATTCACCAAAACTCGCAAATAAGCCATGATGTCTTTAATTTCTGCCCGAGCAAAAAATGACGTTCCCCCAGATAACTTATAAGGCACTCGGTTCTGCATCAGTGACTTTTCAATCAGACGCGACTGATGATTACCCCGATATAAAATCGCGTAATCACGGTATTCGGTACGATTAAGAAATTTATGGGCGATCAGCTCTGCAGTGACTCGCTCAGCTTCATGATCTTCATTATTAGCAATAATGACTTTGAGTTTTTCTCCATCAGGAATATCGGAAAACAGTACTTTTTCATACACATGAGGATTGTTAGCTATCAAAATGTTCGCGGCACGTAAAATTCGACTGGTTGAACGATAGTTCTGCTCTAATTTAATCAATTTTAAATGACTAAAATCTTGACCTAGCTGGACCAAATTTTGTGGTCGAGCGCCTCGCCAAGAGTAGATCGATTGATCATCATCACCCACGACAGTTAAACGCCCACGCTCACCGACCAATAGTTTAACTAATTCATACTGACTGGTGTTGGTGTCTTGATATTCATCAACGAGTAAATATCGGATACGACTTTGCCAGCGCGTTCTCACCTCTTGATGATCACGCAAGAGCCGAACGGGTAGTGAGATCAAATCGTCGAAGTCTAAGGCGTTATACGCTTGCATCTGCTTCTGATAACACTCATAACAAAAAGCAAAAAGTTGTTGCTGCTCACCCTTTGCGATGGCTTTGGCTTGTTGCGGCGATACCATGTCATTCTTCCAATTAGAAATGGTACTTAATAGCTGACGCAACAAATCTTTATCGCCCTCTAGCTGAGATTCCGTAAGCTCTTTCAATAATGCTAATTGATCTTGATCGTCGAATAATGAGAAACCGGGTTTTAACCCTAACGCTTTGTACTCTCTTCGAATAATAGTTAAACCAAGGGTATGAAACGTTGATACGATGAGACCACGCGACTCCGCTTTACCTAATGTTTGACCAACGCGATCTTTCATTTCTCGAGCGGCTTTATTAGTAAAGGTCACCGCTGCAATATTACGTGCCTTATATCCACACTGCTGAACTAAATAGGCAATTTTATTGGTAATCACGCGGGTTTTTCCCGACCCAGCTCCCGCGAGGACGAGACAAGGACCCGATACATACTTTACCGCTTCATCTTGTCGTGAGTTCAGCTTCATCTTCTTCTCTGTGTGGATTATTCAAGACGCTAATCATAATGCCGCTGATGGCTCAATACTATGTTGAACTCAAAAAACCGTCGCAAAGTAAAATTTTTTCTCATTTACTGCACAACTGTATTGCAAACATGGTTAGGTTGTAGGCTATAATGTGACCTCAGTTCATCAGATATGATGGCAAGCTTATTATTCAGTCAGAAGAAAAATATGAATGCCAAACCATAACAACTGATTGCAAATAAAATGAATTGAGCAAAAAATAGCTATTGGACTCTCTCTTTACTGGTAATCATCGGTACAACCACCTACGTTTTATAAACGTTGCTACCGGTTTATTTAGCTATTGAGCATGAGGTGTATCCAGCGCACTTAGTCCCAAACTCAAGAAAACCTAACCCCTATCATCGATTGTGATAGGGAAACATTTCAACCATGTGGCACATTTCAAGTCGTTATCGAGCCGATTGAGATACCGTCATTCAACATTAACTTGGAGTTCTCACCAGAATGAAAAAGTGGACATTATTTATGTTACTTATCGTGGTGCTGCTATTTGGTAGCGTGATAGGTTTCAATCTGTTTAAACAGCAAAAAATCGCTGAATTTATGGCCAACCGACCTGAAGCAGAATTTCCGGTAACGGTCACTGAGGTCAATGCCGTTGATTGGGTACCCGTGATTGAAGCCATTGGTTTTATTGAGCCGAATCAAGGCGTCACTCTAACGACAGAAACCAGTGGCGTGATTGATCGCATCTTGTTTGAATCAGGCGCTCAAGTAGAAGAAGATCAACCATTGGTAATGCTTGACTCTGCCGTCGAACAAGCCAATTTAAAGAGCTCAAAAGCTCGACTCCCTGCCGCAAAAGCCAAATATGAGCGCTATAAAGGTTTGTTCAGTAAAGGGTCAATATCTAAAGAAGCTCTTGATGACGCAGAAGCCAGTTACTACTCGCTCGCTGCCGATATCGAAAGCTTAAAAGCCGCTATCGCTCGCCGCGAAATTAAGGCCCCTTTTGCTGGCGTGGTAGGTATTCGTAATGTCAATCTCGGTCAATATTTACAACCCGGCACTGACATCGTACGCCTAGAAGACACCACCGTCATGCGTCTACGTTTTACCGTGCCACAAACTGATATTTCCCGCATTTTCATCGGACAAAATGTTGATATTTTTGTCGACGCTTATCCTGACGATTCGTTTAAAGGCTCGATCACGGCGATTGAACCTGCCGTTAGCGTGCAAAGTGGTTTGATTCAAGTTCAAGCGGATATCCCTAATAGCGATGGTAAATTACGCAGTGGTATGTTTGCTCGCTCGCACATCATCTTACCAACACTAGAGAATCAGGTGACTCTGCCTCAAACCGCCATCACCTTTACACTCTATGGCGATAGTGTATTTGTGTTGACTAAAGATAAAGGTGAACAGCGTGTCGAACAAAGAGTCATCAAAGTTGGTGAACGTACTCGTGACATTGCTCATATCCTCGAAGGCATAAATCCTGGGGATGTCGTCGTCACTACAGGGCAAGTTCGTTTAAGCAATGGCGTGAAAGTACGTATCGTAGAAAGCGATGCGACGACTCCACCAGCCAAAACACCGATGCTGTAACCGGAGGAATTATGCGCTTTACTGATGTTTTTATTAAACGTCCAGTTTTAGCGGTATCGATCAGCTTTTTGATTGCATTGCTTGGTTTGCAAGCGATGTTCAAAATGCAAGTGAGCGAATACCCTGAAATGACCAATACGGTGATTACGGTCTCTACCAGTTATTACGGTGCCAGTGCCGACTTGATTCAAGGCTTTATCACTCAGCCATTAGAACAAGCGGTGGCTCAAGCCGATAATATTGACTATATGACGTCTCAATCGGTGTTAGGTAGCTCCAAAATCACCGTTTACATGAAACTCAATACTGACCCTAACGCAGCATTGGCAGATATTTTAGCCAAAACCAACTCGGTTCGCTCTCAGCTGCCAAAAGAGGCCGAAGATCCATCGGTCAGTATGTCGACAGGTTCAACAACCGCCGTGTTGTATCTGGGTTTCACTAGTAATGAACTTGATTCCAGTCAGATCACCGATTATTTACAACGGGTGATTAACCCTCAACTGTACGCAATTAATGGTATTTCCAGTATCGATCTGTACGGGGGTATGAAATATGCCCTACGTGTGTGGTTAGATCCGGCAAAAATGGCGGCGTTTAATCTAACCGCGAAAGATGTTATGGGCGTATTGAGCGCAAATAACTATCAATCGGCGACCGGTCAAATCACCGGTGAGTTTGTGCTGTTTAATGGTAGCGCTGACACTCAAGTCTCTAGTGTTGAAGAGCTCAAAAACCTTGTCGTAAGGACCGATGCTAGCAACATTATTCGTCTGGCTGACATTGCCAAAGTCAGTTTAGCGAAGAGTCATGACAGCTACCGTGCGAGTGCTAATGGGCAAGAAGCGGTTGTGGCAGCAATTAACGCCGCCCCAAGCGCTAACCCTATCAATATTGCCAAAGATGTTCTTGATGTCCTGCCTGAGCTTGAGCGCAATATGCCAAGCACGATAAAAATGAATGTCATGTATGACTCAACCGTTGCGATTAATGAATCCATTCATGAGGTTATCAAAACCATCATTGAAGCGGCGTTAATTGTACTGGTGGTGATCACGCTATTCTTAGGATCGTTGCGAGCGGTGATTATTCCCATTATTACCATTCCACTATCACTGATTGGTGTCGCTATGGTGATGCAAGCGATGGGATTCTCATGGAACCTGATGACACTACTTGCGATGGTGTTGGCGATCGGTCTGGTGGTTGATGATGCGATTGTCGTACTAGAAAACATTGACCGGCATATTAAAGAAGGAGAGTCACCGTTTCGAGCGGCAATTATCGGTACTCGGGAAATCGCGGTTCCAGTCATTTCGATGACTTTAACGCTAGGTGCGGTATATGCTCCGATCGCTTTAATGGGCGGGATCACGGGTGCATTGTTTAAAGAGTTTGCGCTAACCTTAGCTGGCGCAGTGTTTGTCTCTGGTATTATCGCCTTAACCTTATCACCGATGATGTGCTCGAAGATGCTCAAAGCCAATGAAATACCGAGCAAATTTGAACAAACCGTGCATCATCTACTCGATAAGTTAACTCAGCGCTATGATCGCATGTTGCAAGCGGTGATGTTGCATCGCCCAGTCGTGATTGCCTTTGCGATCATCGTGTTTGCGAGTCTACCCGTTTTATTTAAATTCATTCCTAGTGAACTGGCCCCATCGGAAGATAAAGGGGTAATCATGCTACTCGGTACTGGACAATCTAACGCTAACTTAGATTACCTATCGAATACGATGCATGAAGTGAATAAAATTCTCTCTGATCAGCCAGAGGTACAATTTGCTCAAGTGTTTACCGGGGTTCCAAATTCTAACCAAGCGTTTGGTATTGCTTCAATGTTCCCTTGGAGCGAACGTCAAGCCAGTCAAGCAGAGGTGACGAAACGTGTTGGCCACTTAGTACAAGATATTCCCGGCATGGCGGTAACAGCTTTCCAAATGCCTGAGTTACCCGGCGCGGGTTCTGGGTTACCGATTCAGTTTGTCATCACTACACCTAACGCATTTGAGAGCTTATTCACCATTGCCAGTGATGTATTAACACAAGTCAAAGCTAGCCCACTCTTTATCTATTCGGATTTGGATCTGAACTACGATTCCGCGACGATGAAAATCAACATCGACAAGGACAAGGCGGGCGCTTACGGTGTGACCATGCAGGATATTGGTATGACGTTAGGGACCATGATGGCCGATGGCTATGTTAACCGTATTGACTTAGATGGCCGCTCTTACGAGGTCATTCCGCAGGTCGAGCGTAAATATCGCCTTAACCCTGAATCAATGAAAAACTACTTTGTACGGGCTTCCGATGGCAACATGATCCCATTGGGCAGCTTGATCACCATTGATGTGGTCGCCGAGCCGCGCTCACTGCCTCACTTTAATCAGTTAAATTCAGCAACGGTTGGTGCGGTACCTGCACCAGGTACCGCAATGGGTGATGCCATCGCTTGGTTTGAAAACATTGCTGAAACTCAACTGCCTAAAGGCTATAGCCATGATTATATGGGCGAAGCAAGACAATACGTGACAGAGGGAAGCGCACTCTACGTGACCTTTGGCTTAGCATTAGCGATTATCTTCCTAGTTTTGGCGATTCAATTTGAATCCATTCGCGATCCATTAGTGATCATGGTATCTGTACCTTTAGCTATCTGCGGCGCGCTGATCGCCCTGGCGTGGGGAGCATCAACCATGAATATCTACTCGCAAGTCGGGTTAATCACTCTGGTCGGTTTGATTACTAAACACGGGATTTTGATTTGTGAGGTGGCCAAAGAAGAGCAGTTACATAATAAGCTCAGCCGTATTGATGCCGTGATGGCAGCAGCCAAGGTTCGTCTACGTCCAATATTGATGACTACAGCGGCGATGATTGCAGGCTTGATACCACTGATGTACGCAACGGGTGCAGGAGCCGCACAGCGCTTTAGTATTGGCATCGTGATTGTCGCGGGTCTCTCGATTGGTACTCTGTTTACGCTATTTGTACTTCCGGTAATTTATAGCTATTTAGCGGAGAAACACAAACCGCTTCCTATCTTCGTTGAAGATAAAGATCTAGAGAAACTCGCACGGATTGATGAAGCGAAAGCCGCTCAACGACAACTAGCCGAAAATCGCTCGTAAGCTTCTTCCTCTGTTATCGCAAAGGCCACAAACGTGGCCTTTTTTATTGGCTAAGTAACGACTTTTAACCATGAATTGCATAGAATAGCGGCAATAAATAAGGAGAGACCACCCAATGTTTGATCCCAAAAAACTAGAACAAATTGCTAAACAAATCCACGACTCAATGCCTCAACCCGTCAAAGACCTCGGCTCTGATGTCGAACAAAAAGTGCGCCAAGTTATCCAAGGACAATTAAATAAACTCGATGTGGTTAGCCGAGAAGAATTTGATGTACAAACGCAAGTCTTACTACGTACGCGTCAAAAACTCAGCGATATGGAGCAGAAACTTAACGAGCTGGAAGCGAAACTTAACGAAAAATAAGTAGCGTTAACTGGGAAATGTGAACCGGAAGGAAAAAAGTGGGGCTTCGTGTATCACTCAGCCCCTTTATTATATTTTTATGTTGTTGTGTTTGTTGTGTTTGCTGTGTTGCTCTTTAGTGTGACTAGCGGTTAATCACCAACCGCGATACGCTTCATATCTTGCATATAGCCACGAAGTTCTTCACCAATATATTCAACTGGGTGGTTGCGAATCGCACTATTAACTTCAATTAACGTTGCGTTATCGACTTGATTGGAAACCGCACCAAGTCCCTTGCCAATCACATCGGTACTTACTGAAGGCATAAATTGCTCACGCAGCAATGGTATGGCGACGTTGGCAAATAAGTAATTACCATACTCAGCAGTATCCGAAATCACTACGTTCATTTCATACAAACGCTTACGGGCAATGGTATTGGCTATCAATGGTAACTCGTGTAGTGATTCATAGTAGGCCGATTCGTCGATAATTCCTGATGCGGTCATCGCCTCAAAGGCTAGCTCAACCCCAGCACGAACCATCGCAATCATCAGAATGCCATTATCAAAATACTCTTGTTCAGCAATTTTGATGTTCGAATCAGGATAATTTTCAAACGCAGTTTGTGCCGTTTCGGCGCGCCACCCCAGTAGCTCAGCATCATCATTCGCCCAGTCAGCCATCATAGTCCGAGAGAAGTGACCAGCAATAATGTCATCCATGTGTTTGTTATACAGTGGGCGTAATAAATCTTTAAGTTGCTCTGATAACTCAAAAGCTTTTACTTTAGCTGGATTTGATAGGCGATCCATCATATGAGTGATACCGCCAAACTTGAGTGCTTCTGTGATGGTTTCCCAACCATATTGGAGTAGTTTTCCGGCATAACTTGGGTCAACGCCTTCAGCAACCATCTTTTCATAACAGACAATTGAGCCCGCTTGTAACATCCCACAAAGAATGGTTTGTTCACCCATTAAGTCAGATTTTACTTCCGCAATAAACGAAGATTCCAAGCACCCAGCACGATGCCCTCCCGTTGCCGCCGCCCACGCTTTAGCAATTTCCCAGCCTTCACCTTGAGGATCATTTTCCGGATGGACCGCAATTAAGGTCGGAACGCCAAAGCCACGCTTATACTCTTCACGAACTTCCGTTCCAGGGCACTTAGGGGCGACCATCACGACCGTAATATCTTTGCGGATCTGCATGCCTTCTTCGACAATATTGAAACCATGAGAATAACCAAGTGCTGCCCCTTGTTTCATTAGTGGCATAATACTTTCTACCACATTAGTGTGTTGCTTATCTGGGGTTAGGTTAATCACTAGATCCGCCTGCGGAATCAGTGTTTCATAGCTACCGACTGGAAAGCCGTTAGACTGTGCATTCTTATAAGATTGACGTTGTTCATCAATCGCCACTTGACGCAAAGCATAAGCAATATCAAGTCCAGAATCACGCATATTTAGGCCTTGGTTCAGGCCCTGAGCGCCACACCCTACAATGACTATTTTCTTACCTTTCAGATAATCGGCTTCTGACGCAAATTCTTCTCGGGCCATAAATCGGCAACGACCCAACTGATCGAGCTGTTCGCGTAAATTTAATGTGTTGAAATAGTTAGCCATTGTGCGCTCCTTGATGATGATCCATACGGTCGGTGGTCATACACCGAATAGCTTTCATAGTAGTGCATGAACATCATTGCTTAAAGTGATATATTCACAAGTAGTAATTGCAATAAATGCAACAATGGTAAGATTAATGAACATAAAAACCCTACAGCTATTCGTACACCTTTGTGAGCATAAAAATTTTAGCAGCACAGCAAAAGCACTGCATGTCAGTCCGTCAGCACTGAGTCGACAAATTCAAAAATTAGAGGACGAAATAGGTCATAGTTTATTTGTCCGCGATAATCGAAGTGTAGAGATCACCCCATCTGGCTATAAACTCTTACCCGTCGCCCAGCGTATGCTTAATGACTGGCGACAACTACAGTTACAACTTAATGAACAGCACAGTGAACTGAAAGGTGAAATTCGTTTATTTTGCTCGGTCACTGCCAGTTACAGCCACTTACCTGATTTACTCAATGCTTTTCGCCTCCAACATCCTTATATTGAATTCAAATTACTCACGGGCGATCCAGCTCAAGCGATTGAAATTATTCTTGAAGATGAGGCGGATATTGCCATTGCAGCCATCCCTGACAATGTGCCTTCAAGGCTTGAATTCGCTACGATCAGTGAAATACCGCTGTCAGTGATCGCCCCTACAGGGATCAGTCACTTTTTAGAAGAGCTGCAAAAAGAGTTTCCCGATTGGAACCAAATACCCTTTATTGTTCCCGAGGCAGGGACAGCACGAGAGAGAGCCAACAGTTGGTTTAAGAAAATGAAGATTAAACCCAATATCTATGCACAAATCGCCGGACATGAAGCTATCGTGAGTTTAGTAGCATTAGGTTGTGGTGTTGGCGTGGCCCCAGATGTCGTGATCAACAATAGTCCGCTCAGAGATAAGGTGCAAAAACTCTCTGTATTACCGATTAAGCCCTTTAAATTAGGAGTCTGTTGCAAACGTTCTCAGCTCGATGATCCATTGGTGAGGGCATTATGGCGAGTGATCAGCGACTTCCAAAGCGGTTGACGGGTCAAGAACGTCCAAATTCTAGTAGTTTGCCTATTTGCCCCATGCAAAAAATCCCCAGCATTGCTGCTAGGGATCCTTTATCAGTGGCGGAGCGGACGGGACTCTCTGCTATTAAAAACAGGCGCGCCCTCCGGCGTGACAGGCCGGTATGCTATTCAATTAAACTTATCCGCTGTCTGCTTTTCTTTCGTATTAATAACGAACAACAAAAAAATCCCCAGCATTGCTGCTAGGGACTCTTATCGGTGGCGGAGCGGACGGGACTCGAACCCGCGACCCCCGGCGTGACAGGCCGGTATTCTAACCAACTGAACTACCGCTCCACATTGTCTTGTTACTCGATAAAGTCTGATTGGCTGCTTTATTGAGTTTCTGTCTTCAGAC